>NZ_JBHWXB010000005.1:284664-321791 GCF_042729855.1 Rhodococcus sp. NPDC060090 | reverse complement strand
GCCGGAATCAGTCTTCTTCCCTGCCATTGTTCAATGATCAAGTAGCACGGCATCAATCACGCGCAGCGACACACCCTATTACCGAAGCATCTTTAGAAGCAACCCTCAGTGCGCCGCGCGCGCCCACGCTTCACAGACAATGACAAGCGTCTCGGATGCCGTCCTGGTCAGACGAGTCTGACCAGCAAGTTGAGACCGCCAGTCCGCTTCGCTGGGCGGCCGCTCGAACAGATGCCTTCCTGGCATCCTGTTCGTCGGACCGTAATTGCGGAACAACATAGCGGCCTCCGCATCGATCGCTCCGATCTCGGCCAGTGCGCACAGATCCCACAGGTCGCGCGGAGCACGTCGATCGTGCCATGTCGCGGTCTTTGCCGCCGCAAAGGCAGACCGCGTAGGCACCATCAACCTCGCCTGGGGCGCGTCGCTGTAGCGCTGTTCCAGATCTCGGGACTCCGCAGGCCACACAGTGCGGTCTTGCGAGGACAGCAACTGAATTTTGACAGAAAGACCACTGGCGGTGCGGAGATTCGCTGCCTGGGTGTCTTTGACGACAGAAAGCGCCGGATCCCAAACCAATCGACCGTGAGTCCGCGCGACAGAACGCTCGAGCGCAGCATCGAGTTCAGAAGCCAACTCCGTGCGGTTACCTAGAGCCACGAGGTCGATGTCTTCGCTGAGACGCCCCTGCGGGAGATGGGTGCGTGCGAGCGCAGTGCCGCCGATGAAGTGCAGGTGGTCGACGAATCGTCCTGCAATCGCGGCGAGCAGGTGAGAGATGAGATGGTCGCGTTCCACCTGCTCCGGCGAGACCCCGAACTGCGCGGCAACAGCGTCACGTTCGTCGAGATTCATGGACGTATTCCTACCCAAGACTCGGCACGACGCAACGCTGAAACGAGGCGCTGCGGCACCGCAAGCTGTTCGAGCCGTTCAGGATCACTGCGGCTGTAGAGGTTTACGATCGCAGCGGGAACTTCGTCTTCTGCATTACCGAGAAACGGTCGGCGGGCGAGATCGAGCACTGTCTGTTCGGGAGTAGTGACAAGCGTAGGCCCAAGTGATGTCTCCACACGTTCCGCATCGAGCACGTCCGTATCACGCTGGACGAACCGGACCGTGGCGTCGCGGTCGCTCAATTCTATGGGCCGGTGCGCACGGGGAACAGCGACGACGGCGGTGGCCAGTGCACGTGGGATCGCGCCGAGAACCCGTGCAGCGCTGACGCCCATCAGCACCGCGTGGTCTGCTCCGTAGATCGTCGACGCGATCCCTGCGGCCGCAGCCTCGAGTCCGGGAAGCCACCGTCGTCCCACCTGCTCTTGCGGGACAACGATGTAGTAGCCCGACGCGACCCTGTGCAGTAGGCCCCTGTCAGTGAGCCGCGACAGTTCCGGCCGTGGGTGCGCGTACACGTGAGCTACGTCCTGAGGACGGAACGTTCGCATGACGGATCGCGCCAACTCCGCCGGCAGGGGCGTTCCTCTCACTACACTCACCGCCCATCCCGCCTTTCAGTGTGCGTTTCGTAGGCCACAACCCTACGAAACGCACACTGAATCCGCAACGGAGTGAGCCTTCGCAACCGCCTCAGATGCGGCCTCGCCAGTCGGCTCTGCTCTCGAACATCATCGGCCTACGGATCAACAACACCCGCGGCCCGATACTCCGTCCGCTCCCCCGCCGCAGCGACCGCGGCGACGGCCCCTGCAGCCACGAGCCCTTCCAGCGCGGGGAGCACGACCGTCCAGTCCACGCCCAGCCGGTCGGCGATCTCAACCACCGGATACGACTCGTCTCCGAGTGCATCCACGATCGCATCCGCGAGCCGCGAGGGCACCGACGTTTCAGTGGACCTTGCCTTCTCGACGACCGGCAACTGGAACACCGAAATGCGCTCCGCGATCGCAGATCCGACATGATTCCCTGAAACAGCACCGGCCACAGCAACACTGGGCGCGATGCCACGCCGCTCCAACTCACCCCACAGCCCGGCCATCGCCGTAGCCGGATCGAAGTAGTACTCCGATTCGCGAACCCTCCAGAACCTCCACCCGCTCCGCTGCAGCTCACGCTCGCGTTCGAGATCGGCACGTTGCTGATCGGGGCTCGAGTACCACTGATCGCCATCGCACGCGACAGCCAGCTTCCCTGCCACGCCGGTCACCACCAGGTCGATGAAGTAACCGTTCACCTCCACCTGCGGGTTCACGTGATACCCGCGAGCAAGGATGTCGAGGAACACCTCCTGCGTGAAGAAACTGCCGAACGCCTCGTGCCGTTCGTTGCGAGTGACACCTTCAGGCATAGGCGCGGCCGGCGCTTGGGCCGTCGACTGCATGTATGTGAGCAGGGAATGTCGCAGGTCGGTCGGCCTTAACGTGTCCACGGTCCGCGAATGAAACATCCACAGCTGATCCTGCGCCCGCGACGCGGCGACGTTGAACCTTCGCTGATATTCGGTCCTCGTCATCGCCGCGATGTTCTGTTCGGGGCCGACCACCATCGACAGGAATACCACGTTCCGTTCGTCGCCCTGGAAATCCGGTGGTGTGCCGACGCGGAGTCTGCGTTCTTCCCATTGCTCCGGGCTCAACCTGTCGAGGAGTTCGTTCTGGATGGCGTCGACCTGCGACTGCCCCTGCAGAACCACCACACCGAACGTCTTCCCGTCGTAGCGCTCGTCATCGAGACACTGGACGAGAGTGTCGGCAAGAGCATGGGCCTCGACATGGTTCGTCAGCGTCGAGTTCTGTCCCGTGACGGCACCACCTTCGACGAAGGTGGTGCGCAGCGGCGGCAATCTGTCGGCACCGTACTGCCGCAGCGGAACCAGCGGTGCATCAGCATAGAACTGGCTGCTGGACCACTCGATGATCTCCGGCATCGACCGGAAATGCTCCCGCAACCGGATGACGCTCCCGAACCGCGACCGCAGCAACGAGAACAAACTCGACCTCGGAGTAAGACTGTCGCGCATATACTTCGGGATGTCGGGCAGGTACGAGTCGAGGCGGCTGAACACTCCTTCGAGTGCCCCCAACGACACCGCACTCGGTGCGCACTGATTGTCGTCGCCCACCACGATCACCCGCGGAGCCAGCCACAAGAGGAACAGACTGCTGATATCGGCCTGGCTCGCTTCGTCGATAATGACGACGTCGAACGAATTCTGTTCGGGCGGAATCGAAGCCAATACCTGCTGCAGAGGCATCACCCACGCCGGCACCGCGCCTTGCGCGACCTGCATGGCCTCACGGGCCGCGGCACGATAGCGCTCCGCGTACCTGCCGGTGCCTTTGCCGATACTCGCGACATGGTCGCGGTAGGAATGGAGGGCCTGAACCTGTTCGGCGGTCGCGCGGTCGAGACACGCACTCCACGACTTCTCCGCAGCGAGCTGCGTGGTGAGCCGCGCGATGTCCTTGTCGACGGCATCCAGATCGCGTTCGAACTGCCCGTCGTCGCGGTGCTCGTGGTAGCGCCGCACCCGCTCATCTGCGCGTCGCCACGCCCACGCGCTCTCGATGCCGGCGAGGCGGGCCGGCCAGTCCGGTCTCGACGGATCCTCTGCGATGGCCTGCGCGAGCGCCGGTGCGGCGTCGGTCAGTCGAGCGTGCAGGGAGACGAGAGCCAACTCTTCACGCTGTTCGCCTGCTGCGCGGTCCCACGCGTCCAACGCTGCGTTGATGCCGTCGAAGTCCGCGTCGTGGAAGGCCCGTGCCAGCGCGCGACCTTCGGGCGACGCTCCCCCGGCGATTTCCCCCCGCACATACATGCCGATGGATTCGAGCCAGGTCTTGCTTGCCTCCGCAGTTCCGGCCGCGGCGATGACCCGTGCCGACTCCGCGACCGACCGCGCCTGTCCGACGCTCGCGATCCGCGGCGCACCCGGGTTGATTTCCCGTAGCGCCAATTCGACGTCCCGTACCCGTGCGACAAGATTGTCGACGATGCCGCGGTCGCGGTTGATGAACGCCAGGGTGCCGATTGCACGGCTGCGCGACCCGTCGAGGGTGATGTCGATGCCGAGATCACGGAGGACGATCCCCACCACCCGAACCGCATCGAGGGCACGAAGGTGCTCGGCCACGATCCGTGCCGTGTGGGCAGTAGTGGCCGCGACACCGTCGACCGTCGCGGGTTCGCCGAGTGCCTCGACCGCCGATTGCTCGTCGCTCCTGCGGAACCGGGAGAAGCCACTACGCCAGGTATCCCCCGCATCCAGCTTGCGGGCCAGCGCGTCGTACGCATCGAAGGCGATCCGCCCTGTCACGGGTGTCTCCACTGCGCTGACACCGACGACACGATCTGCGGCTTGCGCCGCCTGCACGAGATCCGCGAACTCAGCGGTCTTTCCCCACAGGTGCTGCGCCCTGCCCGACAGGACGTCGTCGGCCACGCGTTGGAATCGTGGGTCGAGTCGTTCCGCCTCATGCAGTGCGCCCTGCAGTTGTTCGCAGAGGTCGCGAATGCGGGCGAGCGTCTCGGGCGACGAACCCTCGAGTATCCCCAGCAATCCCTGAATTTCACTGCTCGCCAAGTCGGAGGGTGCCTGCGCGACCGCGTTGCACGCGTTCTGCACCTCCCTCTGAGTGGGGAGCGACAGCTCCGGGAAGGCCTGCTGTCGGCGCCGCGCGCGCTCGACACTCGAGCTCTGGTGAACCGAGTGGAGGGTGAGCAGTTCCTCGACGGCCAGTGGTGAAGTGTCGGTGAGGAGCGGCACGGGCAACCACCCGTGCCGGGTTTCCTGTGCTCTGACCTGCCGGACGATCGAGGCGGCCGTCCCCTGATATCCGTCGGCCACGTCGGTGTGGACGACCGCCTCGTCCGCACGGGTCTGGCGGATCTCTTCCGTCAGTGCCGCACGGCGGTTCAATGCAACACCTCGCTGCGTTGCGAGGTCGTCGATGCGTTGCGTCGCACGCCGTTGGTTGAATTGCGCTTTGCGGGTGGCGATCTCATCGACACTGCGGTTGAGTTCCGCGGATCCTCCGCGCGCCACGTCAGTGACCGACACGCACAGATCCTGCAGTTCGGGCGGAAGCTTGTCGCGGAGGACGCGCAGCGCCTGCGCCTTCTCACTCGTGACCAGGACGCGCTGGCCACGCGCAAGCAGGGCGGACACGAGGTTGGCGATGGTGTGGGTCTTGCCGGTACCCGGAGGGCCCTCGACCACGACGCCGCTGTCGCCGGCGAGCCGGTCGATGATGTCGCGCTGCTCCTCGTTCGCGGGCAGAGGGAACAGCGGATCTTCGGCGAACAACGCAGACGACGTGCTGATGCGGTCGAGCCATGCAATGCGGTCGGACGGTTCGATCGCTTCGACGAGCTGCGCCAAACCGAGCGGCACCGGCTTCGACTCGTCGGCTGCAGCGTCGATCATGCGGTTGTAGTACTCGACGAGGGCATAGGCGCCGCGTTTACGCAGCACCAGGGTCGGCGCCGGCGTCAGGAACGCGTGGGGCGACGATGCTTCGCTCTTGCGGTCGACGACGTCGACAGGCACGGTGAGCGCGCGGCCGGCCCACTCCTTGAAGAACACTCGGGCGGCGGGGTCGACGGGCGACGCGACCTGGGTGACGAGGGATTCGCGCAGGGGACGGGTGCTGGACGGATCGAATACTTTCAGCCCGGTGAGGATCTGGGAATCTTCGAGCGACAGGACCGCTTCCGGATTCAACCGGACCAACAGGTCTCCGGACTGCCCATGGCGCTCGATGAGAGTGGACTGGGTGATCAGGTGCGTGTGCACCTTCTCCCCCGCCACATCGTCGGAGAGGTGCAGCAGACCCGATGCTAGGACGAGCTCGAGCGATTCCGGTTGGGCTTCGAGGTCGAGCATCGCGCGCTGCAGGAACGTGTAGAGGTGCGACGCGGGTCGTCGTTCGCGGTCGACCGCCGCCCACGCCTGCCATGCGGCGAGCCAGGTGTCGAAGCCGTCCAGGCCTTCGGGAGCCTGCGGGTCGAGGGTGGGTTCGCCGGTGGAGTCGTCGATCGACCCCTGCACATACTTCGCAACCACGCCCGGAGGTTGCGGTGGGTCTTCGAGTTGAACACGTCGTGCGCGGAGGACGACGTCGCCGGCGGCGGCATCGGCACTGAGGCCGACTTCGAGATTTCCCTCGGCGAGCGACATCACGGCACGGTGTTTGTCGAGGACACGGACGGGCGCGCTGCGGGTCTTGACGAGCTCGGACAAGAAGGTGAGTAGGCGCCGCACGCGATCTCTCAGTTCAGGATCGTTGTCCCTCGACTCCACACCCACTCCCTTCACTCTGCAGACGCCCTTCCGCCCGCCGACGGATGCGGGCAAGGTCCACCTTAAGAACCGTCACCGACATGTCGATGGCCGGTCCCACTTCACCCCGGCGGAACCGTCTGCATCGGCTTCTACGCGTGCGTCGTTGCTTGCGTGCGAAGGAATCGGGCAGCCCGGCGCTTTCGCACCCTTGAATCTCCGAAGGAGCTCATCGCCACGCGGCTTCCTCCCAAGTGTTCGGCAAACCGAACTTGTCAGAACGGCCCCCTCAACCTGGACACCGCACGCTGCGCGTCGGCCACCCTCTGCTCGTACCACCCCTCGACGAACGCGGCATACGCTTCGCGTGCCAGGTCGACGGTGCGGTCGCGGAACTCCATCAGTTCGGCACTCACTGCCGCCTGCACCCCGCGGCGGTCTCGTGGTCCGAGGTTCCATGGCTCCGGGAGGATCTCCGCGGCAACCTCGTCGAGAATGCCGCGGCGTTCGGAGTCGGATCCGACAACGAAATGTGCCAGCACACCTACTGTTTCGGATACCAGCACAACATCCGGTGAGCCGGGCGAGCTCAAAACGGCGTAGGCGATCAGCCAATTCTCGTCCAAAGCACCGGCCTGCGCGAGTTCGACGATCGAGTCGACGACGAACCGGTCGTTGAGCTCGATCGCATCGGCAAGTGCAGCAACGTGTCTCGGAGGGAGCACTGGAAGCACCGCGGAGCGAGCCTTCGCAGCGACGATGCATACCGCCAACCCGGCGAGCACGTCATCCGGCAGATCGGCTTCGTAGTGTCGGGCATAGTCTGTGATCGTCGGCAGACCGTACCGACCGAGGTCGCGGTCCAGTTCCTGTTCGGATATCCCGTCCCAGCTGTTCCGTAACCGGATCAATGCCCATGCGCCGGCAAGGGCGTCATGGTGCGGATCTTCTTGCCACGGTGCGGAACCTGCGTGGTCCAGCAGTGTCAGGATGTGCCGGGCAAGTAATTCGACGTCGGTGCCCCACGGTTCACACACCACGGCGTCCTGAAGGAACCGCGGGGCGACCACACTCGGATACGTCTGGACCATCTGGCGCCATTCGGCAGCGGTCCACTGCTGAGCGGCGACGACGTTGTCCAGCCCGGGGATAGCGCCCGAGCCTTCGTTGAGTTCGTAGAACGCACGCCACAACGCGACAACCGCCAGTTCGCTCCGTACCCGCGCCCCCTCCCCCTGTTCGGCAAGGGCGAAGACGCCTTCGGCGATGATGACGCTCTGGGTGGTGCCCACCAGGCTCGGATCCGCCGCGAAGTCGTCGAAGGTGGGTACCCCGGTCACGCTGCTCGCAATGAACGCCAACACGGAAGGTTCGAGTCGAGACCCGAGCGGTCTGCCGATGAAATCGAAGTGCGCGACGACGGCAGGTTGCAGGTAGTCGATGCACGTCGATCGGCCGACGGGACCGACCTCTGCTACGAGCTGCGGGCCCTGGGTCTCGTCGCACAGCATCGGTACCACCACGAGCTCGAGGATGTCGAAGGTCAGCTCGCTGCCGCGATCGCTCATGAGATCGGCTCGGATGATCGCATCGATCGCCTGGAGTGCCGCGACCGCCACGTCTTCGATCTGGTGGGCGAACGACAGACGGTTTCGCAGTGCACCGAGGAAGCGGTCGGCCTCCGTCACGAGTTCGGGGGTCCGATCGCAATGGTCGAGTAGGGCCCGATGGGAAGGATCGGCGTTGCTGAACCATGCGCGATCGTGGAACACCCGGTAGGCGAACACGCGTCCGGCGAGGGTGCGCACCACCGGAGCCAGCCGATCGTCGGCGTGCCAGCCGCCGAACACTCGGGCAGCCTGCCCCGCGGTGTCGCCGAAATTGCTGTCCACCACGTCGACGATCAACGACGCGAACTCCGACTCCATCGCCGTCTCGGGGCTTTGTTCCAGCAGGACAGTCGTTGCTTCGTCCAACGAGTCGTGCAGGTCGCTGTCTGCCACCACAGCCATCGCCAGCGGCCACATCGGCGACAGGTCGTCGTCGCCCACTTTCTTCGCGATCTCGTCCTGATGGGCAAGGGTGCGGGCGGCAATCGATTCGTCGACCAGGACGATCTGCGCCAGCCCCGACCACGGGGTCACCGGCACCATGTCGCCGTTGTCGACGCAGTGTGGTTCTCCGTCGAGCACGCCGAGGGCCGGTGTTTCGTTCTCGCCGAACACGACGCATCCGGGGGTGTCACCAGGGAGATCTTCGAGGGGGACCGCGACGAGGTGCGCGCCGCGCGCGACGGTGTCGTCGACCGTGTGCAATCGGTCGAAGGTGGACCATCCGAAGCATCGGCTCGTTCCCGGCGACATGAAGTGTGAGACGGCGGCGATCCACCCGGCGGCGCTATCGGTATCCGTGCAGCCGAGTACCACGGGTGAACCACCACGGAATGCCTGAGCAACCGCGTCGAGGAGGACGCTGAAGATACCGATCCGCGATGTGCCGGGTTCGAGGAGAAAGTCCAGGGTGGAGGCACGCGAAGCGTCGTCGCTCGGCCGGGGTTCCGGGGACGAAAGGATTGCGCCGGCAACGTGGGTGGGCCCGTACGGCGTGAGCCACTCGGCTGAGCGCCATCGTTCTATCGGCCTCGAGTTCGCATCGGTTCGACGGTCGAGAAGTGCATGAGCAAAGACGTTTCCGAGCCGTCCGGACGGTTCGGCTCCCGCCTGGACGGTGTGCCAGTACAGACCCGTGTTTCCGGTACCCGGCGTATACATCAATCGGCGGGGCCGGTTCTCCACTTCCTCGGTGGTCGGGATCCGAGGGATCTGCCGGACGGGTTCGAACCGCGTCACGATGCCTGCGAGCAGGGTTTCTTCTTCGTCCGGATCGATGTCGCCGGAGGTCTGTTTGATCTGCCAACCACCGCCGCCGGCGGAGCCGGGGCGGTCGAACGAGGTGTAGGTGAGCTGACCGAATCTCTGGTGATCGGCAACAGTGGTCATATCACTCCGCCGGTTCGTCGATCCGAGTCCGATCGAGCGGCAGCTGCAAGGGGTTGTGGATCACGACGGACGGTGACACGATGACCAGCACCGATCCTGGGACACCACGAGCCTTGCCGGGAGTGCATGCTTCCAGTAGCGCCCGATCGAGACCTGCTCGGGTGCGGTTTCGGTGGGATCCATGACCACTGATCCTATGTCAGTGCGATTGCCCACCACAGCGAGACCGGTCAGTCGCTCTCTTCCACTTCCACCCCGTACCGAACGGCGAGTGCTGCAAGGTCGTCGTCGTATCCCTGCCCGACCGCCCGCAACCGCCACTTCCCGGATCGTCGGTAGATTTCGGCGAGGACCATGGTGCGCTCGGTGGTTCCGGCGTCGAGGACCGCGGTGGCGGCGGTTCCTGCCTCGCTGTCGACGCTGACAGATACTGCACCGAGGTCGCCGAACGTGCGGTCTCCGTCGATCGCCGCCGCAATCGCAATCCGCTCACACTCATTCGGAATCGCTGCCAGATCCAGGCGTATGGACTGCTCACTGCTGCCGTCCATGGTCAGTTCGACCACGCCGTCGTCGTAGACGGGGTTGTTGTAGAAGACGAAATCGGCGTCGGTGTCGACTCTTTCACTACCGTCGAGTAAGAATGCAACGACGTCGACATCGAATTCGTCGCCGCCGGCTTCGGCCTTCCATGCGACGTTCACCGACCACTGCGTGGTCTTCGCCGGAAGGTCGATCACTTCACCTTGTGAGAGCACCGGCGCCGTCAGACGGGATTCGGTCCGCATGTGAGGCGGAACGACGCCCTTCTCGATCGCGGCATTCACATCGTCTGCGGTGAGCACCGGCAGCCGGCGATCGTTGACCCGCAAGATCCGCTTGTCTGCGTCGGCGCCCTCGAGGAGAAGAGCGTCGGTGACGGCAGCCGTGAAGTTGAGAGACGGCCGGGCACCGAGCTGCGCGATGCGTGAACGCATCATGACCGCTTCGAGATGGGTACCGCCCAGAAGGAGCACTCGGCGCCCTGACCACAACTTGGGCTTCTGACCCTGGAGCGTCCACGACTGCGGTTCCGGAGTGGGCGTCGCCGTCACCGGGGTTTCCTGCTGCGGGACGATGTCGATCACGGTCGCCACTTTGGGCTCCCCCGGCACGACTCGCTCCAGCAGCGCTTCGAGCTGCTGTTCGGTGATGACGGGAATGCCCTCGGCCATGGCCTTGCGCACCTTGGCGGTCTGCACACCGGTGTCGTTGCAGACGACAACGCTGGTCTGGCGACTCGCGCTGTTGAGGACGTCGAGCCCAGCTTCCGTCATGCGGCCCGACAACGTCAGACGCGGTGTGTCGGTGGATCCGCTGATCACGACCTTCATGCCCTGCACCAGCCCCGCCTCAGTGAGACGGCCAGGGTTCTTCCACTGGCACGGCACCCGCTGCACCGAATCCGGATACACCGACTTCCGGCTCCGGCAGTTCACCACGGGAAGGGGCAGCTGCAGGCTCTCGGCCATCGTGGCGCTGCGTACGAACACTTCGGAGAGCACACGTGCGTCGTCGTAGGCGTCGTGTGCTTGCAACTGCTGGACCTGCCAGTGCCGGGCGAGGGTGGCCAGCTGGTAGTTGGGCACATCGAGTTCCAGGCGCCGCGACAACGCCAGGGTGCAGAGACGCTGGCTGGTCGGGATCGACCTGCCCGCCCGCCGGAACTCGGCGTCGAGGAATCCGTAGTCGAACGATGCGTTGTGTGCGACGAGGGTGCCGCCGTCGAGGATGTCGGCGAGGTCGCCTGCGATATCCGTGAACCGGGGCGCATCGGCGAGCCGCTCGCGTGTCAGGTTGTGGATGTGCACCGGGCCGGGGTCGCAGTCGGCGTTGACGAGGGTGGAGAACTCGCGTTCGACGGAACCGTCTTCACGCAGCGCCAATGCAGCGACGCTGAGCACCCGGTGCGCGTTCGAGCGCAAACCGGATGTCTCGACGTCGACCACCACCCAGCGGTGACCGCGGGGCAGGGTCGCGGGCCCGTTCGCATGTACGCGCGTATCGATCACGTCGACCTCCTGATGTCTTCCACGCCGGGACGAAAATCCGACATGACCGACATTCTTACCGGACGTCACCGACAGGTTCCAAGGCAGGCCGGGGCTGAATCGACTTGTGTAACAACACTGCCAGCACTGCCGATAACCAGGGACTTCTGCTGATCGGAAATTGGGTGACGAGGCAAACATGAAGAACTGGTTGGGGCTTTTCGCGGCCCTCGTCGTCCTCGGATTGATCATCGAGCACTGGCAAACCATCCTGGTCGTCGTCGGCGTCGTCCTCGGGGTCGGGCTCGCTGTCGCGATGATCGCGGCGGCAGCTCCCAAGATTCGCGGAGCCACGGAGCGCGCGCTCGAGGCCCGGCGGAACGCCGCAGACATGGAACGTGCTCGACGATCGAGTTTGAAGGCACGCGCCATGACACAGCACGAGTGGTACCTCGAGGGCAGCGATCGCGGGGTCTACGGCGAGTTCCCGCCCGTCGACCTCGACAAGCTCTAGCCACGCCGCCCGCATTTCACAGCACAACCGCGCGCCGGAAAGGCAGCCGCTCGCGGTCGACGCGTTGTTCGTGTCCGTTTCATTCGCGGACGTATCGGTAAGGCGTTCGAGGACCGCAAGGCCGCCTACGACACCGTGCAGGAACGCTCGATCGAGGTGGTCCCGGGAATCTGGTACGCCCGTGCAATTCCCTCGGTCATGTGCAGCAACGACGTCCATTGGCGTCGAGTTGTACACGCTCGGCTCTCCTCTGCCAGAGGATCGGGTGGGACGCATTGCGCTCGACCTGGTTGGCGCGCACTGCGAGCGGGGGGTTACGACCGCTGATCACACGCTTCCCTTTGTCGGAGGCCGCAGCAGCGCACGCGGCGGTGGAGGGCCGGACAGCGCGCGGGAAGGTGGTGCTCACCAGCCGAGCGCAGGTAGTTCGATCCCTTCCAGATCGGCCTTGATCTGCAACGCGAGGTACCTACCGTAGGTGCGGACCAGCGCGAGGTTCCCGCCATGGATCCAGAACCGGTCATGTCCGGATCGTCGCCACACGGACCGCAATTCGCCCTCGTCGTCCAGGTCCCAGACCGGCCCACAGGCGTCGGCGACGGCATCACCGAGGATGCGGCGCGCGGTGTCGAGGATGCCGCGGAACCCGGTCGCGCAGATGATGGTGTCGGCAGCTACGTGAGTGCCGTCCGCCATGACAAGTGCGTCGGCGTCGAGACGCTCGATCGATCCGGTGACCACCCCGATCCGCCCGTCCGCGATCAGGGGCGCGGCGCCCACATCGATGTAATAGCCGCCGTTGCGCGTCAGGAACAATGTGGCGACGCCCGTGCCGTCGGGGCCGGCATCGTGCACGAAGCCGCGTGCAGTCAATCGGTCGAGGAGTTCTCGGTCCGCCTCGGCAAGCATGCGCACCCATGCCCGCAACCCCTCCTGGTACTGCGGGTCACGGCGCGCCGAGGATGCGGAGATCAGGTCGGCGACATCGGTCTGCCGGTGTTCCGCGTTTCGAATGTCGTCGCCCCCGTACAGGGCGGTCGTGCTGACGACATGCGTGGGCCCTCGCTGCACCAGCGTGACGTGCGCACCCGACGCGTGGAGGTCCTGCGCGATGTCGTGTCCGCTGTTGCCGGTTCCGATCACCACCGTGCGAGTGCCGTGCCTCGCGGACTCGGTTCGGTATCCGCTCGAGTGGAGCAGTTCTCCAGCGAATCGGTCGGCGCCCTCGAATGCGGGCATCTTCGGTTCGGTACCGCTGAGTCCGGTGGCGAGCACGACGTGCCACGGGCGCAGGGTCCGTGGAGTTCCGTCCCGGTTCACGACGACGGTCCAGCGACGCTCGGCCGGGTCGAACGACGCCGCCGTGACCCGAGTGCTGTTCCAGACATCGAGTTCCATTGCTCTGGAGTAGATGTCGAGCCAGTCTCCCATCTTGTCCTTCGGCGTGAAGATCGGCCAGTTCGGCGGGAACGGCATCAGCGGCAGATGATTCGACCAGACCGGGTCGTGCAGCACCAGCGAGTCGTATCTGCAGCGCCAGTTGTCGCCGACCCGCTCCGTCCGATCCACCAACAGGGTTCTGACGCCGAGCGCCCCGAGTTCGGCGGCCAACGCCAGCCCCGAGTGCCCGGCCCCGATCACCAGAACGTCCGGATCCCGGTCGCGGCAGTCGAGTTCGCGGGCGCGGCGTGCTGCCCAGAATTCCGGGTCCTCCCCCGCTGCTGACATACCGTCGGGTCGACGAGCGCCGATCGCCGGTTCGTGGCCGGCCAGGGAATCGAGCGCGGTGAGGATGTTTCGTGCCCGCCACCGCTCGTCGTCGCACACAAGCTTGGCGACACCGCGGACATGACCAAGCCGGGTGTCGAACCGGAACAGCACCTGAATCATCTCTCGGCCCGGAACCTCCGTCGGCGACGCAGCCGGATCCAGCACCTCGCCGCGTACCTGGTGGTCGACGACGGACCTGATCAATGCGTCTACCTGCGTTGCGCCGTGCAGGCTGCGCAGGTCGCCGGAGAAGGCGAGCAGGTCGCGCCACCACAGGTCGGGGTGCAGGAACACTTCGGCGCCGTCGCCCGTGCGAAGCAGGTCGGCGAACCCGGACAGCCACTGCTGCGCCACCTCGGTGACCGTGCGGTCGTCCACTCGTATTGTCATGGGTCTCCTCATCGAGTGGTGAAACCGGCGTCGACGCGGAGCTGCGTCCCGGTCACGTAACGCGCCTCGTCCGAGGCGAGGAACAACACCGCATGGGAGATGTCGATCGGCTCCGCCCACGGGACGGGCATCGCATTCGCACCTGCGAACAGCGGGGCCACCTGCTCCTTCGTCGGATGCTCTACGCCCGGCAGGAAGAGGCCGAAGCAACTGTCGTTCATGATCATGTCGGTGTCGGTCGCGCCGGGATGGACTGTGTTCACCCGGATGCGGTACTTGCCGAGTTCGTTGACGAGGGTCCGCATCAACCCGACGACGCCGTGCTTGCTGGCTGCATATGCGCCGGCGTCGCGCGTGCCTTTGATCCCTGCGGTGGAACTGGTGATGACGATCGATCCCCCGTGGCCCTGATCGATCAGATGTGGAGTGGCGGCCTTGCACGTGTGCCACACGCCCTTGAGATTGATGTCGAGAACATCGTCCCATTCGGCCTCTGTGATCCGGTGTGCCGGTTCACCACTGATGAAGATGCCGGCGTTGGCTACGACGATGTCGACGCGGCCCAGCTCGGCGACACCGCGGTCGAGGAATTCGGACAGTGCCTCGAAATCGCGGACGTCGACCTTTCCGGTGATGATGCGACGTCCCAGCGCCTCGACTCCGCGGGCCGTCTCGGCGAGATCGTCCTCGGTCGCTGCCCGGTAGTGTGGGGTGACCGTGTCGACACCCTCGGCGAGGTCGAGGGCAATGATGTCCGCGCCCTCCTCGGCAAGCCTCAGCGCGTGACTGCGGCCCTGCCCCCGTGCCGCGCCCGTGACGAAAGCTACCTTCCCCGCAACCCGTCCAGCCATGCCGCTCCTTCCGAACGCAGATGTTTCGGGGGAAGGTAACGGCAGTCACACCGGTTCCACCGGTAAATCCCGCTCTACGGGAGTAGTGGTCGGGCCCGACTCGCGCTTTCAGGTGCTACTGGGGCACAACACACTCGTTCCACCCTGACCCACGCTCCCTGTCTGCTAACTTCTGATCTACGGCACCGCATTCCGTCGTTTCGACGTGGCTTATGCGGCGACACGCGGGCGAGGCATCCACCACATTGCCCAGCATGCCCTCCCTTCTGATGAGAGCGACCGCGATGACGTCTACGACCGACAGGACCACCAACGACTCCGCGCCGGAGGCGCCCTCGTTACCGCTACCGACACGATTGCGGGCCGGAATGCTGCGGTGGCTCGGGCGCTTCCATCCGGTCGGGCTCGCCTGCGCATTGCTGTTCTACTGCTGGTCGCTGTCGCCGTCGCTGCTTCCGCGCGCCTGGTACCTACAGGGTGTGGCCACGGGCATCAGCGTCGTCACGGGCTACGGAGTCGGTGTTCTCATCGCCTGGGGCGTGCGCAAATGTGGATTCACCACCCGCTGGTCTCATACGCAGAAGAAAGTCGGTTGGTATGCGCTCGGGGCGATCGCCCTGGTGATCGTGCCGACCTTCCTCGTCCTCGGCTCGTGGTGGCAGGACATCAGTCGAGGCCTGGTGGGTGTGGAAGCGGGAAGCAGCTGGGACTACCCCGGCGTCCTCCTCGTCGCCATTCTCGTCTTCCTCATCCTGTTGACGGCAGGCCGAGGTCTGCGCCGCGTCGCCCAGGCACTCACCCGACTGGTCGTCCGGGTTCTCCCGGTGCAGGTAGCTCGTGCGGTGAGTGTCGTGGTGGTCGGGCTCGTCGTCGTCCTGGCCGTCGAGGGAATCCTGTCGGTGGAAATCGCGCGAATCGCCAACGGGTCGGCCATGACCGTGGACGAGGGCACCCCCGATGGGGTCGTCCAGCCGCAGGCCCCCGAACGTTCCGGATCCGACGCGTCGTTCGAACCCTGGGATTCACTGGGTCGCGAAGGGCGCACATTCGTCGCAGGTGGTCCGACTGCCGCGGAGATCACGGCCGTTACAGGCGAACCGGCGATGACACCGATCCGCGCGTACGCCGGATACCGCTCTCTCGACGAGCTCGAGGAACGCTCCGACCTCGAACAGATGGAGGTGCTCGCGGCCCGCGTCGTGGCGGAGCTCGAGAGGACCGGCGCATTCACACGTGACTATCTGGCGGTCGCGACCACCACCGGTCGCGGTTGGGTCGACCAGGATGTCGCGGCGAGTCTGGAATTTCTCTCGGATGGAAACTCGGCCATCGCGGCGATGCAGTACTCGTTCCTCGCCAGTCCACTCGCATTCCTCGCCGACCGCGTCTCACCGCGCAACGCCGGCCGCGCACTGTTCGAGGCGGTGTACGACAGGTGGAATGGCCTCGACCCTGAAACACGTCCGAAACTGCTGGCTTTCGGTGAGTCGCTGGGCTCGTACGGCGGGCAGTCTGCGTTCTCGGGCGCACAGGACATGATCACTCGTACCGACGGCGCCCTCTGGGTGGGTACGCCCAACTTCTCGGAACAGTGGCGCCGCATCACCGATTCGCGAGATCCGGGGAGTCGCGAGATTCTTCCCGTCATCTACGGCGGCCAGAACGTACGTTTTGCTGCAACACCCGCCGACCTGACCTATCTCGACGGCGCGGGTGACTGGGACGTTCCCCGCGTCGTGTACTGGCAGCACCCCAGCGACCCGATCGTGTGGTGGTCCACGGCACTGATCCGGAATCGACCCGATTGGCTCCGAGAGGAACGCGGCGCCGACATCGACCAGGGAATGTCATGGATACCGTTCGTCACCTTCTGGCAGGTGACACTGGATATGGTGTTCGCCGCCGAGGTGCCCGACGGACACGGCCACGCATACACCACCGAAGCCGTCTATTTCTGGGCAGACATCCTCGGAATCGAGGACGAGGCACGAGTACAAACCATCTTCGACGCATTGTCATCGAACGAACGGTGACGGTGACCCACGAACTGTCATTCTCGACCGACAGCAATTACACCTGCTACTGAAAGGATCTCGATTCGTTCTACCGCTCGCATCACGGCCATCGTTTCCGGGTTGGCCTTCGCCACGATCGTCGGCTCCAACACCGCCCACGCCGACCCCCAGGACTGCACGATCCAGCGGGACGCCTTCAACGCGACTGCGACCTGCCATGACGCCGATGCACCGCCCGGCAGGGAGTACGCGTTGATCGTCGACTGCTGGGGCCTTCACGGCATCCCCAACGCCTTTCCGCTGTACGCGGTCGGGCCCTACAGCCAATCCAGTCCTTCGTTCGTTCCCACAGGTCAGGACTCTGGGACGTGCGGCACGAACTGGGGTGCCCCTCGTACAATCTCGGCGTGATCACCGGTGCACATGTGGATGTCTATCGCCAATAGCGAGTATCGGGAACACGACCGCACGTCTGCGGAACGGCACCACATTCGCCCGGTAAATCGATAGTCCCCACGCGTGTCGTCGGAGACTGTCGATCTACCGGGCGAAACGTTCTCACTCTCGAGTGAGGATGTGGTACTCGTGCAGCAACTGGCCGATCTCGTTCTCGTCCAGCTTCTTGCTCAGCCTGCGTCGCATCAGCTTCGGCAGCGGCACGTTCTCTTCCTTCTTGTCGTTGAGGAAGTACGTTGCCTGCAGCAGCTTCCGGATGTCGTATGTCGATCCGAACACCTCGGGCACACCACGTTCTATGCCCAGCAACTCGTATGCGGCCTCCATCCCCGTGCGGACCGAGTACTCGGTGGTGAAGATGCAGTCGCGGGTGGTTTCCGCGAACTGCCCGAGGAAGGCGAAGTTGACGGCACCTTCGGGGACCACCGCGGGCCGGTCCCCCGCCTGGCGCGGCATGAAGAACGAGGTGACGTAGGGCATCATCACCGGCACGGCCTTGGCCGCGTTGGCAGCAAGGTCCGGAATGTCCTCGATGGGCACACCCATGTGATACAGCCATTCCTGGGTGATCTCTTCGCCCGTACATTCCTGCATCGGCTTCTTCACGTAGTCGCCCGGGACGTCGACGAACAGCGAGTACACCCAGACGACGATCTGATCCTTCGGCTGCTGCTTGAAATGCGGCTGGCGGTTCACCGTCCAGCTCATCAGCCACTTCGAATCCCGTGCCGTGACGATGCCGCCGGTGACCACGCGCCCGCTGAACGGGTCGCGCTTGCAGATCTTCTGGATGTACTCGGGGATGCGCTCGTCGAGTGTCGTGACCGTCGCAGACTCCCATTTGGTTTCGGGGATGTGAGCGCCGAAGACGTCGGGACGACCGAAAGCAGGATCCTTCGCTGCGATCCGACGCCACAGATCCCATGCCGGCGCGGGCCCCTCGTCGAGCCGAGCCGGTGTGTGGTGGTCGCCGTTGTTCGAGTTCTCCGTCAACGAGCCGATGGTGGTGAGCACGAGATCGTTCGCCGTCAGATCGACGCCGCCCTCGGCTCCGCCGGAGATCCAGTGAATACGCGTGGCCTGCTTCTTTTCGGGCGTGATCTCGAACTCGATGTCGGTGACCTCGGTATCGAACCGGAAATTCACCCCCTGGTCGAGCAACCACGTATACAGCGGCAGCACGAGCGACTCGTACTGGTTGTACTTGGTGAATTTCAGGGTGCTCAGATCCGGTAGACCGCGAATGTGGTGGATGAAGCGGTGCAGATACAGCTTGATCTCGAGCGCACTGTGCCACTCCTCGAACGCGAACATCGTGCGCCAGTACAGCCAGAAGTTGCTGTCGAGAAATTCTCGACCGAATACCTCGTCGATACGCTTGTTCTCGAGTTCCTCACGCGGAGTGAGGAACACCTTCATGATGTCCTTCTGAGCCTTCGAGCTCATATCGAACTTGAAGTCGGTGTGTGCGTCCTGCCCACACTTCTCCGTGACACGCTGAAGCGAATAGTTCGGATCGTCCTTGTTCAACCAGTAGAACTCGTCGAGCACGCTGGCGTCGTCGACCTCGAGCGACGGAACGGACCGGAACAGATCCCACAGGCACTCGAAGTGATCCTCCATCTCGCGCCCACCGCGGATGACGAACCCCTTCTTCGGTTCCTTGATTCCGTCGAGCGCACCACCGGGCAACTTCAGCCGTTCGAGGATCGTGATCCGATCGCCGGTCATTTTTCCGTCACGGATCATGAAGGCCGCTCCGGCCAGCGAGGCCAACCCCGAGCCGACGAACCATGCCGACTTGTCGTCCACTCCCTCCGGCTTGCGTGGACGCGCGAATGCCTCGTAGTTGCCGCTGCTGTAATACATTGCGTCTCGTTTCTCGTGTCAGGAGTACTTGTAGAAGCCTTCGCCCGACGCGAGGCCCAGCTTGCCCTTGTCGATGTAGTTCTCTTTCAACCACACTGCGAGCTTCTGCTGATCGGCGTCGCCGCCGGCCATGATGTTGTACGGGGTGGCGAGCCCGATGATGTCGTACATCTGGAACGGTCCGATCGGCGCACCCGTCGCGATCTTCCACGTGTTGTCCACGGCTTCGGGGTCGGCGTATCCGCCTGCAGCGAGCTCCGCCGCCGACGCGAGGAACGGCACGAGGAGCGAGTTCAAGACATATCCCGCTTTCTCCTTGTGCAGTTCGATCGGCACCATGCCGATCGCGGTCGCGAATTCGACCACCGTTGCGAACACGGCCGGGTCGGTGTCGGGTGTGCCCATGATCTCGGCCGTGTTGAATCGCCAGACCTGGTTCGCGAAGTGCAGTGCGAGGAACCGGTCGGGGCGCCCGGTGGACTCTTTCAGGTCGCTCGGAAGCAGCGTCGACGAGTTGGTGGCGAAGATGGTGGCTTCCGGCGCTGCCGCGCCGATCTTCTGGTAAATCTCTTCCTTGAGTGACAGAATCTCTGGGACTGCTTCGATCACGAGGTCGGCGGTCGCCACCGATCCGTTCAGATCCGTTGTCAAGGTGATTCTTTCGTGTGCTTCCCGAACGGTCTGCTCGGTGGCGCCCGGCACCTCTCTCTTGTACGTCTCGGCTAGTCCGGCGAATCGTTCTCGCGCACCCGCGAGCGCTTCGTCGCTGATGTCGTAGGAGGTGACTTCGTACCCTTTGTAGGCCGACTGGAACGCTATCTGCGACCCCAGGACGCCGGCACCGAGCACAGTCACTTTTCGAATTTCGCCCATTCGTACCTCCTTGTGGACCTGCCGGGTGTTCGCCGTCTTCCGCAGTCCGAATGATTACCACAAGCGCGTACAGTCGACAGTTATCGAAGGGCGGCGAAGACACCGACAAATCGAGATCCGGAGTTCCAGAAGGAAGCCGGTTTCGCGACGGATATTGGAACGATTCGCAATCTATCACAGCAAAGTAGCGTTTCGCCGGAATTCTGGATTCGACGAAACCTCCGTGTGAACCGGACCTCTGATAGCGTCGAATCCACGGCGCAGGACTTCTTCTCCAACGTCAATGTCGTCGTGCTGAACAAGTCATCGTGCTGAACAAACAGTGCACACTCTCGGGATGTCATCCCGATGCGTATCCACGGAGGTGCCGGTGCAGAACTTCACGGTGCTGCTGGCGCTCGAATGGGAGGCACCGCCCTGGACAGATCGCCTCATCCGGTGGCTCTCGCTGCAGGGAACAAGCCTGATCCTGTGGACCACCGGGGCCATCCTGGCTGCGCGCTTCGTGCAGTGGCTCGTCCACCGGGTCACCGACCACATCGACGGAGCATTCACCGAGTCCGACGCGATCGTGCGTTCGGAGACACTCAAACATCGGCACTCTGTCGCCCAGGTCATCGCATGGATCGCGTGCGTCGCGATCTACACGATCGCGTTCGTCAGCGTGCTGCGCAATCTCGGATTGCCCGTGACAGGTATCGTCGCGCCGGCCACTGTGATCGGCGCGGCCATCGGATTCGGAGCACAACGGATCGTGCAGGACCTGCTCGCCGGATTCTTCATCATCGCGGAGAAACAGTACGCGTTCGGCGACACCGTCAATCTCACCCTCACCGGAGCGATCATCACCGAGGGCACTGTCGAGGATGTCACTCTTCGGGTCACCCAACTGCGGTCGAACGACGGAGAGATGGTGACCGTCCCCAACGGGCAGATCCTGAAGGCAACCAATCTGTCGAAGGACTGGGCACGCGCGGTGGTGGACGTGCCCGTACCCGTCGGTGCCGACCTGAGCCGAATCAACGACATCCTGCAGAAGGTCGGGCACGCGATGTTCCTGGATAGTCGGATGAACAAGCTGCTGTTCGACGAACCCTCCCCCATGGGAGTCACGCGGCTCGAACTCGACACGGTGACGGTACGCATGGTGGCCCGTACCCTTCCCGGCCAACAGTTCGAAGTCGGCCGCGACCTGCGCCAGCGCATCGTCAGTGCCTTCGCGACCGCCGGCGTCGCCCACCTGCCGGACAAGACCGAAACGACCCCCAGCGGTGCATCATGACGCCGGACCCAACCGACGACGGCGCCCCGGAACCCACGGCGTCCGAACCGGTTCGGCAGCGCACACTCTGGAGCCGAATTCCTCGTCATCTCTTCGGTGGTCGCGTACGCACCGTCACAGCAGCACTGATCGTGCTGTTCCTCGCGACCCTGATGCTCTACAGCCAGCAATCGGCGTACTACGAAGCACTCGACGAGGCCTCCCACACCACCGCGCCCCCGGTCCACACCGACGCGCCGTCGGACGATGATGCGGTGACAACTCCAGCAGTGACCCGTTCGGTGACACCGACGTCCACGTCGGAACCCACGATCACCACCACCAGCTCTGTTCCCCCGGAAGCACCGGATTCCGAAGTGGAACCCACGACTCCTACGACGTCCGCCGGGACCGCCGACACGTCGGAAGCTTCGCCCACGACGGTCGTACCCACCACGACGTCGCTCAGCGACCGGTGAGAAGCAGAAATTCACCCCCTGAATTAACCCTCCCGTCGTCACCGAGATGGTCGATCGGGGAAGAAAGAGTGATAGAAAAATCGGGAGACCATTCGAGGAGGAATAAATCTTCCAGGGACGGAAGTCCTGTATCGCTTCATTTCCACGTGAGCCGTGGATACGACATCGACGAGGAATGCGCGCCGGACACATCGTCGATATGACGTAACCATTTCCGAACGCCTGGAACCGTTCGGATGATGCCAGTTGTAGCACCACTTTTGTGCTGACCGAAATCGGCCCCTCCGGGCCCGGAAAGGTGTAACGGATGTGCACTCGAGTCGTCTGGAACGAACCCTCAGGCGGTGTGCTGGTAGGCCGCAACATGGACTACCACCGCGACACCGGAACGAACCTGTGGTCGTTGCCGCGGGGCATCGAACGCAACGACGGTGTCGGTGGAGGTCTGACCTGGACCGCGAAGTACGGCAGTGTCGTGGCGGGGGCGTACGACATGATGACCGTCGACGGAATGAACGAGGCCGGATTGGCGGGACACATCCTGTGGTTGACCGAATCAACCTACGGCACATACGACAAGAGCAAGCCCGCGCTCAGCATGGCCGTGTGGATGCAGTACTTCCTCGACAACTTCGCGACGGTCGACGAGGCGGTGTCGTGGATCGACCGCACAGGCGTACAAGTAGTCCCCTTGGGTGATCCCGCCACCGGTGAAGTACCTGCCGTGCACTTGGCGCTGGACGACGCGACCGGAGACTCTGCGGTCATCGAGTACCTCGACGGCAAGGCCGTCGTCTGGCACAGCCGCGACCACGTCGTCATGACCAACTCCCCCACCTACGACAAACAGATCGAACTGCTGAAGCAGATCGAGGGCTTCGGGGGCGACAAGCCGATCCCCGGCACCGACCTTGCCTCCGACAGATTCGCCCGCGCCGCACATTACGTCGGTCGACTGCCGAATCCGGAGAACTCCGTGGACGCCGTTGCGGGGATGCTCAGCGTCATCCGTAACACCGCCCAACCCTTCCGAACCCCAGAACCCGGCAAACCGTATGCCTCACAGACGATATGGCAGACCGTTGCCGATCTGACCAACAAGCGGTACGTGTTCGAGTCGACCACCAGACCCAACATCGTATGGGTCGATCTCGACGTCCTGAACTTCGACGAAGGCGCACCGGCCGGCCGGCTGGATCTACTGGGCGACACAGCGCTCGAGGGTGGTCTCGTCGGCCAGGTGTCGAACCACTTCGCGGAAAGCGGCCCGCTGCAGTTCCTCACGCTTCCGTCGTGAGCGTCCGGCAAGATCCGACGCTGACGAATTGCGCCTGACCCACTGACGAATTCCCATCCGCGCGCTTCCCAGCTGTCGCGAAAATCATGGGTGGGACCCGCTGTGCTAGCGTCGACCCGATTATCAGCGGATCGGGGGGTCGCGTGGGCGGGTGGGGGCGTGCAGCATTGGGTGCTGTGGTGATTGCGGTGGTGTCGGCCTGCGGGCCAGTACCCGCAACAGTGGTCGACGACAGCGCCACTGTGGCAGCGACCTCGACGACCCGCGCACCACGCATCGTCGACGACTCGGGTCGCCCCGACATCACCTTCGACCCCTGCCTCGACCTCCCCGACGAGGTGATGACCGCGGCGGGGTACGACGCGGAGCACAAAGAGTTCGCGGACATGCCGATGGGGTCGTACACGTTCTTGGGGTGCTCCTACGAGGGGACTGTCAGTGTGCCCGGAGTCTTGGCCCGATACGACCTGAACGTTATGGCCGGCAATGTCTCCCTCGGCGAGGAACTGGAGAAGAATGGTCATGTCGCGACAACGACCACCATCAATGGAAGGCCGGCGTTACTCGAGGTTGACCCGAACACCCTCGACACTTGCAGATTCGCACTTCAGAGCGACTTCGGGGTCGTCATCTTCAGCAGGATCTACCAGAAAGACCACACCGGCCCAGTCCCTCAACACGAGTGGTGTTCAGAGTTCGAGAGTTTTGTGGCTTCTGTCGAGCCATTGCTGAAGCGATAGGCCGAAACACATCTGTCAGAAAGGCATCCTATGTCCGAGTTCGTCAGACTCGATCCACACGTGATCGACGAGATCGTCGCGATCTGCGACACCACGCTCGACGAGTTACGGAGCGCACGGCGGATCACGGACTTCCTCGCCATCGGTCACAACTTCGGCGACTTCGAATCCTCCCAGCAGCTCGCGGCCGGCTATGCCCGAAAAGGCGCAGGCACCCCCGAATCCGCCCGCGAACGCGTCGAGCAATTCATCGAAGCCCTCACCCAACTCCGCGACGCCTTCGCCTCCGGCGGCGAAGCCTTCCTCGACGCCCAGTTCGACTGGACACGACAGCTTCAGAACATCGACATCGACGCATAGGCCCTACGTCCTATCCGCGCGCGTTCCAGTCATCCGCACCTGCGATTGCTGCTGTGAACAACAGGGATCGTCGCGGGAATCACGGGTGGGACCCGCTGTGCTAGCGTCAACCCGATTTATCAGCGAATCGGGGGGTCGCGTGGGTGGTTGGGGGCGTACAGCATTGGGTGCTGCGGTGATCGCGGTGGCCTCGGCCTGCGGACCAGCACCCACAACAGTGGTCGACGACAGCACCACCGGGGCAGCGACCTCGACGACCCGCGCACCACGCATCGTCGACGACTCGGGACGCCCCGACATCACCTTCGACCCCTGCCTCGACCTCCCCGACGAGGTGATGTCCGCGGCCGGATACAACGCGGCGCACAAAGAATTCGCGGACATGCCGATGGGGTCGTACACGTTTTTGGGGTGCGAATACAACAAGCCCGACCTTGTCCCCGGAGTCAGGCGCGGCTATGGACTCAACGTCTTGTCCGGCAATGTCACTCTCGACGAAGAGCTCAAGAAAAATGCCGACGTAGCGATCCCCACGACCGTCAACGGCCGCCCTGCCCTACGCGAAGTCGGTCCCAGCGGCAACGACGAGTGCACCTACGCTCTACAAACGAGCTTCGGAATCGTCCTCTTCAACCGGCTGTACAACAAAGACCACGCCGGTCCGGTTGCGCGGGATGAATGGTGCGCCGGGATGGAGGAGTTCATGGCCTCAGTAGAGCCATATATCGGAGATTCACCTTGATGCAGTGCACCAACTACCGCCCGGGGGATTGATGTCTGAGTTTGTAAGACTCGAACCGCATGTCATCGACGAGATCGTTGGAATCTGCAACACCGTACTCACCGAACTCGAAGAAGCACGGCGCATCTCCTCCAGACTCGATGCAGCTGAGGGCTTCGGCGACTTCGAATCCGCCAGGCAACTCGCCGCCGGCTACGCGAGGAAGGGTGCAGGCACCCCCGAATCCGCCCGCGAACGCGTCGACCAGTTCATCGAAGCCTTCACCCAACTCCGCGACGCCTTCGCTTCCGGCGGCGAAGCATTCCTCGACGCCCAGTTCGACTGGACACGACAGCTTCAGAACATCGACATCGACGCATAGGCAAGCCACGTCTTCCCGCGCGCATCCCAGCTTTCCACATCGGCAATTGCTGCTGTGAACAGCTGAAATCGTCGCGGGAATCATGGGCGAGACCCGCTGTGTTAGCGTCGACCCGATTTATCAGCGGATCGGGGGGTCGCGTGGGCAGGTGGGGGCGCACAGTACTGAGTGCTGCGATGATCGCGATGGCGTCGGCCTGCGGACCAGCGCCCGCAACAGTGGTCGACGACAGCGACAGCACCACCGTAGCGCCAACATCGACTCGCACACCACGCATCGTCGACGACTCCGGCCGCCCCGACATCACCTTCGACCCCTGCCTCGACCTGCCCGACGAGGTCATGAGCGCAGCCGGGTACGACGCGGCGCACAAAGAATTCGCGGACATGCCGATGGGGTCGTACACGTTTCTGGGCTGCTCCTACAAAGGAACTATCCACATCCCTGGAGTCTTGGCTCGGTATGGCCTCATCGTCATGGCCGGAAATGCCTCGCTCGAGGAGGAATTCAAGAAGAACGGTGATGTAGCGACACCGACGACCGTCAATGGTCGTCCCGCGCTCCTCGAGGTGGGCACGAACGGGAACGACGAGTGCACCTATGTACTGCAAACTGACTTCGGAATCGTCCTATTCAACCGGCTCTACCACAAGGACCACACCGGACCAGTTCCTCCGAGTGAATGGTGTTTCGGGTTAGAGGATTTCATAGGAACCGTCGAGCCATTGCTAGGCAATTGACTTGCACTACAGAAGAGTGGAAGACATCATGTCCGAGTTCGTCCGGCTAGAACCGCGTGTCATCGACGAGATCGTCGCGATCTGCAACACCACACTCGCCGAGCTGCGGGAGGCCAAAGAAATCACGTCGCGCCTCAGCAACGCCCACGGCTTCGGCGACTTCGAGTCTGCCAAGCAACTCGCCGCCGGTTACGCCAGGAAAGGAGCCGGCACCCCCGAGTCCGCCCGCGAACGCGTCGAGCAATTCATCGAAGCCTTCACCCAACTCCGAGACGCCTTCGCTTCCGGCGGCGAAGCCTTCCTCGACGCCCAGTTCGACTGGGCCCGACAGCTTCAGAACATCGACATCGACGCATAGGCAAGTCACGCCCTCCCGCGCGCATCCCAGCTTCCCGCATCGGCAATTGCAGACGCGGAAAGCTGGAATCGTCGCGGGAAGCGTGGGCGGGCGGAGGACGTCGCGGGAGCGCTGACAATTGAGAGCGGATGGCGGGAGTCGAACCCGCGTTGACGGTTTTGCAGACCGCTGCCTTGCCACCTCGGCCACACCCGCGTGAGTACAGCATGTCATGCGGCTCCCACGGTTTCACGAGTTGGAATCTGCGCGATCCTAATTGATTCGATGTGCCCCAGGTCCTGCCAGACAATGACCCACGCGAAGTATCGTTCCCGGATAGTGTCGCAACGTGAGCACCTCTACTGCGCACGACGACACAAGCGAACCACTGGCCCCCCATCGACCGTATTACTCGGTCTTCGGCCTTGATTTCGTCGGACTTGTCGTCGCCCTCTTCTTCTTCGCATGGAGCCTGAGCCCGTCGCTGATCGCCCGCGAGTGGTACTTCCAAGGATTCGTCAGCGGGATCACGAGCATCATCGGCTACGGTATCGGAGCCCTCCTCGCGTTCCCTGCTCGGCGGTGGATCGCGCCTCACCTCACGTGGTGGCGGCGACGGCACACCGCCCGGCTTATCGCGCAGGTCGTGGTGGCGATTGCGGCGGTGTCGACGCTCGTCGGGAGCCTGCTCGTCGCAGCGGACTGGCAGAACGAGGTCCGCGCCCTCATGGGCATCGAGGCCACAACCGGATTCGCGTATCTGCGCACCGGTCTCGTCACCGTCGCACTCTTCCTCACGATCCTGTACTTCGCGCGGAGTGTGCGGTGGGTGGGGCGCAGATTTGCGGAGTTCCTCGCGACGCGGCTGCGCGTTCCGGTGGCGGCAGCGGGTGTGCTCGCACCGGTGATCCTTGTGGTGGCAACCGTGGTGTTCGTCGACGAGGTTCTGCTCGCAAGCAGCTCCACCGCGGCACGAATCGTGTTCGCCGGCGACAACAACAGCACCGACCCCGGCATGTCGCAGCCGTCGGAGCCGGAACGGTCGGGCAGTTCCGCGTCGGAATCGTCGTGGGACAGCCTCGGCCGCCAGGGACGCACTTTCACCGACGGAGGTATGCGCGCCGACGAATTGACCGAACTCAACGGCGAACCCGCCCTCGAACCCATACGAGTGTATGCGGGTCTCGATGCGGATGGCAGCACCGAGGATCAGGTGCAGCTCATTCTCGACGAACTCGATCGAACCAAAGCCTGGGACCGCGAGATCCTCGTGCTGTCCGGCACCACGGGTACCGGTTGGGTGAACCCGATCGCCGCCGATTCCCTCGAGATGATCTACAACGGCAACTCGGCGATCGCTGCCATCCAGTACTCGTTCCTGCCGAGCTGGATCTCTTTCCTCGTCGACGGCTCTGCGGCGAAAGCGGCGGGTGATGCATTGATCAACGGCGTCCACGAACGGTGGTCGCAGCTCCCCGAGAATCAACGACCGAAGCTGGTGGTCTACGGCGAAAGCCTCGGCTCACAATCCGCCGAAGCAGCATTCGACGATCTCACCGACCTGCGCAACGACATCGACGGCGCGCTGTTCGTCGGTCCACCGAACTCGAATCAATTGTGGCGCAGCATCGTCGAACACCGCGATCCCGGCTCCCCTGAAGTCCTACCCGTCTACAGCGACGGGCTCGAGGTGCGATTCGCTTCTGATCTGCAGACCCTCGACTCGCAGCAAGGGCAGTGGGAGGATCCCCGGGTGCTGTATCTGCAGCATGCGTCCGACCCGGTGGTGTGGTGGGGGCCGGGTCTGCTGTTCGAGCGACCGGACTGGCTCGCCGAGCCGGCCGGGCAGGATCGCGCCCCGTCGATGCGGTGGTATCCGATCGTCACGTTCTGGCAGGTCGCCGCCGACATCATGGTCGGAACATCTCCCCCCGTGGGACACGGACACAATTACGAAGACCTCATTCCGTACGGGTGGGCTGCGGTCACTGCACCTGAAGGCTGGTCCTTCGCCGACACTCAGCGAGTTGCGGCGGCCCTCTCCCAGCTGCACGACGAGCCGTGATCACCCGACTTCTTGCCTGAGTGTGCACACTGGATACATCGCACACGAGCAGAGGAGAAGCCGATGCTTCGGTTCTTGTTGGTCGGGGCGCTCACCGCAGCGGTGGTGATCACCGGGTTCGCTGCGGTTGTCGGCGGGTGGGCGTGGTGGCTGATATTGGGCCTGCTTGCCGGTCTCCTCGTGCTCGGCACCTACGATCTGCTTCAACGCCGACATTCCGTGCTCCGCAACTACCCCGTCCTCGGCCACATGCGGTACCTGCTCGAAAGCCTGCGGCCGGAACTGCAGCAGTACTTCATCGAACGAAACTACGACGGCCGACCGTACGACCGGGACGTGCGCACAATCATCTACGAACGAGCCAAAGGGATCCACGGTGAGCTGTCCTTCGGCACCGAACGCGACATCGAGGAAGTCGGCTACGAATACCTGGTCCATTCCACCGCGCCCGTCCCCGAGCCGGCGGAACCACCACGAGTGCTGATCGGTGGCCCCGAATGCTCCCGGCCGTATTCGATGTCGTTGCTCAATATCTCGTCGATGAGTTTCGGGGCGCTCTCCGCGAATGCGTTGCGGGCCCTGAACAAGGGTGCGGCGATGGGCGGATTCGCCCACGACACCGGCGAGGGTGGTCTCACCCCCTACCACCTCGACGGCGGTGGAGATGTGGTGTGGGAGATCGGGTCCGGATATTTCGGTACGCGCACAGAAGACGGCAGATTCGATCCCGAGAAGTTCGTCGACCAGGCCGCACACCCCCAGGTCAAAACCATCTCGCTCAAACTCAGCCAAGGTGCCAAACCTGGAATCGGCGGTGTCCTGCCCGCCGCGAAAGTCAGCGACGAGATCGCTCGATACCGCGGGGTTCCCGCGCACGAGAAATGTGTCAGCCCGTCAGCACATTCCGCCTTTCACACTCCCCGCGAACTGATCCGCTTCATCGCCACGATGCGTGAACTCTCCGGC
Source organism: Rhodococcus sp. NPDC060090 (assembly GCF_042729855.1). Taxonomy (NCBI): domain Bacteria; kingdom Bacillati; phylum Actinomycetota; class Actinomycetes; order Mycobacteriales; family Nocardiaceae; genus Rhodococcus; species Rhodococcus sp. NPDC060090. Next base: position 292,435 of record NZ_JBHWXB010000005.1, on the reverse strand, counting down.
GGCAAGCCGGTCGGATTCAAACTGTGTGTCGGGTCGAGAGTCGAGGTGCTCGCGATATGCAAAGCGATGCTCGACGAGGGCACCGCACCCGATTTCATCATCGTCGACGGCGCCGAAGGTGGAACAGCAGCAGCCCCATTGGAGTACGAGGATCACGTGGGCCTTCCTTTGACGAGCGGATTGATCACCGTCCACAACGCGCTCGTCGGGAGTGGGTTGAGGGAGAGGATCAAGATCGGGGCGAGCGGTAAGGTCGCGCTGGGCAACGATATCGTCAAGCGACTCATCCAGGGCGCCGACTACACGAACTCCGCGCGCGCAATGATGATGGCCGTGGGCTGCATTCAAGCTCAACGGTGCCACACGAACACGTGCCCGGTCGGGGTCGCGACACAGGATCCTAAACGCGCTCGGGCTCTCGACGTCGAGGACAAGAGCGTGCGCGCATACCGGTACCAGGACGCCACAGTGCGTCAGTCGTCGCGGATCATGGCGTCGCTCGGTGTGTCCGACCCCAGCGGATTGACTCCCCACATGCTGCACAAGAAGGTCGGCGCCACGGAAATTCGTTCCTACGCCGAACTCTACGAGTGGTTGGCTCCGGGCGAGTTGGTGGCAGAATCTCCGCAGAGTTGGGCAGCCGATTGGACGGCAGCGAGTCCGGACACATTCCGTCCGGTCATGCGGCGGTGATCGGGCGGCGACGCCTCAGCTCTCGACCTCGACCCCGTACCGCTCCGCGAGCGCGACAACATCAACGCCCAATTCGTCGCCGACGCGGTGATCGAAGCGATCGGGCTGACGTCGGCCGATCGAGACGACACCGACAACCACCGGCCCGCCGAGCTGATGGTCGAGCGGCGCGGACTCGAACTTGCAGGCTGGATGACCGATGTCGACGCCGCCGGATCACCGGCCTTGCGGTCCGTCACTGCTGATCTGGACCAGCTGGATCTACGGTAGACTTCTAGATAGAAAAATGAGCGTGCCCCACACGAAGAGGAGGGGACATGGCCCACAGGACCACAGACTCGGGCTATGAGTCCGATCCGAAGCGACGCCACACCCACGTGAGCGACCACGAGTTCATTGCGCGTATGCGGGCCGAGCTCAACAGCAGGCCGAGCATGCGACTGGTCGCCAACAGGATCACCCACATGATGCTGGCCGGACGGATCGCCAAGGATGACCCGATCCTCGAGCTCATCGATTCCGACAACATCCTCGACGAGAAGGCCGTGCTGAGCGATGCCGTCGAGTACATCCTGTCGTTCCCGCATCTGTCCGCCAGAGACGTTGCCGATCGCTATGGCAAGACCTGGGCCAACCCCAGCGATGCACTGCGCAAGCTCAGCGCCAAAGGCGAGGTCATCGGACTCAAGCGCGGCGGGAAATTCCGGTATCCGGAGTTCCAGTTCTCCCTATCCGATGAGGCGAACCACATAGTGCGCGAAGGCAATGTGCGCCTCGGTGCCCGGGACGATCCGTGGGGTGTCGCGTCGTGGTGGCTCTCACCCAACCCGTCCGTTGAAGGCCGCAAGTCTCCGGCCCAGTTACTGGGCGACGGCTCTTTCGGCACCGTGCGCGAGTTGCTGCACGCCGAGATCGACGACGACGTTGCCTAACCTTCCGTCGCCGACGGCGGTGACCGCGCATGTCGGGACACTCGCCGCAGGAACCAGGCTGTGGCGCATCCACTCCGGCGCACCGGACCGCGGCGCGCTGACCCTGAATCCGACTCCCGCGGGGGCAGGAGGTGGACGGTTCGACTCCTCCGACGGGTCATACCACTACAGCTATTTCGGGGAGGACATCTCCACCTGCATCGCGGAAACCTACTGCCGGTCACTGCCGCTGGATGATCGCGTTCCGCGAATCCTACGTAAGGCCAAGCTCACCGGTCGGGTCCTGTCGCAGGTCACAGTCACAGACGATGTCCCCGTCGCATTGGTGCACGGCTCACATCTGGCGGCGATCGGACAGGACACCTGGCTGACCAAATGCGATCCGGTCGACTACGGGACCACCCGCGACTGGGCGGCAGCAATCCTCCGCGGGACCGATAGGATTCTCGGGCTCACATACCGGGCACGCAACGACGAGGACAGGTTCTCCGTCGTCATGACGATCAGGCCCGATGGCGACGTGGGGTTGTCTGATCTGATGACCGTGTCCCAAGGGCCGATCGCGCTCGATGACCGAGCGGGCTTGGAGCTGGTCAGATCCCATCTTGCGATATACAACGCCACTGTCATCTGAGCTCCGAGCTGAGCCAGAAATGATGCATTTATGGGCGTGACACTTGGGTGTGCGTCAGCCAGGACGAGCCCGGGCCGCCGCCAGCTTCTCCCCCAGCTCTGCACAGCGGGCTACGAGCTCCGGAGGCGCGAGAATGTCGAACGCGTGTCCCAGCATGAGCACGTGCCACAGAACTATGTCGAGATCGTCTGCGCCACTGATCAGTTCGCAGGTATCACCATTCCGAGGTTTCACCACCGCCGCCGACGCCGAGACCTGTCCGCGCACGACCTCGGCTGGTGCATGGATGAGAAACCGTGCCTGTCTCCGATACGCTCTGCTCGCGACGCCCTCTTGCACATATGCCGCCGCACCGGGCGCCGAGCGCGGACGGAACCGCCACGTCCGCAGCGTCACCGAAGCCATCCGGTCGACGCGGAAACTACGCCAATCGTCGCGGTCGAGGTCGTATGCGAGCAGGTACCAGCGCCGATCGGACGCGACGAGGCGGTAGGGCTCGATCCGTCGCGGTGCCGAGCGATAGTCGAATCCGATCTCGACTTCGTCGCGGCAGGCCCGCGCGAGTGTCATGAGCACCTCGGAGTCGACAGGGTCGCGACCTCCACCGAAGGACTCCACCGAGCTCGCCAGGGCACGCACCTCATGCCGCAAACGGGCGGGAAGCACCTGGTCGAGCTTGGTCAGTGCCCTGAGCGCTGCGTCGCCACTCCTCGCGATCGCGCCGCCCGCACCGGCGAGCAGAGCGACCGCGGTGACGATTGCTTCTTCGTCGTCGAGCAGTAATGGGGGCAGATCCTGACCTGGTCCGAGCTGGTAGCCGCCACCGACGCCCTTGCTGGCGTGCACCCGGTATCCGAGGTTGCGCAGCCGCTCGACGTCGCGCCGGACGGTGCGGGGCGTGACGCCGAGCCGATCGGCAAGCTCGGGTCCGGTCCAGACCTGTCGCTGTTGCAGGAGACCGAGCAAGGTCAGAACCCGCTCGGTGGTGTCGTCCATGAGTTTCAGACTGCCAGATGCAGCGGACCGATTCTGTCCTCTTGGGGTGTCACAGTATGTCCATGGCTACAGAATTCGACTGGAACCATTCCCTGCTCGAGCAGTGGGAATGGCACTGGAACAATCAGATCCGGGCCCGGCTCCAGGGCCTGACCGACGACGAGTACTTCTGGTCTCCCGTGCCGAATCCATGGAGCGTGTGGCCGCGCGGCACCTCGACCGCGCCCATGCAGGTCGGCGCAGGCGACTTCACCATAGACTTCGCTTTCCCCCCGCCCGAGCCGCCACCGTTCACGACGATCGCATGGCGACTCGGACACGTCATCGTCGGTGTGCTCGCCGCACGCAACGCAGCGCACTTCGGTGCACCACCTGCATCGTACGAATCCTGGGAGTACGCGGGCACCGCAAGTGAGGCACTCGACCAGCTCGAAACCCAACTCGACGTGTGGGTGAAGGGCGTGCGCGGCCTCAGCGACACGGAGTTGATCACCCCGGTCGGCGACAAGGAGCCCTACCCCGAGCTGACGGTGGCCGATCTCATCCTGCACATCCACCGCGAACTGATCCATCACCTGTCCGAGGTCTCGCTGATTCGCGACCTCTACACACACACCCGAGGAGAACAATGATCACGCTGGTCGACCCCGACGAACTCGCGTACAGCCCGGCCTTCGCCCAGGGAGTCATCGCACCCGCTGGCAAGACCGTCTACGTAGGCGGCCAGCTCGGCACCGACGGCTCCGGCGCCATGCTCGACGGCATCGAAGCGCAAACCGTGCAGGCGATGAAGAACGTGCTCGCGGTGCTGGCCGCCGCGGGTTCGGGCGCGGAGCACGTGGTCAAGCTCAATATCTACCTCGTCGACGGTGTTGACGCGCAGGTCGGATATGCGGCATCACGGTCGGTGTGGGGCGATCGCCGCACCGCCATCACTGTGGTGACCACCGCCGGACATGCGCGGCCTGGTGCACTGGTCGAGATCGACGCGATCGCGGTCGTCCCCGAATAACGGACTCGGGGGTTAGTCTGCAGCCGACGCCGATCGCGGAGGAGCAGGATGACCGACCCAGCCCGAACAGTTTCCACGTTGACGCTCGACGAGAAGGCCGGCCTGACCAGCGGGCTGAACTTTTGGTTCACGAAACCTCATCCGCAGTCGGGGATTCCGTCGATCATGCTGACCGACGGCCCGCACGGCGTCCGTAAGCAGACCGAGGGCGGAGATCACCTCGGACTCACCGACTCGGTGCCCGCCACGTGTTTTCCTCCCGCGGTGGCGATGGGATGCTCGTTCGATCCGGAGCTGCTCGAACTTGTCGGCTCCGCCCTCGGAGCCGAGGCGCGGGCGGCGCAGGTGAGTGTGCTGCTCGGCCCGGGCATCAATATCAAACGGTCACCGCTGTGTGGACGGAACTTCGAGTATCTGTCCGAGGATCCGCTGCTGTCGGGGGTACTCGGTGCGGCGCTTGTGCGCGGGATCCAATCGCAGGGCGTCGGTGCGTCTCTGAAGCATTTCGCGGCCAACAATCAGGAAACCGACCGGATGCGGGTCTCCGCCGACATCGACCCACGTCCGCTGCGGGAGATCTATCTGCGCGGGTTCCAGCGAGTCGTCCAGGATGCCTCGCCCTGGACGGTGATGTGTTCGTACAACCGCATCAACGGCGTGTACGCGTCTCAGAACCGATGGCTGCTCACGGACCTCCTGCGAGGTGAGTGGGGGTTCGACGGAGTGGTCGTCAGCGATTGGGGCGCGGTGTCGGACCGGGTCGCGGCATTGGCGGCGGGTCTCGACCTGGAGATGCCGTCGACCGGGGGTCGCACGGATCAGGAGATCGTCGACGCGGTGCGCGCGGGGACGTTGGACGAGTCGGTGGTCGACACCGCCGCGACGCGGGTCGTCGAAATGGTCGGTAAGTCCGAGGTCGACCCCGATGCCGTATTCGATGCCGACGAACACCACGCGCTCGCCCGCCGGGTCGCGGCGGAGTGTGTGGTGCTGTTGAAGAACGACGGCGTCCTCCCTCTTGCTGTCGACGCGAAGATTGCCGTGATCGGCGAGTTGGCCCACACTCCGCGCTATCAGGGGGCGGGATCGTCGCGGATCAACCCGACTCGCCTCGACAACGCGCTCGACGAGATCCGGACGCTGGCGTCGGTCGATGTGGCGTTCGCGCCCGGCTACCTCGACGACGGCACGTCCACCGAGGAGTTGCGGGTCGCTGCCGTTGACGCAGCGCGGGCCGCCGAGGTCGCAGTGGTGTTCGTCGGGGTACCCGCAGCGATCGAGTCCGAAGGGTTCGATCGCACAGATCTCGAACTGCCATCGGGACAGACCGAGTTGCTCGATGCCGTGGTCGCGGCGAACCCGAACACCGTGGTCGTGCTGTCGAACGGTGGTGTCGTGCGCGTGTCCGGCTTCGTCGACCGAGTGCCCGCACTCATCGAAGGTTGGCTGCTCGGGCAGGCAGGCGGTGGCGCACTCGCCGACATTCTGTACGGGGTGGACGACCCGGCGGGCCGGCTCGCCGAGACCATTCCTGTGCGGCTCGAAGACACTCCGTCGTACACGGATTTCCCGGGCGAGCACGGACACGTCCGCTACGGCGAAGGCCTGTTCGTCGGATATCGCGGGTTCGACGCCCGACGGAACGAGGTGTCGTTTCCCTTCGGGCACGGCCTGTCGTACACGACCTTCTCGTACTCCGACGCGGTGGTCACCGTCGGTGATGATCTCGTCGTGACGGTGACCGTGACCAATACCGGTGGCCGGTCGGGTTCCGAGGTCGTGCAGGTGTACGTCGGCGCGCCCGACTCCGAGGTGGTACGCGCACCGCGCGAGTTGAAGGGATTCGCGAAGGTGCGCCTCGACGCCGGCGAATCACGAGAGGTGGAGATACCCGTGCGGCGCGCGGACCTCGCGTATTGGGACACCCGGCTCGATGCATGGGTGGTCGAGGGCGGAACCTACCGCGTCGAGGTCGGTGCTTCGAGTCGCGACATCCGAGCCACATGCACCACGGAGGTCGCGGGCGACGAAGTGTCGGTTCCGTTGAGCGTGGAGTCGTCGATCGGCGAGATCCTCGCCAACCCCGCAGCGGCAGAGGTGCTTTCGAAGGTCTTCGCCACAGCCGACGGTGAAACCCCTGCCCTCGACCCGGCGGTACTCGAAATGGCGGCGTCGATGCCGCTCGAGCGGATCCTGAGCTTCGGGAATTTCGGGATCGGTCGCGACGAGATTCAGCAGCAGTTGGACATCGTGAACCGCGGGTCGAAATGACCATGCGCATCGCAACATTCAATATCAACGGGATTCGCGCGGCGCAGCGGCGCGGATTCGAGAAATGGTTGCGCGAGCGGGAACCCGACGTGGTGGCATTGCAGGAGCTCCGCACACCCGCATCGGCGATTCCGGACGGTGTGTTCGGTGATCACCACCTGACCTATGAACAGGGAACACTGCCGGGCCGCAACGGCGTCGCGATCCTGACCCGCAAGGAGCCGAGCGCAGTACGCGCATGGAGCGGCACCGCGCTACTACGACATCCGGGCGACGACCACATCGAGACGGTGGAACTCGATCCTGGCCCCCTGGCACGAGGACTACGGGAGTTCGCCGAGGAGGGTCGCTACGTCGAGGTCGACCTCGCGGACGCACCGATCACGGTGGCGTCGTTGTATCTGCCGAAGGGTGGGTTGCCCACTCACCTGCAGAAGCCGGGACGTATGAGGGAGGCACCGGACGGGGGCGCACGCTACGACCGCAAGATGCGCTTCCTCGACGCGTTCGCTCGTCAGCTCACGCGGTCTCGGCGCACAGCTCGCGCGCAGGGTCGGGAGCTGCTGCTGATGGGCGACCTCAACATCGCCCACACCCGATACGACGTGCGGAACTGGCGGCGCAGTAACCAGGCCGAAGGATTCCTCCCCGAGGAGCGGGAGTGGTTCGATTCGATCGTGTCTCCGCGCACCCTCGTCGACGTGGTGCGCAGCCACCATCCCGAGGTCGACGGTCCGTATTCGTGGTGGTCGTGGATCGGGCAGTCGTTCACGAACGACGTCGGGTGGCGCATCGACTACCACCTCGCCACTCCGACGCTCGCACGCACAGCGGTGTCGGCGGGGACCGATCGCGACCCGGCTCCCGACCGTCGGATCAGCGATCACGCGCCCGTCGTCGTCGATTACGACCTCACCGAATTGGACAGCACCAGAAGTAAGCAGGCCTGATACAAACCTCGCAGCCCTGGCAGGAGGCCGGCAGGGCTGCGAGGTTCACATTTGCCCTGCTAGCTTCGACGGCCCGCTCGCCCCCGACCCGATCTGCTACCGTCTCCCCGGTATTCAGCGGATCGGGGGGTCGCGTGGGCGGGTGGAAACGTGTCGCGGGGAGCATCGCTCTCATCGCAGCAACAACGGCATGCGGCACTGACGCACCACCGAAGAACCCGCCGAGCGCTGCCGAGACCGTCACCTCGACGACGCGCACGCCCCGCGTCGTCGACGAATCCGG
>NZ_JBHWXB010000005.1:0-284565 GCF_042729855.1 Rhodococcus sp. NPDC060090 | reverse complement strand
GACGACGTGCTCGTCGAAGCCGAATTCGACCCGAGATCGAAACGTCCGTCGGAGTATCCGATGGAGTCCTACACCTTCCTCGGCTGCAGCTTCAAAGGCACGTTCCACATCCCCGATGTCCTGGACGAATACCGGCTGACCGTCCTAGCGGGGAACGTCACCTTGGAAGAGGAATGGGAAAAGGACGGCCACGTATCCAGCCACATCAGTGTCAACGGGCGCGATGCTCTTCTCCAACTGGACCCGAGCAACAAGAACAACTGTGCGATCACGGTGCGAACCGACTTCGGCATGGTGATATTCAGGCGGACATACTTCGCCGATCACGTCCGCGAGGTACCGATCGACGAATGGTGCTCTGGTATCGATGAGCTAGTAGCCCTACTAGAACCCCATCTCGACCAATAGAGGACCCGCTTCCTCCACGCAGCCGATCCGGTCCAGAAAGGAATCCCGCATGGGCGAATTCGTCCGACTCGAACCACACGTCATCGAGGAGATCGTCGCCATCTGTCAGACCGCGATCGATGCTCTGAGAGACGCAAGAATCACCGCGGACAGTCTTACCGATACACGAGGCTTCGGGGAATTCGAGTCCGCGAAGCAACTCGCCGCCGGCTACGCCAGAAAAGCAGCCGGGACACCGGAATCAGCCCAGGAACGGGTCGACCAGTTCATCGCCGCCTTCACACAACTGCAAGATGCGTTCGCCTCCGGCGGCCAAGCGTTCCTCGAGGCCGAGTTCGACTGGGTGCGCCAACTCCAGGCCATCGATCCGGACTCCGCAGTCTGACCGACCGAGCGTCGATCACCAGTTGTCGCTGCGACCTCACCGAATTGGACAGCACCAGAAGTAAGCAGGCCTGATACAAACCTCGCAGCCCTGGCAGTAGGCCGGCAGGGCTGCGAGGTTCACATTTACCCTGCTAGCTTCAACGACCCAACTTGCTCGAGACCCGATCTGCTACCGTCTCCCCCGGTATTCAGCGGATCGGGGGGTCGCGTGGACGGGTGGAAACGTGCCGCGGGGAGCATCGCGCTCATCGCAGCAACAACAGCATGCGGCACTGACGCACCACCGAAGAACCCGCCGAGCGCTGCCGAGACCGTCACCTCGACGACGCGCACGCCCCGCGTCGTCGACGAATCCGGCCGGCCGGCGATCACTTTCGATCCGTGCCTCGACCTCCCCGACGACGTGCTCGTCGAAGCCGAATTCGACCCGAGATCGAAACGTCCGTCGGAGTATCCGATGGAGTCCTACACCTTCCTCGGCTGCAGCTTCAAAAGTGCAACCCCAAGTCCCGGCATCCCGCACCGCTCCCGGCTGACGATTCTGTCGGGAAACGTCACCTTGGAGGAGGAATGGGAGAAGGACGGTCACATCTCCACCCGCACCAGCGTCAATGGACGCGATGCTCTGCTCCAACTCGATCCGAACAACAAGAACACGTGCGCGATCAACGTTCGAACCGACTTCGGAATGGTGACCTTCCGGCGAACCCACTTTCCCGACGACGCGCGCAAGCTACCGATCGATGAGTGGTGTGAGGGGCTCGATCACACTGTCGCCTTGTTCGACCCCCACCTCCACCCCTGACGCGCTCAGGCCGGCCAGGCCCATATCACCGAGGAAGGAACTCGTATGGGTGAGTTCGTAAGACTCGAACCACACGTCATCGAGGAGATCGTCGCAATCTGCCAGACGACGATCGAGGCCCTGGAAGCAGCTCGAGACATCGCGAACAACCTCACCGATACACAAGGCTTCGGCGAGTTCGAGTCCGCGAAGCAACTCGCCGCCGGCTACTCCAGAAAGGCCGCCGGAACACCGGAATCAGCCCAGGAACGGGTCGACCAGTTCATCGTTGCCTTCACACAACTGCAGGATGCGTTCGCCTCCGGCGGCCAAGCGTTCCTCGAGGCCGAGTTCGACTGGGTCCGCCAACTCCAGGCCATCGATCCGGACTCCGCAGTCTGACCGGACGAAATCGGATCGATTACGCCTCGCGTGTCTTCCCCCCGACATGCCACATTCTCATGGCACGCTGACCTGCATGCATGCCTACGACGAAGGGTTCGAGCCACCGAAAGCCTGTGCCGACTGGTGCCGTCTCCGCATGTACGACCTGCAGGTGCTCGACGACGGGGTGACAGTCGACCTGAAGTGGTGGAACGACCACCTCGAGGACGCCGGCCACGATATTCGGTTGCGCGGACGCAATCTCGACGGGCGCATCGTCACCAGCGGCAAGGCCGTCGTCCCCCGCAACGACCTGCGGTTGGGCAGTGAACTCGTCAACGCCGATCACGATGGTGTGGGGTTGCTGTTCCTGTGCGCGGCATGGCGCAGCGCGCACCCGCGGCGACGCTCTGCGCGTCGCTTCCCGAACATTGTCGATGCTCATGCACCCGCCGGACGCAGCCCTCTCGACAAGATCAAGGGTGTCCTCGACTACTGCGCGAAGACCAAGTCGCTACCGGACAACTCCCGGCTCACGTGGTCGGGATGGCCCGACACCCCCGGCGTGGGAGTTCCACTGTTCGCCACGTATCTGTGGGCCGTCGATGTGCACACCGAGTCCGGGCCCGCGCAGTTGCTCGATCAGCACGGCGTGTCGACGCTCGTGCACGAGGGTTGGTTGGAGGATCCGTCGGTCGCCGATTTCACGCTGCGCCGCTACCTCCGCTACGTCGGGCTCCTGAGCGGGTGGGCCGAGAAGATTCAGACCCGCCCGGAGTTGGTGGAGATGTGGCTCGTCGAACGCTGGGATGCTCGCATGGCCGAGGTGCGCGACGGCTCGCACGCGACTCCGCGCTTGTTCTGAAGTTGTCCACAGGCACGCATTTCATCCACAGATTCGGCAGCAATACGATTTTCGCTGCCGCGCGGCGCTCTTCTCGCGGCACTATCCGCTCATGGACGAACCACGGGGACTCACCAGGAAAACGCTCATCGCGTCGGGCATGTCCGAGAACAGCATCAGGAGGGCGTTGCGGTCGGGCGAGCTCGCCAACGTCGCTCACGGACTGTATTTGTGGCGCAAGGACTTCGATGCACTCGATACCGTGGAGCTTCACCGCGTGCATGCACGACACGTCGGTTCCACTCTGAACCCGGATGAGGCGATCAGTCACATCTCCGCTGCGGCGCTGCACGGCATCGACGTGTGGGATGTTCCGCTGCGCCGCGTCCATGTCTCCCGCCCGCCCAGCCGCAGTGGTCGCGTGACGGCAGGTCTTCACGCTCACACCACGCACTGGGACGACGGCGAGATCACGCACGTCCTCGGTGTTCCGGTGACGTCGATTGCCCGCACCGTCGTCGACCTCGCCCGGACTCTCCCCCGCGACCAGGCCGTCGCCGTCGGAGATGCGGCGCTGCGCCTCGACCCGAGCGCCGCATCCCAGATTTCCCGCGTGCTCGAGGCGTCCCGCTGCCGCTACGGTCTGGTGTCGGCCTCGTCGGTGTTGCAGTTCCTGGACGGCCGCAGCGACAGCGTCGGTGAGTCGCTGTCGAGGATTCGGATGCGTGAGTACGGCCTTCCCGTCCCCGACCTCCGACGTGAGCTCCTCACCTACGACGGTCGACGCGTCCGCGTCGGCTTCTATTGGGAAGCGCTCGGGGTTGTCGGAGAGTTCGACGACCACGAGAAGTACACCGGGCCGCTCGACCTCATCGACGAGAAGCGCAGCGAAGATTCCCTCCGCGACCTGGGGCTCGAAGTCGTCAGGTGGGACTGGTCAGGGTTGGAGCAGTTCGAGGTGGTCGCGCGGCGGTTCGAGCGTGCGGCCGACCGGGCACGGACAAGAGCGTCCTGATCGGCTACTGTAACCGACGCCCATGGCACTCAGTGTCACCGCGTGGCACTCTCCTGCCATACAATCGTCAGGACACGATCGGAAGGACCGTGATGCACCCCGAGAATCGCCCGCCCACCGACATGCAGCTGACGCCGGTGTCGTTCCTGCACCGCTCCGCAATGCTCTTTCCCGACAGGGTCGCGGTCGTGGACGGCGATGTCCGCATCACCTACAAGGAGTGGCTGGGACGGGCGCGACGGTTCGCGGGTCTCCTCGCGTCCCTCGGCGTCGAGCCGGGCGATCGAGTTGCGGTGCTCGCACCGAACAGCCGGATGATGCTCGACGCCCATTACGGCGCGACGATGGCCGGGGCCGTGCTGGTCTCTCTCAACACCCGCCTCACCGCGCCGGAGCTGCAGTACATCGTCGACCACTCCGGCTCGACGGTACTGCTGTACGACGAGTCGCTGCGCGGAGTCGCAGAGCAGGTCAACGTGCCTGCGAAGCTCGACTCGGCCCAGTACGAAGCTCAGCTCGAACGCGCCGACGAGCTGGAACTCGCGGTGTCGGACGAATATTCGATGATCGCCCTGAACTACACGTCGGGTACCACGGGCAGGCCGAAGGGCGTGATGTACCACCACCGCGGCGCCTACCTGCAGGCGATGGCGATGGCGTTCCACAACAAGCTCGACACCGAGACGGCCTACCTGTGGATTCTCCCGATGTTCCACTGCAACGGGTGGACCTTCACGTGGGCGGTCACCGCGGCAGGTGGCACCCACGTGTGCGTGCGAAAGATCGACGCCGGAAGCATCTGGGAACTCATCGACTCGGAATCCATCACCCATTTCAACGCGGCGCCGACGGTCCTGATCGACCTCGCTGCGCACGGCTCGGCACATCAACTCGACCGGCGGGTGCAGATCGGCACCGGTGGAGCACCGCCGTCGCCGACGATGCTCGAGAGGCTCGGTCACCTCGGATTCGACGTCACGCACCTCTACGGGCTCACCGAGACGTTCGGTCCGTCGACGCTCTGCGAGTTCCCGACGGAGTTGAAGTCCGCCCCGATCGACGATCAGGCCCGGTTCAAAGCACGCCAGGGCAACGCCAACGTCGTCGGATTCCCGGTGCGGATCCTCGACAAGGACGGCAACGACGTCCCCGCCGACGGTGAAACGATGGGCGAGGTCGCGCTGCGCGGCAACACGGTGGCGCTCGGGTACTACAACGACCCCGAGTCGACCGCGACTTCGTTCGGTTCGGGCTGGTTCCTCACCGGCGACCTGGGCGTCATGCACCCCGACCAGTACATCGAACTGCGGGACAGGTCGAAGGACGTCATCATCTCCGGTGGCGAGAACATTGCGTCGATCGAGATCGAGCAGGTCCTCGCTCGTCACCCCGAAGTCCTCGAGTCCGCGGTGGTGGCCGAACCGCACGAGCGATGGGGTGAGGTACCGGTCGCATACGTGTCGCTGGTGGACGACGCGGAAGTCACCGCGGAAGAGATGATCGCGTTCGCGCGCGAGTCGCTGCCCGGCTTCAAGGCGCCGAAGAAGGTGATCTTCGGTCCGCTGCCCAAGACCGGCACCGGCAAGATCCAGAAGTACCTGCTCCGAAACCGGTCCTGATCCGAGGAGCCGAATGGATGAGGACCGATGTGCCGGATCTTCCCGGCGCATCGGTCCTCGGTCATAGCGGCCCTTCTACCTCGCCCGCGTCGCGGGTCATACGAAGCCGAACAGCGGTGGGATCGCGACGACCACCAGCGCGGCCCACGCGCCGTATACGGGCAGATACTGCATCTGCCACCGTTCGACGGGACCGAATCCGCACCGTCCGCGGACGAATCGGATGCCCAGCCACGCGGCTCCGCACAGGTTGATCAGCAGTACCAGGTTCAACCCGAGCGCGGTCACCTTGTTCGCCGTGAATCCGAATTCCGCGATGCGCGTGAGCATGGCAGCGAGCATGAGGACGTTGACGGCCGACGCGGCAACCACGAGGACCACCTGGGCCATGTCGAACACATCGGGCGGTGTGTGCGGGTCGCGAGCGGAGATGGCATACAGCAGCAGTCCGAGCACGAGGACGAGGATCAGATCCATGAGGATCAGCAGTTCCCGATCGACGTCGAGAACACTCCGCGACGACACGAACGCAGCGATGAATGCCGCGAACAAGGCGAGCAGCATGACGATGGTGAGCGGTGTGAACACCCGGGTCAGCACGGGCGCAATGTTCTCGATCACTTCTTGTTTCGCTTCGACGAGCCACGCCGCCACGATCATCGCACCCACCGGCGCGAACGGAAGGACCCACGCTTCGAAGAACCATCCGATGTCGATGCCCAGCGCCCCGAACGTTCCAGCTGTCAGGCCCGCGAGCGCTCCACCGCCGAGCGCCAGCAGGACCATGTAGACGACCCATTCGCCGGTGAACCGGACGAAGTCCATGCGTCGGCGGTCGGAACGCCACTCTCCTCCGACGTATGCCACACCGACGACGAGCCACAACACGATCGGGGCGTGGATCGCCGCGATGATCTCGGTGACTCCACCTTCCTCGAAGGGGAAGACGTTCAGCACCAGTGCCGCTGCCACGAAGGGTGCCGCAAGGGCCACTCCGCTCCGAACGGTCATGTTCCGCTTCCATGCGAAGTACGCAACCAGGAAGGGCAGGATCACGATGCTCAGATTGCGCGCGAGGACCGGTTCGGAAAGCCATTCGAGGCCGGCCTTGACGGCCAGTCCTGCCCCTACTGCGAGTGCGAGAACCACGCCGAATTCGCGCGGTCTGCGCGTCGGGTGGGTGTCCGAATCGGCCGGGACGAGCACAAGTTGCTTCCACAACCGTTCGGAGTGTTCGCGCGCGAACTCCCGCGAAATGGCGTCGACACTGCCCATTCGTCCCACCGCGACGAGAAATGCCTCGCCCGCCGTGAGTCCGGCGGTCGACAGGTCCGAGACCTGATCGCGCAGATGCCCTTCCATTTCGTCGACATCGGCCGGCGAGATCACCCGATGCCCCGAGACGTATCCTCGCCATTGCGCGATCTGCGATTCGAGCTGTGCGTCGATGGCCATCATGCCCACCCTTCGGCCGTCGGTGGCGAAATGGTGGATTCCCACACCTGATGCAAGGCGTCGGCGACGACCGTCCACTGTGCGACACGTTCGGCGAGCATCTTCCTGCCTGTCTCGGTGATCGTGTAGTGCTTCCGTCGACGACCGTTCTCGGCGATATGCCAGGACGCGGATACACAGCCGTTGCGCTCGAGCCGGTGCAGCAGCGGGTAGAGCATTCCGTCGGTCCATTGCATGCGACCGTCCGACAGTTCGTTGACGCGTTTGATGATCGCGTAGCCGTATGACTCACCCTCGGCGAGTATTCCGAGCACCAAGGGAGTCGCCGACGCGGCCACCAGGTCCTTGTCGATGTGCATGACCCTCCTATACCTAGCTCATCTAGGTGCGGAACATACCCTAGCAGTTCTAGGTACATTGCTCCTCTAGGGTTGAGTTCGTTCAGCGCAGCCGCTCACGGCGCCCCACGGTGCTGCGCAGACCTTCGGCGGATGCACGGACCGCCGCGAGGTGACTCTCGGGCACGAAACGTCCGGTCGGACCGGTGACACTGATGGCGGCGACGATCTCGTCGTCGGCTCCGAACACCGGCGCCGCCACGCAGGTGATACCCAACGCCGACTCCTCCCGCTCGAAGGAGACACCGGTTTCGACGACCCGCTCGAGCTGCTTGCGCAGAATTCCGGGGGCGACGATGGTGTGCGGTGTGCGCCGAACCATGCGCATCGACAACGCTTCCCGGAGCAACTCCGGGTCGGCGTGGGCCATCAGTGACTTTCCGATTGCGGTGCAGTACCAGGGATTTCGCCCTCCCGTCCGCGACGGCGACTTGGCCTGCCGATGTCCGCCGATCTTCGCGACGTAGACGACATCGAGTCCGTCACGCACGCCCAGGTGCACAGTTTCGTGGGTGCGTTCGTACAGATCCTGAAGGAACGGCATGGCCATCTCGAGCAGGCTGCGTTCGACGGAGGCCCGCATCCCCAATTCGAACAGCCCACCGCTGAGGCGGTAACCGCCCTCGACGCGATCGAGCAACCGGTTCGCAACCAACTCCCCGGAGAGTCGGTGGACCGTGGCCTTGTGGAGTTCGGTGCGCCGCACGAGCTCGGCCAGCGGCAGGACATTGTCGTCGGGTCGAAAAGCACGAAGGATCGTCACCGCCTTGCCGAGCACCGTGTCCAGATTCGCTGTCACGAGATCAGCGTATCGCTCAGTGAGACGAATCGTTGTTGCATGAGGCCCCGACGCAGGACAGTAGAGGTCATGAGCAACCCCACGAACATCGCAGCGGTCAGCGAAGCGGACATCGCCGCCGCAGCAGACCGCCTCGTGTCCGCCGCAGCGAGCGGCACCCCGACCGCTCCGATCCGCGACCTGATCGGCGAGAGCAACCTCGTCGCGGCCTACGCCGTGCAGCAGCGTTTCAACGAGGGCCGCACGGAGTCGGGCGCCGTCATCGTGGGCCGCAAGATCGGCCTCACTTCCAAGGCCGTGCAGGAACAACTCGGTGTCGGTCAACCCGACCTCGGAGTGCTCTTCGACAACATGGCGTTCGACAACGGCGCCGACATCCCGATGAGCCTGCTGATCCAGCCGAAGGTCGAGGGTGAGGTCGGGTTCGTGCTCGGCGCCGATCTCGTCGACGGTCCGCTCGACACCGCTCAGGTGCGCGACGCCATCGATTACGCCGTCGCCGCACTCGAGATCTGCGACAGCCGTATCGCCAACTGGGACATCAAATTCGGCGACACCGTCGCCGACAATGCGTCATCCGGTGTGTACGTACTCGGCACCGAACGCCGCACGCTCGACGAACTCGAGCCCGTCGACGTCACCATGTCGATGGAGATCGACGGCACCGAGGTCTCCACCGGAAACGGCGCCGCCTGCCTCGGCGATCCGATTCAGGCCGTCGTGTGGCTCGCACAGACCGCCCGCGAACTCGGTCAGCCGCTGAAGGCAGGCCAGGTGATCCTGTCGGGTGCACTCGGCCCGATGGCGTCCGTCTCCGCAGGCAGCACCGTCTCCGTCACCGTGTCCGGCCTGGGCACCGTGACAGCCCGTTTCGTGGAAGGAAAGCAAGCATGAGCAAGACCAAGGTTGCCATCATCGGATCGGGCAACATCGGCACCGATCTGATGATCAAAGTTCTGCGCACCTCCGAGGTTCTCGAGATGGGTGCCATGGTCGGTATCGACCCCGAGTCGGACGGCCTCGCCCGCGCCGCACGCATGAAGGTGCCCACCACTGCGGAAGGCGTCGAGGGTTTGGTGAACCTGCCGAACTTCGACGAGATCGAGATCGTGTTCGACGCGACCTCCGCGAAGGCGCACATCGCGAACAACGCGCGCCTCGCTCCGCTGGGTAAGCGTCTGATCGACCTCACGCCGGCCGCGATCGGCCCGTTCGTCGTGCCCGCCGTCAACGGCGACGAGCATCTCGACGCGCAGAACGTGAACATGGTGACATGCGGTGGCCAGGCCACCATCCCGATGGTCGCGGCCGTGTCTCGCGTCGTGCCGGTGGCGTACGCCGAGATCGTCGCGTCGATCGCGTCGAAGTCGGCCGGCCCGGGAACCCGCGCGAACATCGACGAGTTCACCGAGACCACGTCGTCGGCGATCGAGACGGTCGGTGGCGCCCGCCGGGGCAAGGCCATCATCATCCTGAACCCGGCCGAGCCGCCGCTGATCATGCGCGACACGGTGTTCTGCCTCGTCGACGCACCGGACCCGTCCACCCACGACGAGATCCGTCAGTCGATCGAGAAGATGGTGGGCGACGTCGCGGCATACGTGCCGGGCTACCGCCTCAAGCAGCAGGTGCAGATCACCGAGATCCCCGAAGATCAGCCGGTCGAGACGCTGCTCGTCGACGGCAACCGCCCGACCCACCAGGTCTCGGTCTTCCTCGAGGTGGAGGGCGCTGCCCACTACCTGCCCGCGTACGCAGGCAACCTCGACATCATGACCTCCGCCGGACTCCAGATCGCTGAGCGGATCGCACAGAAGAAGGACAACGCCTGATGAGCAACACCACCGTCTTCGTTCAGGACGTCACCCTCCGCGACGGCATGCACGCGGTGCGTCACCGTATTTCGCCGACCGACGTCAAGCGCATCGTCACCGCCCTCGAGGACGCGGGCGTCGACGCGATCGAGGTCGCGCACGGCGACGGCCTCGCCGGCGGCTCCGTGAACTACGGTCCGGGCTCGAACACCGACTGGGAGTGGATCGAGGCGGCAGCCGAGGTGCTGCAGAACGCCCGTCTGACCACGCTGCTGCTTCCCGGTGTCGGTACCGTCCACGACCTGCAGCGCGCATGGGACCTCGGTGTGCGCTCGGTGCGCATCGCCACTCACTGCACCGAGGCCGACGTCTCCGCGCAGCACATCGCCACCGCTCGCGAGATCGGCATGGATGTCTCGGGCTTCCTGATGATGAGCCACATGGCTCCGGCCGAGGAACTCGCCGAGCAGGCCAAGCTCATGGAATCGTATGGCGCGCACTGCGTGTACGTCACCGACTCCGGCGGACGCCTGACCCTGGGCGGTGTTCGCGACCGCGTCCGCGCCTACCGCGAGATCCTGGACGAGGGCACCGAGATCGGTATCCACGCCCACGAGAACCTCTCACTGTCGGTGGCGAACAGCGTCATCGCTGTCGAGGAGGGCGTGTACCGCGTGGACGCCTCGCTCGCCGGCCACGGCGCCGGTGCCGGTAACTGCCCGATCGAGGCGTTCATCGCCGTCGCCGACCTGTACGAGTGGAAGCACGGCTGCGACGTGTTCAAGCTGCAGGACGCAGCCGACGACATCGTCCGACCGCTGCAGGACCGCCCGGTGCGCGTCGACCGTGAGACCCTCACCCTCGGCTACGCCGGTGTGTACTCGAGCTTCCTGCGTCACGCGGAGACCGCGTCCGCACGCTACGGCATCGACGTGCGCACCCTCCTCCTCGAGGCCGGTAAGCGCAAGCTGGTCGGTGGTCAGGAGGACATGATCGTCGACATCGCGCTCAACCTCGTCGCCGAGCGCGAGGCCGCGTCCGCCTGACGCGATCGCGCACAGTCGCACAAGGGACCGGGTCCCCGTCCGAGCTTCTCGGGCGGGGACTTCGCCGTTGGCAGCCCTACCTGTCCGCGAACAGAGAACACTCGTACACCGAAATTTGATGACATCCCGTTTCACCTGCGATTTCCCCCACTTCTCTCGGTGAACAATTGCGACTAGGATGGCGCTCTATCGGAAAAATCTCACCGAACGGAGCACTCCACGATCACCCAGGCACAGCCCTCGACCTCACTTGTCCCCACGAATCCGGGCGCGGTGTCCCTTCCCGCACTCCCGCCGATCCCCGATCGGCCACTCGTTCCGATCTGGCACACCGACCGCTACGTCCTGCCCATCGCGACGACCACACCGCACCAGGCGATGGTCGAGGATCTGCTGTTCATCCGGGATGTCCTCGACACGGCGGGTATTGCGTACACACTGATCCGTAGAGCGAACGATCGTCCCTGCTTGGCCGTCGACCGGGCCGACCGGAAGATCCTCGAGGCGAGCCTGGCATCGGCATGTACGGATCAACCGTTCTATTCGAAAACGCTCGGGGCAAAGAGCATTCGCCCTGTACTCGTAGCGGACGGACGCCTGTCCCAGATCCGGAAGGCCCGCGCGTTCCGGCTGTATCGTCCGCGGGTGGAGCCTGTGAGCGGTTTGCGGTACGGCGCTTCCAGCGGTGTGGGGATCGAGCTGTGGCAACGACGCGGCGACGAACTCGTCCTCCCCGGACCGAATTCGCTCACGCGAAATACGGTGCTGCGCAGCGAACTGGTGTCCACCACCGTCGAGCGGTACGGACGAACCTGGCCGACCATCGAGGGCATGTTCGACGCACACCCGTCGGGACTTCCGTTCGAGATCGACCTCGTCTTCTCCTGGGTCGACGGGTCGTCGAAATCATTCCAGGCCAAGCGCGCCAAGCTCATGCAGAGCTATGTGGTCGGAGAGGGCGACGACTCCCCCGCACGCTACCGGCAGATCAACGAACTGAAGTACGCGCTCCGCTCCGTGAACATGTACGCCCCGTGGGTACGACGGATCTTCGTCGCAACCGACTCGGATCGACCCGAATGGCTCGCCGACGACGACCGGGTCACCTTTGTGCGCAGTGAGGAGTTCTTCGCCGACCAGTCGATGCTGCCGACGCATAATTCGCAGGCCGTCGAGGCACAGTTACATCGCATTCCCGGATTGTCGGAACATTTCGTGTATTCCAACGACGACATGTTCTTCGGCCGCTCGGTGGATCCTCAGGTGTTCTTCTCTCCGGCCGGGATCAGCAAGTTCATCGAGTCCGAGGTTCGAATCGGTCTCGGACGAAACCACAGCGAACGCAGCGGTTTCGAGAACTCGGCGCGTGTCAATCGAGGTTTGCTGCGAAAGCGCTTCGGGGTGACGATCACCCATCACCTCGAGCATGCGCCTGCACCACTGAGGCGGAGCATCGTGGAGGAGATGGAGCGAGAGTTCGACACCGAGTTCACCGCGACCGCCGGGAGCCCCTTCCGCGCCGTCGACAACATCTCGGTGACCAATTCCTTCTACCACTACTACGCCTTGATGACGGGACGCGCGGTACAACAGTTGTCGGCCCGCGTGAAGTACGTCGACACGACGACGAATTCGGGCCTACGCGAACTCGATACGCTGCTCGCCAGGCGCAGAACCGACTTCATCTGTCTCAACGACGGTAGCGCCCCCGAGGTGGACCTGGAAGTGCGCACCGCGAAGGTCACGCAGTTCCTGGAGCACTACTATCCGATCCCCGCACCGTGGGAAACCGCCTATCCCCGCTGACCTCCCGGTCAGGCGTCGAGTGTGAGCCCCGGGTTTTCCGGGATCCTGACCCGCGCATCAGCGAGACGCTGCGCGGTGTCCTCGGCGGAGACGTGCCGGCCGGCGAGCGCATAGCTGCCGGTCGGCACAACGGAATGCACGATGGTCTCGGGATAGACGTGCACGAGGTTGAATCCCTGTGCTCCATCACGGCCGCGCTGCGAGTCGCTCGGGACATTGAGATCCTGGGTGTAGCAGGTGGACGACGCCACCGACACCGGGATTCCGGCGAACGTCGCCGTGGTCGAGTAGTGCAGATGACCCGCCAGAATCGCTCGGACATCAGAGCCGCGCACCACGTCGGCGAGCCCGGCCTGGTCTCGAAGTTCGACGAGCACCGCGAGGTCGAACACGCACGGCACCGGAGGATGATGCAGCACGAGCACGGTTCCGAACGGCGCGGGCGTCGCGAGTTCGCCTCGGAGCCATTCGAGTTGGTCAGGGCCGATCTCGCCGTGGTGAAATCCGGGCACGGAACTGTCCAGGGTGATGACCCGCAAACCGTTCACGTAGTGAACCTGGTCGATCGGTCCGGAATCCGGTGCCTGATCCAGCAGACGCTCGCGGAAGGTCGCGCGGTCATCATGGTTACCCATCGCCCAGATCACCCGGGCATCGAGTTCCTGCGCCACAGGCTCGACGATCGCGCGCAGCTTCGCATAGGCGTCGGGCTGGCCGCGATCGGCGAGGTCGCCGGTGAAGACCAGGGCGTCGGGACGAACCTGCGACGCACGGATGTCGTCGACGATGCGCTGGATGTGCGCGTCGCTGTCGACCGTGCCGTAGAGCAGTTCGGTTCCACCCACCAGGTGGGTGTCGCTGAGGTGCAGGAGGGTGTGCGACGGCCGCGGGTACTCGGCTACTCGCTCTGACTCGGCGGAGCCGGTCATGATCACTCGCTTCCGTTCGGCGACGTTTCAGGATTCCACGCCGACTTCGAGGCTAACCGCATCTGTTGTACCTCTCCAACACGACCGCCGCGGCCTCGTCTGGGAAAGATCCGGCAAACACCCGATGACCAACCATGACCTGCGCACACGCGCGGTCGGGACCCACCGGCCCTACCGGTGGGTCCCGACCGCGCCTCGGGTGGTTCACATCTACGCCGCGACCAGTTCCTTCTCCGGGCCCGAGGTTGCAGCGGGCATCGGCGTCGGAGTCGGCCGTCGTACCAGCGCCACGCCGACGTACACAACGAGCGAGACGATCACGGCGAGGAATGTCGTCCACCCGTCGACGTCGGCCGTCACCAGATCGTTCGGGATGTACAGCAGGGTGTTGTCGACACCGTAGATGGTGGGTGTCAGGACGAAGAACCCGACGCGCACCCCGATACCGACGATCGCAGCCGCGGCGACGGCAACGCCGTCACCGCGCGTCCAGAACAGGCCCAGGATGAACGGCACCACCAGCGACGCGAGCAGCAGGTCGAAGGTGAGGGTGAGCAGGATGCCGGTCTGCGGGACTCGCAGTGCGACGATCGCACCGAGCACCGCCATCGGGAGCATCGCCCAGCGAGTCGCCTTCATGACATCCGACGACATCGCGGCGTGCTCACCACCGACCCGGAAGATGTTGCGCACCAGCACAGTCGCGGTGGACAGCAGGATTCCGCTGATCGTCGTCAGCGACGCAGTGACGAGACCCGACAGGACGAGGATCGACAGCCACTGCGGCGTGTACTCGCCGAGCAGCACGTACAGGATCGGCGCATCAGCTGCCTTGTCCCCCACGATGGAGACCGCCGCGAGTGCGACGAACGACAGCGGGACGCACAGCAGCAGGATGCCCGTCGCTGCGGAGAAGCAGGCACGCTGTGCGGCATGCGGCGACTTGGCGGAGAACACGCGCTGCATCAGGTCGATCGCGACGAGGTTGCCGAGGCCGAGCGCGACGATCGTCGCCCAGTTGATCGCTGCACCCTGCGCGGGATCGGTGAGCTGACCCAGGTTACCTATCCCGAGGCCTTCGGGGCTCGAGAAGCCGGGGCCGAACGCAACCCAAACGAGCAGCGAGACTATTCCGACGACCATCACGGCGAACTGCACCATGCCGGTGTAGACGCTGGCGAACATCCCACCGGCCATGGTGTAGGCGAGCACGAACGGGATGATCACCAGCACTGCCATCGTGTAGTTCAGGCCCAGAAAGTATTCGAGCAGGTAGCCCAGCGCGACCAAGTTGCCCGCGAGCAGGATCCCGAAGCTCACGACCGTAAGGACCGACGCGGTGATCTCGGTGCTTCGCCCGAACCTCTGCCCGAAATATTCGGGAAGGGTCACCACTCCGGTAGCGCGTAGCTTCTTCGCGAAGAACAGGCCCACGAGGAGCACGCTCACTGCAATACCCAGTGGCATCGCAGCGCCGGCCCAGAAACCGAATGCGGCGGACAGGTCTGCACTGCCGAGGGTCGCGTTGGAGTCGATGACCTGCGACATGAGCAGAACCGCGATGACGGGCGCGCCCAGTGAGCGGCCGGCCAGGAGGAAGTTCCCGGTATCTCCGCGAACTTTGCGAGTGGAATAGAAACCGGCCCCGAGCAGAACTACGAGGCACACGGCGACACCGGTGATGATCATGACAGCTCCATCGAGAGGGTCAGACGGCAGGAGCGCTGCGTTGGGCTTCGCGTCCGAGCGAGTAGAGAGGGCGTGCATTGTCGGGAAGAGCGATCTCACCATCAGCGAGACGGCGACGGAGGTAGACGAAACTCTGGGCGGTCTGCGCGAACAGGTGCTCGCCCGCTCGTACACCGTCGTACCGCGGACCGTCTTCACCGACGAATCGATCCAGGGGTTCGACCCACGTGTCGTAGTCGACATTGAAGAAGAGCGGGAACGAGTAACGCTCTTCGGCTACCTTACGCACCCGATGTGACGTCGCTGTAAATATCCCGTTGGTCCAAATCTCCAGTAGGTCACCGATGTTCAGTACGAATGCGTCGTCACGGTACGGAACGTCGATCCAGGTGCCCTCGGCGTTGACGACCTGGAGTCCCGGCGCCGTGGGCAGCAGGAGCGTGAACACCTCGTAGTCGGTGTGGGCACCGATACCCGGCCGGTCGTCGGCACTCGGGTCGTGCGGATAGTGGATCATCCGCAGCTGTGCGGGTGGGGTGGTGACATATCGATCGAAGAGATCCGCTGGCTCACCCAAAGTTTCGGCGAAGGCGCGCAGGATTACTCGGCCGAGACCGAAGATCGCGTCGTAGTAGGCGGTGACGGGGCCGTCGAAGTTGTCGAGCGTGGGCCACTGGTTGGGTCCGAGCAACGGATTGCCCGCACGATAGTCCGGGTCGTCGGCCGGGAGATCGATCGAGAGGTCGTAGGCCTCTTTGTGGTCGGGGGTGGCTCCGGCAAACACTTCCTCCCCTGCCGGGACATATCCACGATGATTGGTGGAATTACCGATGTACACCGACATTTTCGTGTCTTCCGGTTCCGCGAAGAATCGCTCGGCTGCGCCCTTCAGCTCGTCGATCAGGGTGCGATCGATTCCGTGACCGATGATCTGAGCGAAGCCCACCCCGCGCGCCGCTCGGCCGAGTTCGTCGACCACGACGTCGCGTCCATCCGTGCCGACGATGAGAGCGGTGACGTCGATGACCGGAATACTGGTGAAGGTCACGGGATTCTCCTGGAGTCGGGGTCGAGTCGCTGCCAGTTCCGCATGACGGGATTCCCGTCGAGGTCGTGGTCGCGAGTGCCGATCCGGTCGCCGAACACCGGATTCAGGTGTGCACCGACCCGATACGGGAGACTCGAGGCGGTGATGATCCACTGCTCGCCGCGCACAACGCCGAGCGCGATCTCACAGTCGAAGAGGTCTTGTGCCGCGCGTAGGCTCGCGGCTCCGCGGATCTGTTCGTGCAGTGGACTGTCGAGCGGTGGACTGTCGAGCACGTGGGTACGGCCCCGGGCGAATGCGAAGTCGCCGCCCACGCGCACGACGACTCCGGGTGCACCGGTGTCGAGGTCCTCGAGCAGGTACTCGTCGATGTCCGGTGAGGTGGCGGCGATCCGCCAGTGTTCGATGTAGTCCTCGAATATGCCTTGCTCGACGAGGGTGCCGTGGTCGAATGCATTCAGCGCGCCCGCGTCCGGTGTCGGGCCTGCCGGGTGCAGCGCGACTGTGCGGCCCCATTCGACGTGGTCGCCGTTGTCGAACAGTGGGCCGGCGAATCCGTCCTGATCAGCCAGCACGAGGAGGTCTCCGATACCCAGGGCACGAAGCGCGGGTGCCTCGATCTTCGGTAGCGCGGCGGGCTGTCGAAGATCGCAGTACAGTGCGCGTCCTTGTAGCCAGGTGACACGAGTCGTCGTGTCGTCCGGATGCTCCGGTCTGCTCAGCAGGGTGCGCTCGAAACGGGTTCCCGAGAGGGACGTAGCGACCGTCACGCGCCGCCTTCCTTCCACCGTGCACGTTCCTGCGCGAAGGCCACGGACTGCACGCGCTGGAAGGCGTCGATCGGTTCGGTGTTGTCCACCAGGAACTTCCGGTGTTCGGCGAGGGAGAAGGTGCCGTCGGTGATCTCCACTCCCCCACCGCGACCGGCGGCGAGGTCGGCGCGCAGGTCGAGTAGCTCCTCGGGATCGACCGGGTACCAGGAGATGCGGTCGAAGAATCGCAGCAGCCATGGCGTGCCGTCCTCGAACGGCCCGGCCTGTTGCGGATGCCGGTGGTTCCACACCTGGGTGGTGCGTCCGACGAACTGATAGCCGCCCGGGCCTTCCATCCCGTAGATGCACAGATACGCGCCACCGATCCCGACCGCGTTCTCCGGAGTCCAGGTGCGCGCGGGGTTGTATTTGGTGGTGACGAGCCGGTGTCGCGGGTCGAGCGGCGTCGCGACCGGCGCGCCGAGGTACACGTCGCCGAGCCCGAGCACCATGTACTCGGCGGCGAAGACGGTGTCGAACACGTCGGCGACGGTGTCCAGGCCGTTCATGCGGCGGATGAACTCGATGTTCCACGGGCACCACGGCGCATCGGAGCGCACGCCGTGCATGTAGCGCTGGATGGCTTCGCGGGTCGCGGGGTCGTCCCACGACAGCGGCAGCCGCACGTGTCTGCTGGGTACCTCCAGTTCGTCGCTGTCGCCGAGGGTGTCCTCGACCTCCGCGAGGTGGCCGAGGAGGGTCTTGACGGGCAGGACGTCGGGGTCGACCTTGACCTGCAGCGAGCGGATACCCGGGGTGAGTTCGAGCAGGCCGCAAGGCCGGTCGGCGTCGAGACGCTGGTGCAGTGCGTGGACGCGGGCGCGCAGGCCCAGGTCTAGGGTCATGTCGCCGTATTCGACGAGCACGTTGTCGTCGCCGCTGCGCCGGTAGGTGACGTCGGTATGGCCGTCGCGGCGGGCGAGCACCCCGTCGTCGCCGTCGCCGCCGGTGGAGGTGACCAGCGACAACCCTGCGCGACGCGCGGTTCCGAGTGTGCGGCGGGATGCGACGCGCTCGGCGCGCACCGGTACGAACCGGATCGTGTTTCCGGGGGCGAGCTGACCGAGTTTCCAGCGGTCGGCGGACGCCACGGTCACCGGACACACGAAGCCGCCGAGGCTCGGGCCGTCGGGTCCGAGGAGGATCGGGGTGTCACCGGTGAAGTCGAGTGCGCCGACAGAGTAGGCATTGTCGTGGATGTTCGAGGGGTGCAGTCCGGCCTCACCGCCGTCGGTGCGGGCCCATTCGGGTACCGGGCCGACGAGTCGGACGCCGGTGCGGTCGGAGTTGAAGTGCACTTCGTAGTCGGTGGCGTAGAGGGTGTCGATGTCGGCGCGGGTGAAGAATTCGGGTGCGCCGTGTGGGCCTTCGGTGACCGCGATCTGCCAGTGCGACGTCAGTGCGGGGATGTGTTCGGAGGGCACTGCCGTGTGCTTGGCCGCAGTGGCGTCACCGACGACGAGCACATCTCCTTCGCGGAGGGTGCGGCCCTCGTGACCACCGAATGTTCCGAGAGTGAAGGTGGCTGTGCTGCCGAGGAATTGGGGAACGTCGAGGCCGCCGGCAATCAGCACGTACACACGCAGGCCCGGCCCGTCGATCATTCCGACGTCGAGCAGGCCGCCCGCCGGAACCGTGACCGGCCGCCACTGCGGCACGATCTCACCGTCGACGCGCACCGCGACCGGGGCGCCCGTCACGCACACCACGGTGTTCTCGGTGAAACGCAGAGCCGGCCCGGCCATGGCGGATTCGAGGCCGGGTGCACCCTCGTCGTTTCCGAGGGAGCTGTTGCCGAGCCGGAACGACAGGTCGTCCATGGGCCCGGACGGCGGGACACCGATCTGCCAGTATCCGGCGCGACCCGGATAGTCCTGGACGGTGGTGAGCATTCCGGGGCGTTCGACGGTGATCTTCGTGGTCATGGCCGGTTCACACCTCCTGCGGGCGTGTGACGATCATCCGCACGGGTGTGGGATCGAAACCATTGCACGGGTTGTTGATCTGCGGGCAGTTGGAGACGAGCACCAGCGCGTCGCGCTCGGCCCGGATGGCGAGACGCTTGCCTGGCGCCGACAGGCCATCGACGATGCCGAGGGTGCCATCGGTCTCCACGGGCACGTTCATGAAAAAGTTGATGTTGGACACCAGGTCTCGCTTACCGAGCCCGTACTTGACGCCTTCGATCAGGAAGTTCTCGACGCATGCGTGCTGATGTTTGGTGTGGTGCCCGTAGCGGAGGGTGTTCGATTCTTGGGAGCAGGCACCCCCGACGGTGTCGTGGTTGCCGACCTCGTCGCCGACGAGCGTCATGAGCGGTTCGCCGTCGGCGTCGCGCAGCACCGATCCGGTGGAGAGGAACAAGTTGCCCTGTCCCGCAACGGTCGCGGCGGCGCTGTAGCGGGAGGCGGTGTCGTGGGCGTCGTAGATCAGGGTGTCGACGGCCTGGTTGCCGTGTAGATCGACGATGGTCAGGACGTCGCCGGCGGCGACGACCGCCGACCAGGGGCCGCGGAGTTCGACGGTCTCGTCGAGCACGACCGTTCCGGGGACGAGTGCGTCGGTGTCGAGGGTGGCGGTGTCGAGGGTGGCGGTGTCGAGGGTGGCGGTCATGTCTCAGTTCTCCATTCCGGATTCGGCAGCAGCCCAGGCGTCTTCGGTGTTGAGCACGGCGCGTCGGTACTCGGGATCGGAGGTACCGACCGAATCGAGGTCGCCGGCGGCACGCCACGCGGTCACTTCGAGGGAGGTGGTGGCGAAGTCGGGGCTCGGGTCGAGCGGATGCGCGGTGTTGGCAATGAGCACGATGATCGGGAGGTGGACGAGCAGTTCGACATACGCGCCGGCGCCCGCAGTGCCGGTGCTGGTGAGCGCGCCGTCGTCCCCGACGCGGATGCCGTGGAAGAACGACAGTGACGGCGGGAGGTCGCGGGGCTGCAGATCGTGCTTGGCTGCGGCGACCTTGAACAGTTCACGTCCCGCCGGCGACGCGGAGTGCAGCGCACCCGCGCCGTATCGCGCGGCGTTTCCGGCGGCATGGCTCGTGCCGCAGAGGGCGTCGTGGTGGCCGGAGGTGTCGGCGACGACGGTCGCGAGTACGCGGCCTTGATCCGACAGCAGTGGATGCCCGACGCCGAGGTAGGCCTGCCACGGCACCTTGACGGTGTCGGCGACGTTGAGCCGCTCGTGCGGGGCGTCGGCGCGGAACAGCAGGAGGTGGGCGCACGCGGCGCCGTCGAGGTCGCGCAGACGCAGGCGGGTGCCGCGGGCGAGGACCTTCCTGGTGTAGCGGCCGCCCGGCACGGTCTCGGCCCAGGTCATCGACACGGAGCGGCCGTTGGGTGGGGTCGGCCACGCCGACGCAGGCACGATCGGCATGGCATCGGTGACGGTTCCGGCCTGGGCACGTGCGTGGGTTCGGGCGGCGTGGGTCGTGGCTGTCGCGAGTGTCTCGGTCATGGCGCTCCGATTCGTCGTGGACGGGGAAACTGTCGAGTGACAGTTTTCAGAGCGCGCATCTTCGGGGGATGTCCTCGGCGTAACAAGTGTGTGGCCGATGTTTCGGGCGGATGACGTAACGCTCACACATCGATCAGATTGGGCAGCAACATAACTCGCTGTGGCAGGGTGTCGATGTGACCAGAGCAGGACCCGGCCGACCACGGCTGACAAGCCCCAGGCGCCCGGGCAACACCGCCCGCGCGGAGATCCTCGACGCCGCCGCAGAGTTGTTCAGCACGCGCGGTTTCGCGACCACCACGACGCGGCAGATCGCCGACGCCGTCGGCATGCGCCAGGCGTCGCTCTACAACCACTTCGCGACGAAGAACGACATCCTCGCCACACTGCTCCACGACACCATCACCCCGACCGTCGAGTTCGACGAGAGCCTCGACGACACCGAACCGGCCGAGGTGCTGCTGTGCGCGCTGACGTGGTACGACGCGGCGCAACTGTGCGCGGGGCGGTGGAATCTGGGCGCCCTGTACATGCTGCCGGAGGTCCGCACCGACCCGTTCGAGACGTTCAGGGAAGGACGCCTACGCCTTGCCCGGCGCTACCGCGACCTCGCGGTCGAGGTACTCGGCGGCGGAGTACTCGCCGCCAGAGATCCGCGCGCCGACCTGCCGTTCCGGCTCGTGGAATCGGTCATCGACATCCGCGCCGACGAACACCCGATCGACGCGCGTCTTCCCGAAACCCTGGCGACCGCGGCGCTCACCGTACTCGGCCGTCCCTCTGACGTCGTGGATCGGGCGCGGGCACTCGTCGTCGGTCTCGCGGGTGAGTCACTCGGCGTTGTTCGCGCGTGCGAATGAGGCGTCAGTGTTGTGTGTCCGCACTGTCGGGTGGGGTGCGTTCCGCACCTTCCTCGAGCACACTCACGTTGTGCTTCTGGCTGCCGGGACCCACGTGCGCCTCAGCGCGCATCCGATCCGACATGTGCGGGTAGTGCAGCTCGAACGCGGGGCGTTCCGAGCGGATGCGCGGCAATTCTGTGAAGTTGTGACGCGGCGGCGGGCATGTGGTGGCCCATTCGAGTGAGTTGCCGTAACCCCACGGGTCGTCGACCGTGACGACCTTGCCGTAGCGGTAGCTCTTGAACACGTTCCACAGGAAAGGCAACGTCGACGCACCCAGGATGAACGCCCCGATGGTGGAGACCGCGTTGAGGTTGGTGAACCCGTCGGATGGCAGGTAGTCGGCATACCGACGTGGCATACCTTCGTTGCCGAGCCAGTGCTGCACCAGGAACGTGGTGTGGAACCCGACGAACGTCAGCCAGAAATGCCACTTGCCGAGCCGTTCGTCCATCATCCGGCCCGTCATCTTCGGGAACCAGAAGTAGATGCCTGCGTACGTCGCGAACACGATGGTGCCGAACAGCACGTAGTGGAAGTGGGCCACCACGAAGTAGGTGTCGTGCACGTGGAAGTCGAGCGGCGGGCTTGCGAGGATGATCCCGGTCAGGCCACCGAACAGGAACGTGATCAGGAAGCCGACCGAGAACAGCATCGGCGTCTCGAAGGTGATCTGACCTCGCCACATCGTGCCGATCCAGTTGAAGAACTTCACGCCGGTCGGCACCGCGATGAGGAAGGTCATGAACGCGAAGAACGGCAACAGCACCGCACCGGTCGCGTACATGTGGTGGGCCCACACCGCGACGGACAGCGCCGCGATCGCGATGGTTGCGTAGACCAGTCCGGAGTACCCGAAGATCGGTTTGCGGCTGAAGACGGGGAAGATTTCCGAGACGATGCCGAAGAACGGCAGCGCGACCACGTAGACCTCGGGGTGCCCGAAGAACCAGAACAGGTGCTGGTAGAGCAGCACACCGCCGGTCGCCGGATCGTAGATGTGTCCGCCGAGGAGCCGATCGACCAACGCCCCCATGAACGCCGCGGTGAGAAGGGGGAACACCAGCAGCACCAGGATCATCGTGATGAAGATGTTCCACGTGAAGATCGGCATCCGGAACATGGTCATACCCGGCGCGCGCATGCACACAACTGTGGTGATCATGTTGACGCCACCGAGAATCGTGCCGAGGCCGGTGACTGCCAGGCCGGCGAACCACAGGCTCGCACCGACCCCGGGTGCGTGGATCGCGTTGGCGAGCGGCATGTACGAGGTCCAGCCGAAATCCGGGCCACCACCGGGAGTGATCAGACCGAAGAGAACGACGAGCGCACCGAACAGGAACAGCCAGTAACTGAACGCATTCAATCGGGGGAATGCGACATCGGGGGCGCCGATCTGCAGCGGGAGGATGTAGTTGGCGAAGCCGAACACGATGGGTGTCGCATAGAGCAGCAGCATGATGCCGCCGTGCATCGTGAACAGCTGGTTGTACTGCTCGTTCGACAGGAACTGCAGACCCGGCACGGCGAGTTCGGTGCGCATCAGCAACGCCATCAGCCCGCCGACCAGGAAGAAGGCGAAGGCGGTGACGATGTACATGATCCCGAGCGTTTTCGGATCGGTCGTCGTGATGAGCTTGTAGAGCACCGCCCCCTTGCGGGCTCGCCGCTCCGGATACGGCCTTGTTGCTCGGGCTTCCACCACTACCGGATTCATGACGAACCTCCCGGACGACCCGCGGTGCCGACGTGCGGCCTTGTTCCCGGCACCTCCCAGACCGCATGCATGAGCGCCCCGGAACAGGCCGGTATTCCCGAGCGTAGACCTCGTTCAGCGGCATGGGCACGGATTGACCGAATCCGGGATATGCGAGTAGAACTCCTCGGAAACCGGACTCTCGAAGGAGCATTCGTGAAGGTAGCTGTGGTCGTGGGCGGAGCGTCGGGCATCGGCTGGGCAACGTGTCGTCTCCTGCATGAGCGCGGAGCGACAGTGGTGGTCGCAGACGTGAACGAGCAGGCCGCCTCCGAGCGGGCAGCGGAACTCGGCGATCGTGTTCGCGCACTCCACGTGGACGTCACCGAGGAAGCGTCGGTGGAGGCGCTGTTCTCGAGCGTCGTCGACAGGGAAGGCGCACCGGACACGGTGGTCGGATGCGCGGGGCTGTCAGCACTCGGGCTGATCACCGACCTCGGGTTGGACGAGTGGAAGTCAACGCTCGACGTCTGTTTGACCGGCGCATTCCTTGTACTCAAGCATGCCGGTCGCGTACTGCGAGACGGGGGAAGTGTCACCACCATCGCGTCGCTCAACGGTCGCCAACCGGCGTCGGGAATGGCGGCGTACTGCTCGGCGAAGGCGGGAGTACTCATGCTCACCGAGGTCGCGGCGCTCGAACTGGGATCGCGGGGGATCCGCGTCAATGCCGTGTCGCCCGGGCTCGTCGACACGCCCCTGACCGCGGGGGTCGCTCTGGTCCCGGGCCTACGGGAGGACTACCTGGAGAACATGCCGTTGGGGCGTGCGGGCGAACCTGAGGAGATCGCCGAGATGGTCGCGTTCATCGCGTCGGATGCGGCGTCGTGGATGACCGGAGCGACCGTCGATCTCAACGGCGGCGCCCATACGCGCCGTTACCCGGATATGCCCGCCCACCTAGCGGCCATGGCACCGGGGCCTCGAAGTCGATGATCCGTCGGCCGATTTCCATGTACAACGCATGGAACATGTTCTACATTGTGACCCCATGACGGCTCCCACCACCGCCATCATCGGCGCGGGTATCAGCGGCCTGACCTCAGGCAAGATGTTGTGCGACTACGGGGTGCCCTACACGTGCTTCGAATCGTCCGATCGGGTGGGCGGGAACTGGGCGTTCGGCAATCCGAACGGGCGTAGCAGCGCGTATCGGTCGCTGCACATCGACACGTCCAAGCATCAACTGTCGTTCCGGGACTATCCGATCCCGGAGTCCTATCCCGATTTTCCTCACCACAGTCAGATCAAGGACTATCTCGACGGCTATACCGACGCCTTCGGCCTACGTGAGCACATCGAGTTCGGCAACGGTGTCCGCCGGGCGCGTCGACTGCCCGGCGGCGGATGGGAACTCGATCTCGACGACGGCAGCACCCGCGCTTTCGAGTTCCTGGTGGTGGCCAACGGTCATCATTGGGATCCACGCGTGCCCGAGTTTCCCGGAGAGTTCACCGGTGACGCACTCCACTCGCACCATTACATCGACCCACGCACGCCGCTCGACTTCGCGGGCAAACGTATCCTCGTCGTCGGTATCGGCAACAGCGCCGCCGACATCGCAGTCGAGTTGTCGTCGAGGGCCCTCGACACCGAGGTGACATTGTCGACGCGGTCGAGCGCGTGGATCGTCCCGAAGTACATTGCGGGCAGACCGGCCGACAAGTACTTCCGCACACTCCCCCACGTACCGCTCGGATGGCAACGCACGCTCGCTCAGCTCGGCCAGCCACTGTTGTCGGGTCGTCCCGAGCGGTACGGGCTTCCGACCCCGAACCACAAGTTCTTCGAAGCACATCCGACCCAGTCCGTCGAGTTGCCGTTGCGGCTCGGATCCGGCGACATCACCCCCTCACCGAACATCGAGCATTTCGACGGTCGTACAGTCCATTTCGTCGACGGGACCTCGGGAGAATTCGACATCATCATCTACGCGACCGGATACAACATCACGTTTCCGTTCTTCGACCCCGAGTTCATCAGTGCCCCCGACAATCACATCGCTCTCTACAAGAGGATCTTCGCACCGGGTATCGACGACCTCGCGTTCGCAGGGTTCGCGCAGGCCGTCCCGACACTGTTCCCGTTCGTCGAATGTCAGGCGCGGCTGATCGCGGCATACGTGACCGGGCACTATGCGCTGCCGTCGCCCCGCACGATGGAACGCGTAATCGTCGCCGACCAGCAGAAGTTCACCGGCCACATGCTCGACCGACCACGGCACACCCAGCAGCTCGACTACTTCGTGTACGAGCACGACATCCGCACCCGTGAGCTGCCCGCGGGGCTTGCTCGCGCCTCCCGTGGAAGGACGTCATGACGTACACCCAGCTCACCTTCCGATCCGGGAACGACGACATCGACGCCTGGCATTTCGCTGCGCGCGGCGCGGCCTTCGTCCGGGACGGTCGCGCTCCCGTGGTCGTGATGGCCCACGGACTCGGCGGCACGAAGGATTCGGGGCTCGCACCGTTCGCCGACGCACTGGCCGGCGCGGGACTACAGGTCCTCGCATTCGACTACCGCGGTTTCGGGGCTTCCCGCGGGACCCCACGGCAACGTGTCGAGCCCGACGGTCAGGTCGCCGACTACCACGCCGCGATCGAGGTTGCCCGCTCTCTCGACGGTGCGGATCCCGACCGCGTGGTTGTCTGGGGTGTGTCGCTATCGGGTGGGCATGTGTTCACTGTGGCGGCGCAGGCAACAGTGGCGGCAGCGGTGGCGTTGACGCCGCTCGTCGACGGTGTCGCAGCGGGTGTCCTTGCCGCGCAGCACCATCCGCCGGCTGCGTTGGCGCGTTCCACCTCGGTCGGAGTGCGGAGCCGACTCCGGTCGCTTACGGGGAGAGCGCCGACGAGGATTCCTCTCGTCGGCCGGCCGGGCGAGGTGGCCGCGCTGAGCCTCGACGGCTACTTCGAGGATTACACGGTCCTCGCCGGACCGACCTGGCGCAACGAGGTCGACGCCGACATCGGCCTGACACTGGGTTCGTTCCGCCCAGGGCGACACGCGTCGGCCGTGTCGTGCCCGATGCTCGTGCAGATAGCCGACTTCGACCGCAGTGCGCCACCGCATGCCGCGGCGGACGCCGCGTTCCGGGCACGCGCCGAGGTTCGGCACTACCCCTGCGACCATTTCGACGTGTGGCCGGGCAAGGATTTGTTCGGCGCTGCCGTCGAGCATCAGATCTCTTTCCTCACCAGGCATCTGGCCGTGGAGCCGATCGCTCTTACTCCCATCACTGCGAGGTAGACATGGCCGACACCGTTCAGCAGGCACTACGTGAGCGGCTCGACGACGACACCACGGCGCTCATCCATCAGGGTGACGGGGATGGTCACCATACCGATGCCTGGACGTGGCGTGAACACCTGTCGCTGGCGTCGAAACAGGCGGCGGCGCTGTTACCGCTCGTCGACCGCACCGCACCGGTTCACATCGGCGCGCTGCTCGGCAATACCCCGGATATGCTCCTCGCGATCGCGGCGGCGGGGCTCGGCGGGTATCCGCTCGTCGGCATCAACACCACGCGGCGTGGCGCCGGTCTTGCCCACGACATCCTGCGCGCCGACTGCCAGATCCTGCTGACGGACCCCGAACATCTGCCTCTGCTCGACGGACTCGACCTCGGGAACGTACGGGTGATCGATGTGTCGAGTACCGAATGGGCCGACGCGGTGGCGTCCGCCGGCGCACTCGAACCGCTGCGTGAGGCCGGCCCGATGGATCCGTTCATGCTGATCTTCACGTCGGGCACCAGCGGTGACCCGAAACCGGTGCGGCTCGCACACATCATGGTGTTGTTCGCAGGCAACAATCTCGTCGACCGCTTCTCGATCACGAGCGACGATGTCGTATATCTGTCGATGCCGATGTTCCACTCGAACGCGATCCTCGGCGGCTGGTGCGTGTCGCTGTGCAGTGGAGCGGCGATGGCACCGGCGTCGTTCTCGGCGTCGGGACTCCTCCCAGATATCCGCCGCTACGGCGCGACGTACATGAATTACGTCGGTAAACCCCTCGCCTACGTGCTCGCTACCCCACCGCAACCCGATGATGCCGACAACTCGCTGCGGGTCGCGTTCGGCAACGAAGCCACCGATCGCGATATCGAGGAGTTCGCCCGGCGCTTCGATTGCGAGGTGTGGGACGGGTTCGGCTCGACGGAGAGCGCCGTCATCATCACCCGCGACGAGGGCACTCCACCGGGGTCGATCGGTAAAGGCCTCCCGGGTGTCGCTGTGTACGACTCGGTCACCGTCACGCAGTGTCCGCCTGCGGAATTCGATTCGCATGGCGCGCTCCTCAATGCAGACAAGGCCATCGGCGAGCTCGTCAACACGCAGGGCGCCGGCTTCTTCTCGGGTTACTACAACGACGACGCCGCCACCGACCAGCGTCTTCGGCACGGCATGTTCTGGTCTGGCGATCTGGCCTACACCGACGCCGACGGCTGGATCTACCTTGCGGGACGCACGGCCGACTGGATGCGCGTCGATGGCGAGAATCTTGCGGCCGCGCCGATCGAGCGCATCCTGCAGCGGCTGCCGCAGCTGAGCCGGGTCGCGGTGTACGGCGTGCCCGACGAGCATGTCGGCGACCAGGTGATGGCGTCGATCGTGCTGCGAGACGACACGTCGCTGACTCCCGACGCCTTCTCCGCGTTCCTCGCCGACCAGGCCGATCTGTCACCCAAGGCATGGCCGCGGTACGTGCGGATCGCTTCCGACCTCCCCACCACCGCCACCAACAAGATCCTCATACGCGCGCTGAAGGAAGCCGGGACGGCCGGCGACGCCGTGTGGACCTTCCGCGACGGCCGCTATATGCGCCCGAAATGATGGTTGGTGCATCGAAATATCCTTCGCCAACCATCATTTCGGGCGTCTATGTCAGCCGCCGAGCGCAGCTCCGGCCGGCCCCAGGTCGAGGAACACCGTTTCGCCGTTCGCGTCGTCGAGTCCGTCGTTGTCGGTCACGGCGTACAGATTGCCGTTGCCGGCAATCGCAACACCTTCGACCTTCTCCTGCACGTAGCCGCGGGTCGCCTGCAGGTCCGGCAGCAGGTCGCGCGCCAGGGTCTTGGGCAGCACCTGCGGGGTCTCGTCGGCCGTGGTCACTCCACCGTCGGTGGGGATGTCGACGCGGTAGATCGCCTTGACGCGAGCATCGGGTCCGTTGAGCTTGTCTCGTTCGAGAATCAGCAGCGCTCCGTCGTGGACGACGATCTCGGACAGGCCGATCCAGTCTCCCTCGGCGTCGGTGCTCTCGAGCTGATAGCCGAACCACTCCCACTCTCCGTTCTCGTAGGTGTAGCGGCCGATGCGGGCGATACCCTCGTCGTCGCTCTCGATTTCGCGCTGCAGCACCGCCCAGATCGCGTCACCGTCGACGGCCACGCCCTCGAAGCCCTGACCGCCGAGTCCGGCCGCGATGTCGTCGGGCAGTGCGATCCGTTCCTCGATGCTGCCGTCCGCCGCCACGACGACGAGTTCGTTGCGGGGGCCTTCCTCACCTTCGACAGCCAGGACGAATCCACCGTCAGGACGCGCGGAGAGGCCTTCCACGTCGAGTGCGACCGGCTCGCCGTTCTCGGTGATCGCGAGTTCGCTGTCGATCAGCGCGGGCGACTGCGATAGATCCACACCGAGGACCCGCGCCGGGCCGTACGCGATGTCGGTGGCGGTGAACAACCGGTTGTCGTCGGCCGGGTCTGCCGACAGTGCACCGAGAGCACCCCAGCCGAGGGGGACATCGTCGAGGTCGCCGGACACGATCGAGGGGAACGACGGGATTCCGGCGTTCTCCGCGAACGCGTCACCGTATCCGTAGACGCTGAGCGAGGCACGGACCCGCGCCTCGGCGTCGTCGGTTTCGGACGCGATGACGAGCAGTTCGCGCTCCGGGATCGGCAGGATGCCTTCGGGGCCGGGTGTCGTCGGCAGAGTCTGGACGAATTCGGGTGCGGTGGGGTCGCTGACGTCGTACACCGCAACGAAGTTGCTGCGTTCCGATGCCACGAGCACGGCCGGCCTGCCACCGATGTCGGTGATGGCCAGACCTTCGGGCTCGGGGCCCTTCGACTCCGCGCGGCCCTCGGTGTGAAGGCCGGTCCGCACTGCCAGCTGGGAGAACGAATTGCCGGCGTCCCACACGACGTCGCCGGTCGCGGCGTCGAAGATGCTCCAGCCGCGAGTGCCGCCCTTCCAGTCGCCTTCGTTGGCGGTGGCGAGGTGGTTGTCGCCGATCCAGCCGATGGCGTCGGGTTCGCGGGGTGTCTCCGGGATCGAGCCGGTCTGGTCGAGCGCGCCGTCCTCTGCGGTGTCGATGCCGTCGACGGAGACGGTTCCGGCACTGAAGATCGAGGTCACCTCACCGGTGGGTCCGTCGATGATCGCGATGCCGTTGTTCTCCTGCATCGTCACCGCGACCTGGCCGCGGGAGTTGATGCTGACGTATTCGGGCTCGAGGTCTTCGGGGGTGTCGAGTCCGGCGGTGCGGGCCTGCTCGACATCGAAGTCGACCGTACGTGCCGTCCAGGCGGCCGGCTCGCCGGCGAGGTCGATGAGCTGCATGAATCCCGTGGGTGCCTGCGGGAGGTCGCCTTCCTCGGCGCCGTCCGGGGTGAACTCCTCGTCGCGCTGGTTCTCCATCGCGATCGCCGCGAACGTGCCGTCGGGGCTGATCGCAATCGAGTCCGGCTGGCCGCCGAGATCGATGCTGTGCACCCGTGTGCGGTCGCCGACTCGCACGACGTCGACGCGCCCGGACGGGTTGATGAAGTCGCCTCCGCTGGTGTCGACGACCACCAGGACGAACTCACCGAATGCGACAACGGAGGTCGGCTGATCGTCGGCGTTACCGAGATCCACCAGCGAAAGCGTTCCCATACCCACGGGGTTCGCGGGGTCGCGCACATCGACGAACCCGATGCGTTTGGCTGTCGCATCGGTGTAGATCACGGTGTTGCCGTCGGGGGTGACGGTGGAGATCTCAGCGACGGACTCGGTACCCAGCGGCTCGTCGGCGGGTCGATTATGGAACACCGGGTAGGTCGCCTGCCGGTGGTAGCGCTCCGAAGCCGGGACATTCCAGTCGATCGGCGACGTAGCTCGCGGGGCCTCCTGGACAGGTTCGTCGGGTGTACCACCTTCGTCCGTCGAGCATGCGGCTGTCATCAATGCTGCGATGGCAGCGATCGCCGCCATGCGGCTTCGTTTCAACGTCGTCATCTGTCCTCTTTGTTCGTTTTCCATTGCGCGATCATGCGAGCTTTTCGTCCGAGGATGACCCGAAAGGGATGTCTGGATGAACACGGAACGACAGGCACATGTCCGGTACGCCACCTTTGCCGGAGGTTGTCCACAGGCGGCCGATTCATCCACAGAACCGACGGTTTCGACCGTCTTTCGTCGAAGCACCGTTCCGGCGTGCGGCAGGATCGCCTGTATGGGGGATCCACGAGTACTGACCCGAGCACAACTCCTCGCGTCAGGCCTTTCTGCCTACGAGGTGAAGCGAGATCTACAGGTCGGGGCGCTGGTGCCTCTGGCGCGCGGTGTCTACCTGCACCGCAAGGACCACGATGCTCTCGACGCCACCGGTCTGCACAGGGTGTGGGCTCGTCACATCGGCTCGACACTCCGCTCAGGAACCGCGGTCAGCCACGTTTCCGCCGCGATCCTTCATCGGGCGGATACCTGGAACGTTCCCTTGAAACACGTCCACGTGTCGCGTCCACGAGGACAAGGGTGGCGCCGGACCGGAGCAGTACACGCGCACGCGGTTGCAGACTTACACAAAGACGTCGTGTGTGTGGACGGGGTACCCGTCACGTCCACGGCGCGCACGATTGTGGACGTAGGTCGCACCGTCCCGTTCGACCGCGCCGTCGCCATCGGTGACTCGCTTCTTCGACGTGACCCCAGCGCTGGGTCGCAACTGTCGCATGTATTGGACGCCGCGGCCGGACTCGACGGCGTGGCGCGCGCCCGGTACGCAGTGAGCTTCCTCGACGGACGCAGTGAAAGCGTCGGCGAGTCCCTGTCACGGGTACGAATGGCCGCGTATGGAATTCCACGACCCGCGCTGCAGCATGAGGTAATGACGCGAGACGGTCGTCGCTACCGGCTGGATTTCTTCTGGGAAGAAGACGGCGTCGCGGGCGAGTTCGACGGACTCGGAAAATACAGCGATCGGCGCGACCTCGTCAACGAGAAGTTCCGCGAAGATGCCCTACGCGATCTCGGCCTGGGAGTGATCCGCTGGAACTGGGCGGAACTCGACCGGTTCGACGTCGTCGTCCAGCGCTTTGCCCGAGCACGATCAAGACAGCGCTCAATGGTGATGAGTGCCGAGGAATTCCCCGACACTCATCACCATTGAGCGCACTTACTCAAGCCGATTCGAAGCCGGGCAGGCGCGTTGGGGTCTCGATCACCGAATATTCCGACGCATCCCCCTGCACCACGCGGCTCTCGGTGCCGTCGACTCCCACCGGCAGGTCGCCCGCGAGGGTGATGCGGTGGAGGCGTCGGGTGTGGTCGCCGAAGTCGGCGATGCCGTAGTGCTGGGTGGCACGGTTGTCCCAGATCGCAACATCCCCGGGCGACCAGGCCCAGCGGAAAGTGTTCTCGAGTTTGGTGACCCGCGCCTGCAGCAACTGCAGGAGCGCGGTCGTCTCGGACGACTTCAGGCCCACGAACTCCTTGACGAAGTGCCCGAGGAGCAAGGTGCGCTCCCCTGTCTGGGGGTGCACGCGCACGACGGGATGGATCGTTTCGTAGGTGTTGCGGCGGAACTCGTCCTGGTACAGCTTGCGTTCCGCGAGTTCAGGATCCGTGCTTCCGGCATCCAGCTTCTCCGCGTAGTCGTACAGGTTCGTGTGCAGCGCCCACAGGTTGTCGACCAACGACGTCAACGCCTCCGGGAGCTGGTTGTAGGCCGCCGTCGTCGACGCCCACGTGGTTGCGCCGCCGTACGGCGGAATCGTCACAGCACGCAGGATCGAGGCCTTCGGGATGCGGTCGACGAAGCTGACGTCGGTGTGCCAGCTGTTCGCGGCGCCCTCGATCGGAAGGAGACGTTTGCCCTTCGAATGCACCGTCGGATGCGACTGCGTCTGCTGCCCGAGGAGACCCGCGAACGTCCACTGGCCCTCGTCGTCGAGATGTTCCTGATCTCGGAAGACGATCGCCTTGTTCACGGCCAGCGCGTAGCGGATGGCTTCGACGGTCTCGGACGACAGATCACCGGACAGTCTCACCCCATCGATCCTGGCCCCGATGTTCTCACCGAGCTTGGTGACCACGATTCCGCCGGCGCGGTAGATCTCCTCCGCAGTTGTTGCCGGGCGCTCGAGTTCGCTGAGTGTCATGTGAGGCTCCTGGGTCGATGTTTCATACCTGCACACAGACTTCCAACGCGACGGTGACGGGTCGACGGTTCCACTCACGCAGATCAGAACCCCTCGTGGCGGGGTACCATCAATGCCCATGCGCCCCTCGACGAGAGCTCTCCTCGCGACCGCCGCGATCGTCCTGGCATCAGCGGGGACGGCAGCAGCAGCGCCCGCACCGATCGTCGATGACAACGGCACCATCGTCGCTCCGAGTTCGACGGCAATTTCGTTCGCACACACCCCATCGGGTGCGCGCGCCGGTACCGCGAACGAACGCGAGTCACGGGCCGGTGTCTCCATCGTCAAGCTGTATCTTGCGGAATACGTTGTTCGGCACGGTGATCCGGCCGCCCGGGCAGACGCCGTCGAGATGATCCGTTCGTCGGACAATGCTCTCGCCGATCGGCTGCACGCGAAGTATCCGCAGGCGATCTCCACCACCGTCGCCGAATTCGGTCTCGTCGACACCCACGTCCCCGGTTATTGGGGTTTCGGCACCACGTCGACGCACGACATGGTGACGTACCTCGAAGCAAAGAAACGCACCGACCCCGGCTCCCCAGTGCTCGCCGCGATGGCATCCGCCCACGAAACCGCAGCGGACGGTTACCCGCAAAACTTCGGCACCGCATTGCTCGCCGGAGTGATCGGCACAAAGTGGGGCTGGAGCGACGATCGCGCGTTCCACGCGTCGGCGTCGTTCGGACCCGATTTCTCCGTGGCCGCGTCGGTGTACGGGTCGGCGAGCAGATTGACCGACGATGTCCTCGGCGCGTTCACCGAAGGCGAGCCCTCGCCCTCCGGCAACGGCTATCTGCTCGAGGACTGCCCCGCCGTGGCGTGGCTCGCCGGCGACCCTGCCCTCGGCGCCCCCGCGCAAGCGCTTCTCGACACGGTTCCGCCTCAACTGGGTGCCGCATTCTGCGGAGTGTGACGCTTACTCCACCGTCCCTACGTACGGTGGAGAACATGAGCACCGCATGGCAGAATCCCGACTCCGTGTCCCTCATGCTCGACAACTGCGCGACATGGGCAGTGGTGGGCCTGTCGGGCGACCCCAACCGGACCGCATACCGTATCGCGAAGCTGCTCCGCGAGCGCGGGAAGCGGGTTGTGCCCATCCACCCGAAGGCTCCGACCGTCTTCGGTGAGCAGGGCTATGCGACCCTCGCCGACGTTCCGTTCCCCATCGACGTGGTCGACGTGTTCCGCCGATCCGAAGCTGCCGGCGACTTCGCCGACCAAGCTGTGAAGATCGGCGCAAAAGGCGTCTGGTTCCAGCTGGGTGTGATCGACGAGGACGCCTTCGCGCGGACCATCGATACCGGGATTGCGATGGTCATGGACACCTGTCCCGCCATCGAGTGGGGGTCGCAAGCACGGGACTGAGACTCTTCTTATCCGCTGCGCGACAGGTGCTTTCCGAGCGGGTCCCCCGACGGATCGTCGAGACGCCAAAAGGTCCAGCCGTCGTATTCGGCGTCGTCGTCGCTGACGAATTTGGCGAGGGCGTTCGCGGCGGTGGTGGGATGGCCGAATCGGCGGCCCTCCATCGGACCACGGGTGATCTCGACGTTGCTGTTCTCCGGATCGAAACGCGCTTGGATCCGATACCCACCGAAGTCCGAGACGATCGCCGTTCTGGGGTCGACGAATTCGGGTTCGGCCGCAGGCTTGACCGCCTTCACCGGCCGGGTTCGTGGTCGCGACACTTCCTTACGATGAAGAGTGTCACGAACTCGGTTGAGGTTGAGCAGATCCCACCGATCGTGCCCGTGCGCGACACTACTCATCGGGATGGGATGGCTACCTGTGGGTACACGGCCGGGGCGTTCGGCGAGCCACAGTTCGACGTCCGAGGCAATCCCTGATTCCACCTCGTCGGATTCGACCATGTAGAACTCCGGGGATTCCCCAGCGAAATCTACGAACACCCAGTACGACGAACCCGTGGAATCACTGCCGGGTGTGCCGTCCTGTCTGCGAGCCATCCATTGTCCCCGGGTCGTCGAGCGGACGCGGACGACGCAACTGCGGCCGTCCACTCCCTTGACCCGTACGGCACGAGACCCCTTCAGCGGTGTCGCGCTTCCGCCGCGCTGAACGACATCGGTGACGAACGCCCGGACGCCCCGGTCGGCTGAGTCTTCCATGGGCCAACCATACGTTTACGTACCGGTTGTCGGAAAGCCCCCATACCGGTCAGCGAAAGGCATCGCCCTTGGTGGACAACGCCTTGACTCGATCGACGATGCGTTCCTGCAGCTTGGACGGGGTGCGCCAGCGCATAGCGAGCCTGTCGTAGTCCATCGCGTGCTCGGCGATGATGTCCTTCAATCGGTCGACATCGAGCGGGGCGAGCCTGTCGCGCAGACCCGCTTCTCCCCCATCACGGAACGCGTCGAACGGGTCGAACGGGCCGGGCGCACGCGTGGCTCGCCGCGCCGGGGTCTTCCTGGGCGCCGCAGCCGTCACCGCAGGTGGCGCTGTCTCGGCGGTGTGGCCGAGCGCACCGGCTACCGCGCTGGCGAACCTCTGATTGCGTGCGGCTTCGTCCGCAATCACCCGAACGAGTGCGACGAGCGATCCGGCGGCATTCGGAGCGCTGCCGTTGAGTCGGAGCAACGCGGCACCCGCCTCACCGATCTGCACTCGCAGGCGGGCATCGGGCACGCCGTTTTCGGAATCGATCACAGGTACACCTGCGCATTCATCAGGATTGTCTCGGTGAGCATGCGTAGGGCATCGAACTGCCCTGCGCCACCGTATTTTCGCTTGAGGGTGCCGTATGGAACGAACTCGGCGGACGCAGCGATCTGATTCGCTTCGGGAATCCAGGCGGGAACGACGTTCGCAATCCTGTCGTCGCGTTGGAGTTGCTCGATGATCGTGCGGTGCAGGCTCGATGCGCTGCGATACTTGGTGACGACCAGGCCGAGTTCACGAATCGAATGGCCGGTGCGGTCGGAGAACTTCTCCACGCGTTTCTGCAACTGCGGGATTCCGTATGTGGACAGGATGTCCGGAATCGTGGGGACGATGTAGCCGTCGGCAACCCGGAGCCCGTTGAGGGTGAGCATCCCGAGGTTCGGCGGGCAGTCGACGAGGATGTAGTCGTAGTCGCCGGCTATCGGTTCGAGCGCCGAGTGCAGGACTTCGATCGGCCGATGCGATCCGGGATCGGCATATTGCTGGAAGCTCAGGCCCTCCTGGATTTCCATGAGGTCGAGCGAGGAAGCGAGCAGATCGACACCGCGCACCGCGGTCACGGGTGAAACGTCGTGCTGGAGGGCCTTCTCGATGTCGAATGCCTCGGAGTCAGGGTCCACAGCATGTTGGAAGAGCGTGGCGAGAGTGCGACCGAGTTCGTTGAGTTCCCGCCACCGCTCCTCGCCGATCATCATCGTCGTGAGGTTGGTCTGCGGATCGAGATCCACGAGCAGTACTCGCTGACCGAACTCGGCCGCCATGAACTCACCCAGGGCGGCGGTCGTCGTAGTCTTGCCGACTCCGCCCTTCAGGTTGATTGTCGCGATCACCCGCGCCACCAGCGCACTCCTCCGAAAATGTTGCTACACGTCGCTGCAGCAAACTACACCGGAAGGCGGACAAAGGCGACGCGGGGCCCACTCAGTGTCCCTGCGACTCCACTGCCACGCGCTCGAAGTCCGCAATAGCCTGGTCGCGACCGACCATCGACTCCGCGGTTGCATATCCCGACAGCGTTACTGCCGGCTTGTGGTCGATCACGGCATTTACGACGTCACCACCCGAGGTGAACACGATAATCCCCTTGGCTTCGTCGCCCGGGAGCCCTTCCCACACCGCACCCTCGGTACCGAGCGAGCGATTGATCTCGCTCATGAGTAGCGGTGCGCTGAAGTAATACATCCGGTCCCACGAACCACTCTCGAGCCCGCCCGCTTCCGCAATATCACCGAGGCTCCGCTGTTGCCCCGATGTGAGAACCGAGTCGAACTCCGATTCCAGTTTCGGGTCATCGACCACGGTCACGGTGCCGCCGGAGCCGCAACCCACCAACATCACCGCAGCAATTCCGCCGAATGCAGCCGATTTCAATCCCCTGCCAAATGTCACTTTTGCCCCTCGCGTCACTTATGTCCCCCTCACCCGAACGCGACGGACGCTACACCCGAGCAAGCGGCCGATCAGTGGCGCAGATCACTATTATCGAAGCCGAATCGGACCTATACGCGACAGGCAATTTGGCATTGTGGCGATTCACAAATCTCGACGTCAATCCTTTGCTGTCAGCTCCGCAATGTCCCCGAGAAGCGCAGATTGCAGCACTCCTATCGACTCCGCAGCACCACCGAATTGGTCGCCGACGAAGTTGGTGTTGTCGGTCGAAAGCTCTCGCGAGCCGGAGCGCCCGACGAGATCGTCGATCCTCGCGTCGAGGCTTGC
Source organism: Rhodococcus sp. NPDC060090 (assembly GCF_042729855.1). Taxonomy (NCBI): domain Bacteria; kingdom Bacillati; phylum Actinomycetota; class Actinomycetes; order Mycobacteriales; family Nocardiaceae; genus Rhodococcus; species Rhodococcus sp. NPDC060090. Next base: position 247,380 of record NZ_JBHWXB010000005.1, on the reverse strand, counting down.
CGCGCGCTCCGCAACTTCCACCATCGCCATCCGACCGTCTGCAAATTCGAGGAGGTCTCCGATACGAGCGAGGGCCGCCACCCGGTCGAGAAGCTGGGCCCACACCGGGTCGAGCGCCGAGATCCGGGACTCGAGCCCCGCCCTGGCCGCGGGCGCTGTGTCGATCGCGTCTTCCAATTCGGCGAGCAGACCTCGAAGGGCGACCGCGTCGATGGCGATCTGGGTGAGCTCGTCGGTGAGGTTCAACTGCGTTCGCTGCACCGCGAGATGCTCCGAATGCCACGCAGGCGACGACTCGATCTGGTCGTACAGAGCCCCCGCGAGAAACAACAGGGTGTCGTAGCGGTCGACGAAGCGATCGGCCTCTCCCGGCACCTGCCGGGCGAGCACTTCGGCAGCGCGCCGTCCCGTTTCCGCTGCCGGCGTGCGCTCGGACCACCGGCTCAGGCGGTCGCTCGCGATGTTCAACACCGTGTCGCGGGCACGGTCCACCGCCGCCACAGGAATCGGGGTAGGCGTGTGCTGCAACGCCCGGAACAACGCTTCGCGCTGCTCGATTTCGACATGAATGCCGTCGCGGCGTTCGCGGCGCACGGCGCGCACGCCCTGCGCGTAGTGCGCCGGGGAGTGAACGATCGCCTGTCGTGCCGACCGGATTCGCTTGTCGATCTCGCTCGCGCGATGCTCGAGCATCAGCCGCGACACACCGGGTCGCTGGGCCGCGGCACGAGCGGCGAATCTCTCCCGCTCGTCGCTCAGGCGTCGGAGCTCACCGAACCCCCCGATATCCGGGATCCTGCGCGCGAGACTCCGACGGGCGGCAAGGACCGCTCTGGCCGGTTCGTCGAGGTGGCCGGACGCAATCGCAATCGCGGCATCGTCGGACAACGGTTCGCGGCGGCCGTCGATCCGGCACTGATCGCACCATCGTCGGACCTGGGCGGCGATACGCTCACGTCGTTCGAGTTCGGACTCGAACTCCATGGGAGCTCTCGACCGGTCGGGTTCGGTCATCGGGACCCTCCTCGGAGACTGTCGACCTCCACTGTTCCAGAATTTTCCGACAGTGGCCGGTACAGCGGTATCGCCAGGTTTCGCCCAGGGTCACCGCGCGAGCCGTGCGGGATAACTCCGACAGGCATTCCACTCGACCGAAGACACCGATGAGCTGCGGTGATGGATGTCACACGGAGAATCTCCGAAAACTGGGTACCTCCCGTCACCGGGTGCCGTCCAGGCGTCCAATCTGCGACGAATTACGTTGTCCTGCAACGTTATTTCCGGACCACCCCCGCAGACACTCCGGCCCATGTGCAAGTTACTCATCGGTGTTACCACACAGTACGTCCAACACCACCCGTTGGAATTCCGCCGCCGGTCTCAGTGGTTCGACCGGGAAGTCATGCCCCACAACACGTCCCGTCTACCAACCGGGCGCCACTTACCCGCTCCGGTCACCGGGAACCAAAACGTGACAAACCCTCATGTTTCCTCCATGCTGTTATCCGGACGGATCACCCGAAGCAGGGGGCGGCGTTGCTAGAACAGACAGCCGCGGGCTTCACGCAACGATCCGTCCGAACCGCCCAACGGCGCCCTGGGGCAGGGCACACGGGCCGGGGACCGACACGCATGCCCACGCCAACCACGAGGAGCCGACCGATACATGTTTCCAGCCGCGTTAGCAACCCGTGACGTGGGCCGAGCATTCGGTTGACCTGGCTTCCTCGAATGGGGTTGAGCTTCGACGAGCGCGGTATTGCGCACAACCATGGAGAACGGTGGCAACGAGTATGTTCAAACGGATCGCAGTGGTCAATCGGGGTGAGGCGGCCGTACGCCTCATCCGGGCAGTCCGGGAGCTGAACTCCGAGCACAACTACGACATCACGACGATCGCGCTGCACACCGAAGCCGAGCGGCGGGCCATGTTCGTCCGCCAGGCCGACGAGGGCGTCACCCTCCGACCGTCCACAACGGCCGCAACCCCGTACCTCGACTACGTCGAGCTCGAGCGCGCATTGACCGAAGCCAAGGCCGACGCCGTATGGGTCGGCTGGGGCTTCGTCGCCGAAGATCCCACATTCGCCGAGGTATGCGCCCGGCTGAACATCACCTTCATCGGCCCGTCCGCCGACGCCATGCGTCTGCTCGGCGACAAGGTCGAAGCCAAGCTGCTCGCCGAGAAGGTAGGCGTGCCCGTCGCCCCGTGGTCCGGCGGCCCTGTCGAGAACCGCGCCGATGCGCGCAGGCACGCCCAGGCCATCGGCTACCCACTGATCATCAAGGCCCGTTCCGGCGGCGGCGGACGCGGCATCCGCAAGGTCTACGCCGAGGACGAGCTCGAACTCGCCCTCGAACGCACCCAGGGCGAGGCCGAGCGCTCCTTCGGCGACCCGGTCGTGTTCATCGAGCGCCTCGTCACCGATGCCCGCCACGTCGAGGTGCAGGTCATCGCCGACAACCACGGCAACGTGTGGGCCCCCGGCGTGCGCGACTGCTCCATCCAGCGCAAGAACCAGAAGGTCATCGAGGAGTCCGCCTCCCCGCTGCTCACCAAGGAGCAGGCCGACGAGCTGCGTAAGGTGTCCGCCGACCTGGTCCGCGCCGCGAACTACAGTGGGGCCGGAACCGTCGAATACCTGTACCAGCCCGACCTGAAGATGTTCACCTTCCTCGAGGTCAACACTCGCCTGCAGGTCGAGCACCCGATCACCGAGGCGACCACCGGCATCGACCTGGTCAAGCTGCAGATCGTCGTCGCCGCCGGTGAGAAGCTCCCCGGCGACTGCCCGCCGGAGTTCGGGCATGCCGTCGAGGCCCGTCTGAACGCCGAGGACGCCGACAACGGCTTCGCACCCGCGCCCGGAACCGTGCAGCTGCTCAAGTTCCCGCTCGGCTCGGGGCTGCGCGTCGACACCGGCATCGCCCAGGGCGACGTGATCCCGCCCGACTACGACTCGATGGTCGCCAAGATCATCGCGTGGGGCCGCGACCGCGACGAGGCCCTCGCTCGCCTCCGCACTGCGCTGCGCGAGACCACCGTCGTCCTCGACGGCGGCACCACCACCAAGTCGTTCCTCCTCGACCTGTTGGGCCGCAGCGAGGTCATCGACGCCACTGCCGACACCGGCTGGCTCGACCGCACCGGCGTCGGCACGGCCACCGGTCCGACGAAGGTCGCCGACATCGCACTCCTCGCGACCTCGGTCGAGGTGTACGACGCCGACGAAGCCCGCGCCCGCGCCGGCTTCCTCGCCTCGGCTCGCGGCGGACGCCCCCGCCCCGGCCAGACCGGCACCCGCAAGGTCGAGCTGAGCTACCAAGGCCAGGGCTACGAGTTGCTCGTCGGACAGATCGGTCCGCACCGCTACCGCATCGGCGCCGACGACTCCGAACTCGAGGTCGACATCGAGCGTCTCGGCGAATACGAAACACGCCTCACCCTCGACGGACAGCGACACAACGTCGTCTCGATCGCAGGCCCGGCACACTTCCTCGTCGAGGTCGACGGCGTCAGTCATCAGATCAGTCAGGACGAAGCCGGGGTCGTGCGCACGCCAGCGCCCGCCGTCGTGGTCGCCGTTCCCGTCGCCGTGGGTGACGAAGTCGAGTCCGGTCAGACGCTCGTCGTCCTCGAATCGATGAAGATGGAGACCGCGGTCCGCGCGCCGTTCGCAGGTAAGGTCCGCGAGATCCTCGCGGTCGTCAACGGCCAGGTCGACGCCGGCGCTCCGCTGCTGCGCGTCGATCAGATTGCCGAGGAGACCACCACCGCGGTGGCCGAGCGGGTGCAGTTCCCCACCGCTGCGCCTGCATTGACCGACGACGCCGTCGCCGACGCCCACGCTCGCCTCGACCGGCTCGAAGCACTGATCACCGGCTACGACGTGTCGGCCGAGCGCACCGCAACACTGCTCGGCGAGTACGAGCAGCTCACCGCAAAGGCCGCGTCCTGCGACCTGGTGCGCGCCGAACTCGCTCTGCTCACCACGTTCGCCGACGTGTGCGAACTGTCGCGAAACCGTCCGACGCAGGACGAGGAAACCGGCGACGACAAGGTGCACAGCCCCCGCGAGTTCTTCCACGGGTACCTGCAGTCGCTCGACGTCGAGGTCGGAGGACTGCCCGAGAGCTTCCGCGGGCGCCTGTCGCGCGCGCTGCGCCACTACGACGTGATCGAGCTCGAGCGCACTCCTGAACTCGAAGAGGCCGTCTACCGGCTGTTCTGCGCGCAGGAGCGCATCGAGGCGCAGATCCCTGTGGTCTCGGCACTCCTCGACCGATGGCTCGAGCACGGCACCGGCGAGTCAGGTGTGTCGAACGAACTCAACGAAGTCCTCGACCGGCTCATCGTCGCCACACAGGTACGCTTCGCCGTCATCGGTGACACCGCTCGCAACCTGCGCTACCGCTTCTTCGAGGAGCCGGTGATCCGCAAGGCCCGCGAGCAGGTGTACGACGGGGTGCGCGGTTCGCTCGCCTACCTCGCCGAGCACCAGAGTTCCGCCGACTACGCGCAGCGGATCGAGACGCTCGTCGCGACGCCCGAACCGCTCATCGATCTACTCGCCCAGCAGATTTCACGTCCCGAGTCGGTTCCCGGACCGCTGCTCGAGGTGATCACGCGGCGCGCATACAAGATCCGCACCCTCGAGGATGTGGAATCGAATGTTCGCGACGGTCGCCAATTCGTCACCGGCAACTTCGACCTGCGCGGCACCCGTCTATACCTCATCTCGGCCGAGGCCAGGCACTCCGAGCTCGCTGCGCTGCTCGATTCCGTCGAAGATGCCGCGAAGCCTCTGCCGAGCACCGAAAACCTCGTCATCGACCTCTATCTGGCCTGGGACGACGCTCCCGTCGAAGCCGATGCGCAGGCACAGGCGTTGCAGACCGTGTTGGCGTCCAGGAAGGTCACCGCGTCCGCGCGTCGCGTGACGATCACGGTGTGCCACACCGACAATGCCGAGGAGCACGTCTTCACGTTCCGGCCCTACGAGACGGGATTCGCGGAGGAGACCAACATCCGCGACATCCACCCGCTCACCGGCCAGCGTCTCGACCTGTGGCGTCTGAAGAACTTCGACGGCACCCGTCTCCCCGCGAATCCGGATACGTACCTGTATCACATTGTTTCGCAAGAAAACCCGTCCGACGAGCGGTTCATCGCTCTCGCCGAGGTGCGAGACCTGACACCGCAGTTCGACGAGTCGGGCGTCATCGTGGGCCTGCCCGCCTTCGAGCGCGCACTCGCGAGCTCGCTCGACGGCATGCGGCGCGCGCAGTCGGCCCGCGGTGGTCGCCGCCTGGACGCCAATCGCGTCGTCCTGTTCGTCTGGCCCCTCGTCGACCTGACATTCGACGAACTGCGTCGGACAGCCCAGAACGCCGCTCCACTCACCGTCGGTGCCGGACTCGAGGAAATTACCGTCATCGGGTGGCTCCGCGATAATCCGGAGCAGCCTGCACGTGAGGTCGCTCTGCGATTCTCATACCGCTCGGGTGCCGGTGTGGTCGTGGGCCTCACCGATCCGCCGAAGGAGCCGCTCAAGCCGCTCGACGAGTACACGCAGAAGGTGCAGCGCTCCCGCGCCCGAAACACCGTGTACCCGTACGAGCTGATCCCGCTGCTCACCGGCAACGACGGCAGCTTCGTCGAGTACGACTTCGATGACAACCGCGAGCTCGTCCCCGTCGACCGCCCGTACGGTCGCAACAAGGCCGGCCTGATCGTCGGTGTCGTGACCACAGCGACCGAGCTGTACCCCGAGGGCATGACCCGTGTCGCGATGTTCGGCGACCCGACCAAGGCACTCGGTACCGTCGCGGAGGCCGAATGCTCCCGCGTCGTGGCCGCCATCGACCTCGCCGAGAAGCTCGGCGCACCCGTCGAATGGTTCGCGCTGTCGTCCGGTGCAACGATCTCGATGGATTCGGGTACCGAGAACATGGACTGGGTGTCGCGCGCACTGCGTCGCATCATCACGTTCACGCAGAACGGCGGCGAGATCAACGTCGTGGTCACGGGCATCAACGTCGGCGCACAGCCGTACTGGAACGCCGAAGCAACGATGCTCATGCACACCAAGGGCATCCTGGTGATGACGCCGGACAGCGCGATGGTACTCACAGGTAAGCAGTCGCTGGACTACTCCGGTGGCGTGTCGGCCGAAGACAACTTCGGTATCGGCGGCTACGACCGCGTCATGGGCCCGAACGGCCAGGCGCAGTACTGGGCCCCGAACCTGTCCGCCGCGATCGAGGTGCTCTTCGGGCACTACGCCCATGCGTACGTCGTTCCCGGCGAGCGGTTCCCCCGCAAGGCCGAGTCGACCGACCCGATCGACCGCGACGTGCGCGTCTACCCGCACGTGCACCCGTCGAGCGACTTCACCACCGTCGGCGACATCTTCTCGTCCGAGACCAACCCGGATCGCAAGAAGCCGTTCGACATCCGCACGGTGATGCGGGCCGTCGTCGACCAGGACCATGCGGTGCTCGAACGCTGGGCCGACATGGCCGACGCCGACACCTCGGTCGTGTTCGATGCGCACCTCGGTGGCCACGCGGTCTCCGTCATCGGCATCGAGTCGCGGGCGATCGCTCGTAAGGGCTGGTTCCCGACCGACGGGCCGGACCAGTGGACATCGGGCACGCTGTTCCCGAAGTCGTCCAAGAAGACGGCGCGCGCGATCAACGCGGCGAGCGGCAACCGTCCGCTCGTGGTCCTCGCGAACCTGTCGGGCTTCGACGGCTCTCCCGAGTCGCTGCGCAACGTGCAGCTGGAAAACGGCGCCGAGATCGGCCGAGCGATCGTCAACTTCGACGGACCGATCGTGTTCGTGGTGGTCTCCCGCTACCACGGCGGTGCGTTCGTGGTGTTCTCCGGAGCGCTCAACGAGAACATGGAGGTCCTCGCGGTCGAGGGTTCGTTCGCCTCGGTGCTCGGTGGCGCACCCGCCGCGGCTGTGGTGTTCACCCGCGACGTCAACAAGCGCACGGCAAGCGACCCGCGCATCGTCGAACTCGAAGCCCAGGTGGCCTCGGCAGAGGACGGCGAGAAGGCACGCCTCGGTGTCGAGCTCGCGTCGCTGCGGACATCCGTCCGGTCGGAGAAGCTCGGTGAGGTCGCCGCGGAGTTCGAGGCGATCCACAACATCCAGCGGGCCCAGCAGGTCGGGTCGGTGGACGCGATCGTGCCTGCCGCCGAGCTGCGCCCGCAGATCATCGCGGCCCTCGAGCGTGGCATTGCGCGAACCCTCGCGTAAGCACCCGTAGAACGAACGAAGCCCCGCACCGGAATGGCAGATCCGGTGCGGGGCTTCGCTGTTACATCTAGTCGTCCCAGTTGTCATCGTCCTGGTCGTCATGGTCGTCGTCGATGAGGTCGTCGCACCGGTCATCCCACTCGTCGTAGAAGTCCTCGACGAAATCGGGGACGGTGTCGTCCCAGTCTTCGAACCAGGCGTCGCAGGTGTTGGTGTCGATGAACGGAACACCGGACGGCAGCGCATTCGAGAGATCTGCAGAACCTGTTCCGTACGCCGTCGCGATCGCGGTATTCGGCGTCGTGGTCTGGGTCGGTCCGGTCGGGGAAGGATCAGCGACCGTCGAGATCGTGTAGGTCGACGGCGATGCGGTCGGTGCGGCCTCGTTCGAGCTCGAAAGCACGAAACCTGTCGTGCCTGCTGCGACCGCGGTCGCCAGTGCTGTGGCTGCCCACCAGGTGCGGCTCAGGGCCATGATCTTCTCTCCTTCGCGAGGGTGTTCCGTTCGGTGCACCCTTACTCTGACGCCCCTCGATGAGACGTCGATGAGGCGAAGATGACGATTTCTTCATCTCAGTCGAGCGTGCGGATCCATTCGACCAGAACGCGCGCAACCTCGTGCGGGACCTCAGGGATCAGCGCGTGGCCGCTTTCGGGGATGAGGACGGTCGTCACCAGGTCGGCGCCGAATCGGTCGATGAGCTCCGAGCGGGTATCGGCCGGGCGGAACACGTCGTCACCGGCCTGCACGTCGAGCAGAGGGGACGGCGCTATCGGCCACCACGACTCCTTGTCGGTCGCGGACATAGCGGCGCGCTGACAGGAGATGGCGTCGGGCCACCAGCCGTCGAGCCAGACCGAGGGGTCGTGGCCCTCGGCGAAGAACACCTCACGCAGATGAAGGAGACGCTCGGCATCGGTCAGTCCGAGATCGGAGCACTTCGCGACGCGCGCGGTCAACGACGACGGAAAGCGACGCGCGCCGGCGGCCAGCACGGCAACGCCTCGGACCAGTTCGGGACGGTCCACCGCCAGCACGCGGGCCACATAGTGACCGAACGCGTGTCCTGCCACTACCGCGGGTCCCGTCCCGAGGGTCGCGAGGACATCGGCGACATCGCCGGCGAGGTCGTGCAGATCCAGCCCGTCGAGAGGCCCCGTGCTCGAACCGACTCCGCGAGGCTGGGGACGCAGGGCGCAGAACCCTGCGACCTCCAGGTCCCGCGCTATCGGCGCGAATTCGTAGGAGTCGCGGCCGAGTGACGGTAACAGGACCACCGCCGGCCCCGTGCCGTTCACCAGCACTTCGAGTTGCGTTGGACCGGTGGAGATCATCTTCGTCTGTGTCACGCCGACCATCATTCCAGTCGGACACCTCACAACGGCATCGAAACGCGGGTCGCCGACACACAGCAGACTCGCTTGTGCCCAACATCACAGATTGTCGCAGAAATCATTTCGATTGGACCCGCATTACCACTCGGCCGATTCCGAACAGCATTCTTGGCACCGAGTGCTATCGGTTTGTGCACTAGATGCCACTATCCCCCACCCCGGTCGACAAATTCCCTGAAACACTGTCCACCAGCGCTTTTCGGTCGCCTGGCTGAGCTGTTCAAGATCATCGACAGGAGATCGCAGTCCGACCTGACCCAGAAGTAATACTGTGCGCCACAACAGATTCGCGAGCGTCCAAATGTTCACATCAGAGGAGACACTACGAACAAACACCATGTTCGTACCCAGGAGTAAGAAGCTGGAACCATTCACTTACCTTGCGCTGCATCGTGTTTAGTAATTCTGGTGATTTCGACGAGAAATCGATGGCGATACATTCCACATGACATTCACTGAGAAGTACTGCATCATTGAATGCGCAGGGAACAACGAGCAGGGGCGCTCGGCGCGGACGCAATGCAGGGGATAACTCGCAATCGCGCACTACCACACGACCATCGGGCATACGCAGCTCCGAAGGGCACGTCGCCGTGCCTGACGCGATCGCCGCCAGTCAGAGGAGACGACAATGACCAGCACCGCCGAACCCACCACACAGTCCTTCCAGGGCAACAAGCTTCGTGGACGCGTCGCGTTCGTCACCGGCGGGACCCGAGGAATCGGCTCCGCAATCAGCCGTAGCCTGGCATCCCAGGGCGCAACCGTGGCTGCGGGCTACGCACGCAACACCTCGCAGGCCGATCAGTTTCTGGCAGATCTGAAGGCAAACGGCCGCGATGACGCGAAGTACTCCGTTCACAAGGGCGACGTCGCCAACGCCGCGGATTGCCGCCGGACCATCGACGAGGTCATCGCTGAGCACGGTCGTCTCGACATCCTGATCAACAACGCCGGCATCACCATCGACCGCACGGTACTGAAGATGGAGGACGAGGACTGGGACACGGTCATCTCCGTCAACCTCTCCGGTGCCTTCTACCTGGCACAGGCCGCCCTTCGTCACATGCTCGAGCGTGGCACCGGCCGTATCGTCAACGTCTCGTCCGTCATCGGCGAGACCGGAAACATCGGCCAGGCCAACTACGCGGCGTCCAAGGCCGGCCTCTTCGGCCTCACCAAGACCCTCGCCAAGGAAGCCACCTTCCATCTGGGCAAGGCCGGTCTGCTCACCCCTGACAGCATCGGTGTCACCGTCAACACGGTCACCCCCGGATTCGTCGCCACCGACATGGTCGACAGCATCCCGGAGAAGGTTCTCAGCCGCATCACCGACAGCATCCCGGTCAAGCGCCTTGCCGATCCGCAGGAGATTGCCCGCGTCGTCCACTTCCTCGCTGCAGATGCCTCGTCGTACATCACCGGTCAGGTGTGGGGTGTCAACGGCGGACTCGATATGTGACCGCTCACTCCACCTAACAGCCCACATTCCACTGAACGGTTTCTCTTCACATGCAGTCATTCGAGCTCAATCGGCACGGCAAGATCGTCTTTCCCTCGAACTTCTTTCCCGATCTCGACTTCTCGGCGTTCACCAGCGCTGAGCATCTCGACTCGGTGATCCGCCGCGACTTCGACACGAAGGCCCCGTCGGTCTCCGAAATCCTCTCGCGCAGCGCCCAGGGTGTGTACAAATCCAAGTTCGAGCTCATGCGCGACATGGCGCTGAGCGGGTTCTGGGCGAATCGCTTCGCGCTCACCATGTTCGACAAGACTCCGACGCGTTGGTCCGATGTCCCCCGCAACCGCGACGACATCTACATGCCGATCCTCACCCCGTGGCCCGACGCAGCCGAGCGGATGGCCGCCGTCCAGGCTGCCTTCCACGAATTGCCTGCCGCCTGGAACGACTCTGCCGAGAATCTCATTTTCGCAAGGCTGTTCAACGTGTTCGGATCCCGTAGGCATATTGCGGGATCGTTGCCCACCGTCAAGCCGACGGTCGAGCAACTGCTCGCCCACCACGAGAACATGACGCTCCGGATCGGCAATCACGATCCGAACTTCCCGATCTACACCTACGACGAAGTTCTCGACAGCAGTGAGGATGTCGCCGAACTCGAGGCTCTCGGTCGGTGGTCGATGGTGCTGCACAACCAGCACCCGTACAACCGTAACGATCTCGAGGTCGTCAAGGCCTCGGAACTGAAGGACGACGACTACGTGATCGTCTTCCATCCACGCGATCGTGAAGTACAGCGCTTCATCAACCGCGCCACGTCCGGGAAGTCCCGCAAGGGTGTGAGCTACACGAGCCCGACACCCGTGCCCCCGGCGAAGCCGTACCCGGCCGTCGACGTGGCCAAGGAGTTCACCGTCCGGCCGCGCATCGACGCGATCGCGGTCGCACACGGCGACACGGTCTGCACCAACGAGGACCTGATCCGGAACACCGCGTACAACTGGTCGCCCATGACGGCCGAGTCGATCGCGCAGAAGACCGGAATCGAACAGCGCCGCTACACTTCCGGCACGTTCGAGGATCTCGCATTGTCCGCTGCCAAGCAGGCCGTCGAGCACGCGAAGGTGGGCCCCGAGGACATCGGTGCGGTCATCGTGTGCACCTGCACGAGTGGACGGCTGATCCCGTCGCTCGCCACATGGATCTCGGGTGAACTCGGCATCGCCCAGAGCCATGCGTCGTTCGACCTGGTTGCCGCATGTGCAGGAATGCCCTACGGCCTTGCTGAGGCGACCCGGATCCTGCAGCAGGTCAAGCGACCGGTGCTGGTGGTGTGCGTCGAGAAGTTCTCCGACAAGATCGGCAACGTGCGCCCCTCGCGCATGATCTTCGGTGACGGTGCTGCGGCAATCGTCGTGTCGCCCGCAGAAGAAGGCGCGGAAACCGACATCGAGTATTTCAACAGCTACGCGAGTGGTCCGACGAGCGAAGTCAATTCGATCATCTGGCCCAACCCGGACTTCGACAACTTCATCACCGTCTACGGTCCCGAGGTCAAGTCGCTCGCCGGCCGCTACCTGGGGCAGATGCTCGACGAGATCAAGGAATTGCCCGCACCGGCAGGCAAGGACGGGACGCTGCTCGACAACATCGACTTGATCGTGCCGCACCAGGCGAACAAAACGATGATCATCGAGCTGGCCGCGAATGCCGGACTGTCGGCGGATCGCTTGTACTTCAACATCGAGCAGGTCGGCAACGCGTCGTCGGCGAGCATCCCGCTCGCGATCCACGACGCTGTCCGCGACGGTGTCATCGACAAGCCGGTGCGCATCTTCGCTCCCGGATTCGGTGCCGGTGCAGTAGCGGGTTACACCGTGATGCGAATCGACCCGAAGGTCGTCGTCCCGTTCCGGGACGCGGAAGAGCGCGCCGCCATCGATCCCACACATGAGCAGCCGTCACCGTCCGACGTGGAGCTCGCGTTCCGCTAGAAGACCATTTGTGCCGATCGTCCCGTTCGCAACGTTTTGTGCGGACGGGACGATACCCATTTCGAGGTCGCATTTCCCGGATGACCTCGAAATGATTCGAAAGGCATACCCCATGAAGATCCGACGCCTGACCGCCGCGACCCTGAGCTGCTTGGCTCTGACGGTCGCTGCTCCGGCCACCGCGAACGCGTTCACCTTGGTCGATCTGCTCCCCACAGGTGTGGCCGATCTGATTCCGAGTGGTTCGTGGAACCCCTTTGCGCCCCCGGCACCGTCCGCTCCCCCGGCGCCGGAACAACACTCGGCCCCCGCGCCGCAGCAGCAATCGGCTCCGGCCCCTGCACCTCGATCGGCGCCGAGCGGCGGGTTCAAGAACTGCACCGAGGCGTGGAATGCCGGAGCTGCGCCGGTCTACCGCAATGATCCCGGATACGCTCCGCGCCTCGACCGCGACAACGACGGTGTCGGCTGCGAACGCGATCCTCGCTGATCGTTCTGGCCCCGGCCCCCGGCTCGTCGAGGGACCGTCAAGCGTAAACACCCGTGCGCGTTTCCGGCAGCTACAGCTACCGGAAACGCGCACGGGGTCGGGAACTTTCGTCGAGGGTCAGAGCCAGCGCGGAGGGTTGAGCTCGCCGCCCTCGACCCCAACCGCGCCTCGGCCTGCGGCCCAGAGCACGACAGCGGGAAGAGAACCCTGTACCTTGTGGGTGATCTCGGTGTCCTCCTTCACCACGATCGGAGTGTTGCCCTCGACCTCGACCGCGATACCCGCACCGAGATCCTTCTTGCGCCACATTCCGACAATGTCGTCGAGCAATGACTCGAGAACAACCTGCGGGAAGTCACCGAAGCGACCCCCGTTGTCGAGATCGACTGCGTGGATCCACACCTCACGGGTGCGCATCCACGCGGTCTCCTCCGCAGGAACAAGTCGCCCCTGCGCGGTACGCACCTCCGCCTGCCATGCCGCCTCCGGCAGGTTCCGCCACTTCTCGTCGAGTCGTGCGACGGTGTGGGCGAACAGGTTCCGGAGCGCCGCGGGGCTCAGTGTGGATCCCTCGGCGATCTCCTGGCCGCGTTGTTCGGTCGACGCGTACATCGGGGTCTCGACACCTGTTGCAGCCCAGTCCATGAGCCGGCACAGGGCCGCGGCGTTGTAGCCGACGTGCGCAACGAGGTGCCGACGGGTCCACCCCTCGAGCAGGGTGGGGCCGTCCAGTTCGTCATCGGTCAGCTCCGCGAGCCGCTGCGACAGATATGCCGTGCCGTGCCGGGCGATCAGCAGACGCTCGGAGAGTTCGAGATCGTTGAATCCCACGTCCGGGTTCTCCTATTTGATGATCGTCTTGTTCTTGACGGTGCCGAGGCCCTCGATGGTGACCTCGACGGTCTCGCCGTTCTGGATGTACCGCGCAGGCTTGCGGGCGTGGCCGACGCCGCCGGTGGTGCCGGTGATGATGACGTCGCCGGGCTGCAGCGTGACAATGTGCGAGATGTAGTCGACGAGCTTGGCCGGGGTGAACACCAGGTCCCGAGTGTTCGAGGACTGCATGACCTCACCCTCGAGGATCGTCTCGATCTTGGTACCGAGCGTGTAATCGGTGTCGAGGAACGGACCGAAACCGCTGCTCTTCTCGAAGGTCTTGCCCTGATCCCACTGCAGCGTGCGGTACTGGTAATCGCGCATCGTGTAGTCGTTGATGACCGAGTAGCCCGCAATGTAGTCGGCAGCGTTGTCCTCGCTGACCTGGTACGCCTGCTTGCCGATGACGACGGCGAGTTCCGCTTCCCAATCGAGCTGCGCACCTGCGTATTCGGGCACGATCACATCGTCGTAGGGGCCGGTGAGGGCTTCCTTGAACTTCGAGAACAGGGTCGGGAACTCGGGGAGGTCGCGGCCCATCTCCTTGATGTGCGTTGCGTAGTTCAGGCCGACGCACACGATCTTGCCGGGGCTGGGCACCACGGGTGCGTAGTCGGCGTTCGCGAGATCGACGGTCTTACCCGAAGCCTTCTCGGCGACGGACTTCCAGTCTGCATTGTCGAGTAGCGCGGACAGGTCGGCGTAACCGTCGATCACGGTTGCGGCCGAGTCGCTGTCCACCCTCACGGCAGCGGTCGTGCCGTCGAGGCGGAGAGTGGCGAATCGCATGAGTTTCAGGCTCCTTCGGAGATGATGGTGCGGTTGAAGTGGAGACGCTCCACGATCGGTGCGTCCGAGAACGCGAACAGGTCGATGCCGTTGTCGGTTTCGAGCGACCACTCCGTCCAGGACGGCACCACGATCATGTCGCCCTTGACGACATCGTGACTCTGATCGCCGAGGTGGAAACGGCCCTGGCCGGTGAAGACCTGGAACACCACGGAGCCGACATCGCGGCGCTTCCGCGTGTGCGCGCCGGCGCGGAGACGGTGGAACTCGGCGCGGATCGTCGGCATGACGTCGCCACCGGTCGTGGGGTTGGTGTAGCGGATCGCGGCGTGGCCGGGTTCCGTTGTCGCTGCGTAGCCCTCGTCCTCGAGCGCCAGCTGCTCATCGAGAGCGCGGTCGGTGTGGACCCAGCGGTAGCACGCGATCGGTGAGCTGGTCTTGCGGTCGAGTCCGACGAGCGGACGTAGACCGGGGTGCACCCACAGCCGCTCGGAGCGGGAGATGTCCGGGGTGCTCTCGTCGGTCACACCGTCGGACCCGAATTCGAAGAACCCGGTGTCGGTGTAGTGGACGAAAGGAATGTCGAGCCCGTCGATCCATGCCATCGGCTGATCGGTCTCGTTGTGGTGACCGTGGAAGTTCCAGCCGGGGGTCAGCAGGAAGTCGCCGCGGCGCATCGCGACCGGGTCGCCGTTGACGACGGTCCACACGCCCTCGCCCTCCACGACGAAGCGGAAAGCGTTCTGCGAGTGGCGGTGTTCGGGCGCGGTTTCCTTCGGCCCGAGGTACTGGATCGCTGCCCACAGAGTAGGCGTGACATAGGGAACGCCACCGAGGCCGGGGTTCGCGAGCGCGATCGCACGACGTTCGCCGCCGCGACCGACCGGCACGAGATCACCGGCGCGCTGGGCGAGCGGGTACAGCGTCGACCACTTCCAGACGAACGGCACGGCCTTGGAGGCCGGCGCCATCGGCATCAGGTCGCCGAGCTGCGTCCACAGCGGATTGAGATTCTCGGTCGCGAAGTCGTCGTAGAGCTTCTGGACCTCGGGGTCGATGGGTTCGGGGGCGGTCATTGTTCTCCTCGTCACGCGTGCAGCACATGTCCGGCGTGCACCCAACGTATGTCGGGTCACTCCTGAAGTGGAATAGATTTCTGCTCTACAGAATGTCGAAACTCGGTGGGTTCGATGCCCGCGACGTCTACTTGGAGACCGCGAACAGCGGCGTGTATCTGGTTGACCAGCTGCCCACGCAGATGCGTCCGGTACCGGTTGATGGGCACCGCCGCCGTGAGCGCCCCGATCGCCCGACCACTGCCGTTGCGAATCGCCACGCCGAGCGCCGCGACGCCTTCCTCCGTGTGCTCGACGTTCACGGCGAACCCCAGCTTGCGCGCAGCATCGAGCTCGTGGACGAACACCTCGAACTCCCCGATCGCCATCCTCCGATCGGTTTCGTACGCGGGAGAAGGACCACGATCGATATGTGGCTCGTCGGCCGGTCGCAGATACAACTGTTCGAGAACTGTGCGCGGCTGCTCGGCCAGCAGGATCCGTCCACCCGCTGTGAGCTCGGCCGGAAGCACCTGACCCTGCCGGTCGCCCACCCGGAGGATCGACTCCGTCTCCGCCGTCCACAGGAATCGCGCCTGCGATCCGACTCGGATGACGAGGTTGATCGTCTCCCCTGCCAGCGAGGCGAGCGCCTCCATATGAGGCCGGCCGAGCTCGGTGAACTCGCGGGTCCAGCCCTGCCGCGCAGGCCCCACCCCCATCGCAGGCCCGGGATGATAGATCCGCTTCTCGTCCTGCACCGCGAACCCGCGGTAGACCAGCATGGCGAGCAGACGATGCGCGGTCGACGGCGCCGTGCCGAGCTCGTCGGCGGCGTCCTTCAATCTCAGCGCGCCCACATCGCGCAGCATCTGAAGCAGGCGAAGTGCGTTGTCGACCGACTCCAAGGCGTAGGTGGGCCGCTCGATCCGACCCGGCTTCTTCTGCATAGCAGAACTTTATTGCATGGCGGTGCACATCACACCCAAGGTGGAGCAATGCCACGGCGCGCCTCGCAGCCGGCTCGTCCCACTGACCGACCCACACTCGAATCCAAGGAGTCTCATGTCCGACCTGAAGGACGCACGGGTACTCATTGCCGGAGGCGGCATCGGCGGCGTCGCCAATGCTCTCGCCCTGGCGCTCAAAGGCGCGGAGGTCACACTCTTCGAGCGTGCCCCCGAATTCGGTGAGGTCGGCGCCGGCCTTCAGATCGGACCGCACGGCAGCCGCATCCTCCAGTCGCTCGGCGTCTACGACGAGGTGATCGCCAAGGGCGTCCTGCCCAAGAACCTCGTCTTCCGCGATGCCGTGACCTCCGAGATCCTGACCAAGGTCGATCTCGGTCGCGAGTACCAAGAGCACTACGGCGGCGTGTACTTCGTGGTTCACCGCTCCGACCTGCATTCCGTGCTCGTGGAGGCTGCTCGCAAGGCCGGCGCAGACCTGCGCGTCAACTCGTCCGTGAACGACGTGGTGACCGAGGGCGACCGGGTGCGCGTCATCCTCGAGGACGGCTCCGAACACGTCGGCGACGTGGCACTCGGCATGGACGGCCTGCACTCACGTCTGCGTCCGAAACTTCACGACGACAAGCCCGTCGGCTCCGGTTACGTTGCGTTCCGCGGCACCTTCCCGATGAACGAGGTTCCGCTCGAGGAAGAGATCGAGGACGTCGTCGGTTACATCGGCCCGCGCTGCCACTTCATCCAGTACCCGCTGCGGGGCGGCGAGATGCTCAACCAGGTTGCCGTCTTCCAGTCTCCCGCGTTTCTGCGCGGCGAGGAGACATGGGGAAGCCCGGAAGAGCTGGCACACGCCTACGACCACTGCCACGACTCGGTCAAGGAAGCGCTGAAATACCTGTGGACCGACCGCTGGTGGCCGATGTTCGACCGCAACCCGGTCGACAACTGGGTCGACGGCCGCATGCTCCTTCTCGGCGACGCCGCCCACCCGCCGCTGCAGTATCTGGCGTCGGGCGCCGTTATGGCCCTCGAGGACGCCAGGTGCCTGGCCGACTATGCCGCCGAGGACCTTCGAGGAGACACGAAGAACTGGCCGAGGATCCTGCGCGACGTGAACGCCGAACGCGCACCGCGCTGCAACCGCATCCTCACGGTCGGCCGCATGTGGGGCGATCTGTGGCACCTCGACGGCGCCGGCCGTGAGGCGCGCAACGAACTGTTCCGCACCCGCGACACGTCGAGCTACAAGTACACCGACTGGCTCTGGGGTTACAGCTCCGACCGCAAGCGCTGAACCCACAGCTCGGCCGCTGTTGCGATCAGCAGGCATGCTGGGAGGTGCACCCGATCCCCGGAACACAAGGAGCACCCGACATGGCACGCATCGCACTCTTCGGCGGACACGGCAAGGTCGCGCTGCACCTCGAGCGACTGCTCTCCGACGCCGGCCACGAGACCAGTGCGTTCATCCGCAACCCCGACCACGCCGACGACGTACGAGCGGCAGGCGCCACACCGGTCATCGCCGACGTCGAACAACTCGACATCACGGCGCTCGCCGAACTGCTGCGAGGTCACGACGCGGTGGTGTGGTCGGCCGGTGCCGGCGGCGGCGACCCCGCCCGCACGTACTCCGTGGACCGCGATGCCGCGATCGAGTCGATGACAGCCGCGCAGGAGGCGGGCGTGCGCCGGTACGTGATGGTGTCGTACTTCGGAGCACGCCCGGACCACGGGGTGCCCGAGGACAACAGTTTCTACGCGTATGCCGAAGCCAAGTCCGCCGCCGACACACACCTGCGCGGCACCGAACTCGACTGGACGATTCTGGGACCGAGCCTCCTCACGCTCGAGGCACCGACCGGACGGATCGAGATCGGTGGCCAGGGTGCGAGCGACAAGGGCGAGGTGACGCGCGCGGATGTCGCGGCCGTCGTCGCAGCGGTGCTCGAACGCCCTGAAACCGTGGGTCGCACCATCGAATTCAACAACGGCGACACTCCGATCGAGGAAGCCCTCGACGCGCTGCGCTAGACCGTCCGAACGCGAATGGCCGAATGTCACCCTCATACCATCGGAATGGATGAAGGTGACATTCGGTCAAACCGGAGCGGGTGTCAGGCCTGCGGAACCAGCTCCTCGACGCGCACCGGGGAGGTGTCGGAGGCAGCCGCGATGGCCTCCTCGAACTGCCGGTGATCGACCTGGGATCCGAGCATCAGCGCAAGTCGGGTGAGGAACCCTTCGCGATCGTCCTCGGCGACCTGGTCGAGTGCGGTGGACAGGCCCAGCCACACGTTCTCACGACGCTGCTCGTCCTCGGTGACGTGCTCGGCCGGACGCGCGGGCAGCGCGTCACCGGCCGGTGCGGCACCGGACCGCAGCGCGCCCGCGACACCGGGCAGCTGCGCGACCGGCACGCGGCACAGCAGCAGTCCGTCGGGACGGATGACGAATGCTTCGCCGGCGGTCGCGCCGAGCGCATCCGCCAGGTCGGCAGCGTCGAGGACGGTGACCCCGTCGGCGGAAGCACTGTCGACGGCGAGTGCGCGCACGCTCTCGGGCGACAGAGCGGACCCGAGTTCAGTGGCCGCGATCGCAAGCGCGACGCTGCCTGCCTCGTCGAGCCCGACACCGAGCACTGCGAAACCGGTACCACGCGCGACGTTGAGCGAGGTGTCGACACCCTCGATGCGAACCTTGCGGTCCTCGACCGGGTCGCCCGGAAGCACCCCTTCGGCACCGGCAGCAACCGACCACGTGAGCGGCGAGAGCCGAGCATGGGTCGCGCTGGACTGGCGCGGGTTGATCAGGTGACCGAACTCGGGGCGACTCACTGCGAGCGCGAGTACCGCGTCGCGCGTGGTGCGGTATCCGTGGCTTCCCGGGCTCATGATGAGCGTGGACTTGCCTGCGTTGGCGACGTTCTGCTCCCACGCGTTGTGCCGTTCGAAGGAGTACGCCTGCAGCAGGGCCGTGTCGGCGTTGCCGTTGATCACGGCGGCGAGCTGCCACGCGAGGGTCTCGGCGTCTTCCATGCCGGAGTTCAGGCCGCGCACGCCGAAGATCGGGACGAGGTGTGCTGCGTCGCCGGCGAACAGGAGGCGTCCGTGCGTGAACTCGTCGAGTGCGAGGGCGCGGGCGCTGTAGAAGCCTTTCCACTCGAGGGTCCACGGCAGGTCGTTCTGCAGCCAGTCGAGGTGCTTGGCGATGCGGGCCCGGATGGCGTCTTCCTGGGTCTCGATCTCGGCGTCCTCGGACGGGTCGAGCTGGTAGTCGATGCGCCAGATGTTGCCGGGCTGCTTGTGCATGATGATCGTCGAGCCGGGGTTGCTCGGCGGGTCGAACCACACCATCCGCTCTGCGGGCAGATCCGACTCCCAGTGGATGTCGGCGATGACGTAGCGGCCTTCGTAGCTGGTGCCCTGCAGACGCAGGCCTGCGAGCTCGCGCATGCGGCTGCGGCCACCGTCGGCTGCGACGACGTAGCGGGCGCGCAGGTGACGCTTGCCGTCGGCGGTGTCGACCTCGAGGGTGACCTCGTCGTCGCCGCGCAGGATGCCTGCGATGGACGTCTGCCAGTACAGGGTGATGAGGGGGTTCTGCTCGATGGTGTCGACCATGATCTGCTCGAACTCCGACTGGGAGACGTTGATCATGGGCGGGCGCACGTCGAAGTCGCGCAGCGGCATCTCGAAGTGCAGGACTTGCTCGTCGCGGTAGTAGCTGCGGCCACCGACCCACGGGAGCACGATCTTCTCGAGTTCCGTGCCGAATCCGAGTCGACCGGCGGCTTCGAGGCTGTGCCGGGAGATGCAGATCGCGCGGCTACCGAAGGACACCTGGTCGGCGGCCTCGATGATGGTGACGGGGATGCCGCGCTGTGCGAGTCCGAGTGCGGTGGCCATGCCGACCGGTCCGGCACCCACGACGACGACGGGGAGCGTCTCGTCGGACGGCGTCATCGACTCGAACGTCGACGCGGGGTACTTGGGAGGCTGGTAGTAGGTCGACATGGGTCAGACACCTTCCTGCGAGGGGGACTGAGCCTGCTCGGTGCCGGTGCCTGCGGACGGCACACGCAGGAGCAGGATGCTCATGAGGCTGATCAGGGCGATCAGCACGAAGTAGCCGGTGATGGACATGGAGGTGCCGGTCGCGGCGAACAGCGAGGTCGCGACCATGGGCGCGAGGCCACCGCCGAGGATCGCACCGACCTGGTAGCCGAGGGATGCTCCGCTGTAGCGGATCTTGGCGGGGAACAGTTCGGCGAACAGCGCGGACTGCGGGCCGGCGCAGCAGCCGAGGGTGAATCCGAGGGCGATCATGGCCAGAGCCATCACCGGCAGGATTGCTGTGTCCATCAGTGGGAAGAACAGGGCAGCGGCGACGACGAGCGCAGCGGACGCCTTGATGTAGATGGTGCGGCGGCCGACGAGGTCGGAGCGCCAGGCGCTGTAGGCCATGCCTGCCATCCAGAAGGGGCAGGATGCGATGAGTAGGGCCAGCATCGCGGTCTTGCTGTAGCCGAGTTCGGTTTCGCCGTACTTGAGCACGTACACCATGTAGGCGTACGCGATGCCGTTGGTGGCGATGAAGGTGCCGCCGGCCAGCAGCACGGTCTTCCAGTGCTTGGTGAGCACCTCGAGGATCGGCATCTTGTCGTCTACATCGGAGGGAGCTTCCTTGGTGGCCTTGAACTCGGCGCTCTCCTCGAGCCCGAGACGGATCCACATGGCAACGAAGACGAGGACAGCCGACATGAGGAACGGCACGCGCCAGCCCCACGAGTTGAAGGCATCTTCGCTCAGGAACGCGGTCAGCGGAAGGTAGACCAGGTTCGCGAGCAGCACACCTGCGGGCACACCCAACTGAGGCGCAGCGCCGTAGAGACCACGTTTGCCTGCGGGAGCATTCTCGGTCGCGACGAGCACTGCGCCGCCCCACTCACCGCCCACGCCGAGACCCTGGATGAAGCGCAGGGCCACGAGGAGGATCGGGGCCGCCACGCCGATGGCGTCGTAGTTCGGCAGCAGGCCGATGGCTACCGTGGCGAAGCCCATGAGGAGCAGCGACGTAACGAGCATCGACTTACGGCCGATCTTGTCACCGAAGTGACCCATCACCACACCGCCGATGGGGCGGGCGATGAAGCCGACCGCGAGCGTCGCGAACGCTGCGAGGGTTCCGGCGACATCCGACGAACCCGGGAAGAACTGAGGCCCTAGGACCAGCGCCGCCGCGGTTCCGTAGATGAAGAAGTCGTACCACTCGATGGCGGTGCCGACGAAGCTGCCGAGCGCGGCTTTGCGCGCCGCTTTTGCCGACGTCTGAGGCGTCGAGTCAAGAACGGTCATGAGTACGGGTGCCCTTCGGCCAAGTGAATTGGAACGGATCCGATTAACGAGCGTTCGGACGCGGTACAGCCATCATGAGGGCGGTCACATTCATTTGAAAAGCGGATAAAGTCGGGGATCTATCCCCGAAAAACCGTCATTAGCGCATTCTCCCAGTTCATGACGCACGTGTGTCGTGGCGGGCTGTGACCACGAAGTGAACAAAAGTTTGCGCAACCCGACTGGGAAGCGCATCCTTTCGCCACGCGAGCACGACGTCGACGGGATCCGGTTTCGGCTCCGCGAACGGTCGCACCGCGATCGGTAGACCCTCGTAGGTCACGTCGAGGGACGGACGCTGAAGCAACAGCGACCACCCCAGCCCCCGGCCCACAAAGGCGCGGCACGTCTCATAGTTCTGGGTCCGGTATGCGACCACCGGCGAGAATCCTGCCTCGGCGCACACGCTCACCGCATGACCCGAACTCGGCGGCGCGTCGAGCATCACCATCGGTTCGTGGGCGAGATCCGTCAGGTGCACCGGCGACCCCGCCAACGCCGCCGGGTGGTCGGCGGGCAGCAGCAACATCGGTTCCCTGGATTCGAGGACGACGGACTCCAGCCCGGGCTCGAGGTCGAGGTCGTATAGGAACGCGACGTCGAGGTCACGCGAGTCGAGCTGCGCCCGCAACCGATTCTGCGTGTCTTCCCTGAAGTCGACGCGCGCCCTCGGGTGCGCCTCGGTGAAGCCGGTGATCAACGACGGCAGCAGAGTGGGCCCGAGTGACGGGTAGCAACCCACCGCGACGGGGCCTGCGACGGAGCCTGCCTCGGAGTGGGCATCGCTCTCGAGTTCCGCAGCGAAATGCAACACCATCTTCGCCCGCTCGAGGACGGCATGTCCTGTGGGTGTCAGCCGCACTCCACGGGCCCGCTGTCGCACGAACAGCTTGACGTCGAGTATCCGCTCGAGGTCGGTGATGGCGGCGGACAGCGCCGAGTGGGACATGCGCAGTGCGTCTGCGGCGGCGGTGATGGTCCCCCAGTCGGCGACGGCAACGAACGCCGCCAACTGACGGATCGTGTAGGCGGGCACATCGTCGGATCTGGCCATGCTGCTAACGGTAGATCGACTACGTCACGACGCGATCGGCAATGTCGGATCGCACCGTCGACGGCACGCTCGCGGCGAATTTCTTCAGATACGCGAGAATCCATTCGCGCTGCGAGGCGAGGAAAGGGAAATCCGAACCCACCATGTGCCGGACAGCGAGCATCGGCAGTGGTGCGTCGAGCGCCCGGAATGCGCTGTTCCGCAGGCCGGTGACAGTGCAGCCCGGGTAGAACTGGCCGAGCATCAACCCATCCAGCACAAAATCCGACTTGCGCTCGTTCTGCACGAATTCGATCACGTCGTAGTCGGTGACGTCGGGGAACACCGCAACGACCGATTTGAGCGCCGCATCCGGTCCGGAGGCCGGTGACAGCTGGGGAAAGAGGTCGGCGAGGTCGTCGGCGACGTCGCGCATGCGCTGAGCGTCGACAGCGCCCCGCACGAACACCGCATAGAACAGGCCCCGCCCGATCGACGGCGCCGCGAACGGGCAGACCGGGCCGCTGCGCCCGAGGTCGTCGTGCGGGCTGCACAGGAAATCGACAGCCCAGCGACGCAACTCCCCGGTGCGGGGATGCTCGTCATCACGGACGTCGTCGAAGACGCTCACCGGCTCGATGCCGGATCTGCGGCCGCGGAGAACACTGGTCTGGTCGGTCATCGCTGGCCCTTCCGGAGGTGGTCCCGGAGAACCGGGGTGATCTGATCGAGTGCTTGTGAACCGGTCATGTCCCGATGTGTGACGTCGAGGCGGTACGCCCGGACGGGTCCGTCGATGTGAGGTCGCCAGACCTGGGCAGGCTCCGGCATCCGAGCGGCGACGGCGTCGGCCGATTCGAAGAAGACCAGGTCGGTGACGGGGCGTGCGGTCGGCCGGTGGCAGGTGGCGAGGCCGACCGTCCGGCCGAACGCGCGGTAGAGGGTGTCTCGGTGCTGCGCCGAGGAGTCGTGGCTCGCTGCCTCGACCTCGGCGGCGATGACTTCCGCGCCGGGTGTCTCGCCCTGTAGGTGAGTGTCGAGCATCGTGAGTGTCGCGACGACCTCACCGGCTGCGGTGAGCTGGGCCGCGATCTCATGGGCGATCTGCCCGCCCACCGAGTAGCCGAGCAGGTGGTACGGGCCGTGCGGTTGCGTCGACCGGATGCTCTCGACGTGCGCCGCGGCGAGATCCGCGAGGGTATCGATGTCGCGAGCCTGATCGGTCAGTAGCGGTGACTGCAGCCCGTACACGGGCCGGTCGTCGATACATCGTGCGAGTCCGGCGAAGCACCACGCCAAGCCTGCCGCGGGGTGGACGCAGAACAGCGGATCCTCGGAACCGTTCTCGCGCAACGTGATCACCGCGTCGAACGAATCGTCGCCGAGCGTCGAGTCGAGCAACCGCCGGGCCAGGGAACCCGGGGTGGGATGGGTGAAGATCCACTGCACCGGGACGGGACGGCCGAGGGACTCCGACAGCGCAGCGACCACGGCCGTCGCACCGAGCGAGGTCCCTCCGAGGGTGAAGTAGTCGTCGTCGAGACCTACAACACCAACGCCACCGGCGCAGGCCCGTGGTGTGCCGAGGGTTCCGGCGAACGCGGAGACCACCGCCGTCTCCGTCACATCGCGTGGCGCCCGGTAGGGCCGGCGGCCCTCGCTGAGGTCGGGGGCCGGCAGCGCCGCCCGGTCGAGTTTGCCGTTGGGGGTGACGGGGAGGGCGTCGAGCACGGTGAGGGTCGCGGGCACCATGTGCGGGGCGAGTCGCGCCTGGGCGTGGGCCCGCACCGCATCGGTGCACAGGTCGCCGCCGGAAGTCGGAACGACATAGCCGTCGAGCCGGTCGCCGCGCACGGTGACCACCGCGCGAGCCACACCGGCGGCATCGAGCAGCACCGATTCGATCTCGCCGGGTTCGATGCGGAATCCGCGGACCTTGACCTGCAGGTCGCTGCGGCCGACGTAGTCGAGGGTGAGTGTGCCGTCGGCAGCCCGCCGCCACCGTACGACATCGCCGGTGCGATACATCCGTTCCCCCGGCTTCCCGGACGGATCAGCGACGAACCGGCATGCGGTACCCGCGCGCCGGTTCCGGTAGCCGCGGGCCACAGCGGGTCCGCTCACATACAGTTCCCCCATCACTCCGACGGGGACAGGACGGAGCCGGTGGTCGAGGACGAGTTCGGTGAGTCCGCGAATGGGCCCGCCGAGTCCGACTGGATCACCTACGACGAGCGGTGCGCCGGCGTTGGTCTGAATGGTGCATTCGGCGGGCCCATAGGTGTTGACCATCTCGCGGCCGGGTGCCCACTGCGCCACGAGTTCGGGCGCGCAGGCTTCACCTCCGACGACGACGGTGCGCAGATGCCCGAGCCCGGCCGGGTCGACCGTCGCGAGCACCGACGGCGTCAGCGCGATGTGCGTGACCCGCTCTCGCGCAAGGAGGTCGGCAAGTTCTCTGCCGCCGCAGACCGTGGGCGGGGCGACGATCAGGCAGGCGCCCGAGCCGAAGGCCCACAGCTGCTCGAGGATTGCGGCATCGAAGCTCGGTGACGCGAAGTGCAGGACCCGCGACCGCGATCCGAGCACGAACCGTGTGCGTTGTTCCTCGACGAATCCCGCGAGTCCGGTATGGGTGACCACGACCCCCTTGGGAGTTCCCGTCGATCCCGAGGTGTAGACGACGTAGGCCGCGTGATGGGGACGCAGCGGAGCGCGTCGATCGGTGTCGGTGATCGCGTGGTCCGAGTGGGATGCGATCACGGCGCTTTCGGCCTGGTCGTCGAGCACCACCCATCGATGCGGCGGCAGACCTGCGTGCACTTCTCCGACAGTGATGCCGAGGGCAACCTCGGAATCCTCGATCATGTGGGCAATCCGCGCGGACGGGTATTTCGGGTCGACCGCGACGAACGCCGCGCCGGTCTTCGCGACCGCCCACAGTGCCAGAACCGACTCGACCGAGCGGGTCAGCGCAACCGCGATCACGGTTTCAGGGCCGGCTCCGAGTTCGACGAGCCGGCGCGCCAGCCGATTCGAGCGAGAGTCGAGTTCGCGGTAGGTGATTCTCTCGCTGCCACACACCACTGCAACGGCGTCGCCACCGATCGTCGCGCCACGCGCCAGCAGTCGTGGCAGGGTGACCGCGGGTTCCATCGGCCGACCCGGCACCGGTACGAGCGCGGCACGCTCGACCGAGCCGAGGATGTCGATATCGCTGACTTCGCGGTCGGGTCGGGTGACGACCGCCTCGAGCACGCGCGCGAATGCCTCGGCGAATCCCTGAACTGTCATCTCGTCGAAAATGTCGGTGGCGTAGCCGAACTCGGCGGTCATGGCGTTCCCGTCCCGAGATTCCTCCACGGCAAGGTAGAGGTCGCATTTGGCGACCGGCGGAGCCGCGTCGACGGCGTCCACCGTGAGGCCGGGCAGTTGAACTCGGGTGGGTGTGATGTTGCGGAACTCGAGCAACGCCTGGAACAGCGGGGCGTGCGACGTCGACCGCGGCGGATCGAGAGCCTGCACGACCTGGTCGAACGGTACGTCAGCGTGGTCGAAGGCGTCCAGGTCGCGGTCGCGGGTGCGGTTGAGGAGTTCACCGAACGACGCGGACTCATCGATGTCGGAGCGAAGTACGACCGTGTTGACGAACATGCCGACCACGTCGTCGAGTTCGGCGGCCCCGCGGCCGGCCACAGGAGTGCCGATCGCCAGTGTCGTGGCCCCGGTGAGCCGTTCGAGCAGGATGGCGAACGCCGCGTGCATCACCATGAAGACGGTGGCGTCGTGACGGCGGGCCAGGGTCGCCGCCCCCGAGGTCAGCTCGGCCGGGATCTCGAACGGCACGGCGGCGCCGTAGTGGGTGCGCCTCGCGGGCCGGGGCCGGTCGACGGGCAGGTCGAGGAGTTCGGGGACGCCGTCGAGCGTCGACCGCCAGAAGTCGATCTGCTGCGAGTGTGAGGATTGCGGGTCGGTGGCGTCGCCGAGTCTGCCGAGATGCCACAGCGCGTGGTCGGTGTAGCGCGCAGGCAGCGTGGCCCATTCGGGTTCCTTCCCCTCCAACCGGGAGGTGTAGGCGAGCATGGTGTCGCGGGCGAGGGGCAGCGTCGACGCGCCGTCGGCCGCGATGTGGTGCACGACCACCACGACGACGTGGTCGATCGGCCCGACCCGCAGCAACGCGGTGCGGACCGGGACCTCGCGGCTCACGTCGAATCCCGCGGAGGCGAGTTCTCGCAACGCAGCGAGCAGGCCGTCTTCTCCGTGTACGGCCACGGGCGTGAAATCGAACTCTGCGTCGTCGAGTACCTCCTGGAAGGGGCCGGACTCGGACGACGGGTAGCGGGTACGTAGCGGTTCGTGTCGCGCGACGATATCCGCGAAGGCGGCGCGGAGCACGTCGAGATCGAGACCACCGGTGACGCGCAACGCGAGGGGCACGTTGTATGCGGGCGAGGCGACGTCGACCTGGTTGACGATCCACATGCGCCGCTGCGCGGGAGCGAGGGGAATCCGGTCGGGGCGAGGCCCGAGTGCGACGTACGCCGCTGCCGGCGCAGCGCTGCTTGCTCGGGTAGCGAGACCCGCGACGACCGGCGCCTCGAACAGGTCGCGGACACCGAGCCCGACACCGAGCGCGGCGTTCACTCGGGCGACCGCGCGGGTCGCGCTCAGAGAGTTGCCGCCGAGATCGAAGAAGTGATCGTCGCGACCCACCCGCTCGAGTCCGAGGACCTCGGCATACACCTCCGCGACAGCCTCTTCGACGCTGCTCGCCGGGGCGACGAACACCGTGGTGCGGGTGCCGAACACGGGTTCTGGCAGTGCTATGCGGTCGAGTTTCCCGACAGGCGTGACCGGCAGCTCGCCGAGTACGACGATCGCGGCGGGCACCAGATGGGCGGGCACACAGCCGCGCAGATACGTGAGGAGTTCGCGGGTGTCGGGCTCGTCCTGCGCGGGCACGACGTACGAGACGGGAACGACATCGCCTGCCGGATCGGTGCGCCCGACCGTCACAGCCGAAGCAACGAGCCGGTGGCGGACCAGCGCTGCGTCGATCTCGCCGAGCTCGACCCGGATTCCACGGATCTTGATCTGGAAGTCGGAGCGGCCCACGTAGTCGAGAACAAGACTGTCGTCGGGGAGGCGCCGCCAGCGCACCACGTCGCCGGTCCGGTACATACGTGTGCCGTCGGGGGCCGCGACGAAACGTGTCGCGGTGAGGGCCTCACGGTTGCGGTAGCCGCGCGCCAGCGCCGGACCCACCACGTACAGTTCCCCCGCCGCTCCGACGGGGACCTGTCGAAGCTGGTGGTCGAGGACGGTTTCGGTGAGTCCGCGGATCGGCCCGCCGACCGTCACGGGCCGACCGGCGGTGAGCGTCGCGGCGTTCGACATGATCGTCGATTCCGTCGGCCCGTAACCGTTGATCATCATGCGACCGGGGGTCAGACGCTCCACCAGTTCGTCCGGGCATGCCTCCCCCGCCACCGCGAGCGTGCGCAGGGAGTGCGGGAACCGCGGCACCGTGGACAACACGGTGGGTGTGAGGACAGCGTGAGTGACGTGGTCGCGGTGGAGAATGTCGGCGAGTTCGCCGCCGCCCATCACAGTGGGCGGCACCACGACCAGCCGCGCAGCGCTGCCCGCCGCCCACAGGATCTCGAACACGGATGCGTCGAAGCTCGGGGAGGCGCAGTGCAGCACACGGGCGTCGGGGTGGCCGCCGAAGCGGTCGCGCTGCTCTGCGATCAGATCGGCGATACCGCGGTGGGTGACCGTGACGCCCTTGGGAAGGCCGGTCGATCCGGACGTGTAGATCAGGTAGGCGGCCCCGTCTAGATGTGCGGCTTCGGGCACGCTCGCAATGAGGTCCGTGGTGGGCAGCCCGTCCCGGAGCTCGAGCCACCGCACCCCGTCGGGCAGCGCCGTGCGGCACTCCGGCGTGGTGAGCCCCACCGCCACAGCTGAATCGGTGAGCATGTGCTCGATCCGTTCGGCCGGGTAGGAGGGGTCGACGGGAACGAAGGCAGCGCCGCTCTTGACGACCGACCACAGCGCGACCACCGACTCGATCGACCGCGCGATCGCGACGGCCACGACGGTCTCCGGTCCGGCCCCCGACACTCGGAGCGCGTGGGCGATCCGGTCGGTGACCGCGTCGAGTTCGGCGTAGGTGACGGTGCGGCCCTCATACTGCACCGCGACACCCTGCGGATTCGCAGCAACCGCGTCGGCGAGCACCTCGGGCATCGTCATGCCGATCTCCCCCGCTGCACCCCGGACAGCGCCGGGCACGTCGATCGCCCCGATGCCGGTCAGCGGCGTGTCCGACGACGCCGATGCGAACGCATCGACGAGGTGGACGAGCCGCGCATGGTGCCGGTGCACCTCGTCGTCGGTGTACCGGCCGGGATTGGCGCGGATCTCGACGATCGTCCGCGGCGGGTGGCCGGACCGGTAGATATTGATCATGATGTCCGGCACCGGGCCCGAGGTGAGGATGTGGAAATCTGCCGAGCAGCCCCCGAACCGCCATTCCCGGTCGAACAACATCACATTGACGACGGGCGACGAGATCCGTCGGTCGGCGGCGTCCGCACCCAGTTCACGCAGAATGTCCTCGACATTGCCTCGTTGGTGCCGCAGCGCACCGGTGAGTTCGAGCCGGACCCGGTCGACGAGCGTGCCCACGGTGTCGTCGGTGCGCACCGCCACGAGAAGGGGGACGACGTTGGCAAGCATGCCTCCGGAACGTCGCAGCACCGCGGTGGTGCGCGCGGAGACGGGGATGTCGACGAGCACTTCCTGCCGTCCGGTGGTGTGCGCGAGGTGGCATGCGAATGCGGCGACGACTCGAGCGGCTGCGTCGGCTCCGGACGCGTCCAGCCGGACTGCGGTCTCCTCTGTGAGCGCGGTGCGAGCCACCAGGCTGCGGACCGACGGCGGTGCGATCTTGTCGGTGAGAGTGACTGCGGCCGAACGTGAATGTAGCCGTTCGGCCCAATGATCGCGATCGGTCCGGTGCCGGCGGGAGGCGCGGTAATCGTGGTCGATCCGCTGCAGAGTGCGCAAATCTGCGGCGCGATTCGGCTGTGGCTCCCGATTCTCGAACTCCGCGGTGTACAGCTCGGCGACCCGGTCGACCATCGTCGCGGCACCGTGCCCGTCGAGGGCGATGTGGTGGATGCGGGTGTACCAGAAGTACCGGTCGTCGGCGACCTGCAGCAGTGCGGCCTCGGTGAGCGGATCGTCGGCGAGATCGATTCCTGCGGTGTGGTTGTGGTCCATCCACTCGTGTGCTGCCACCGCCGGGTCCGGCTCCGCACGGAAGTCGTGCACGTCCAGCTCCACATCGGAAGGCGGTGCGACCACCTGGTGGGGTTCGCCGTCGATGTCGACGAGCCGCAGGAACACCGACTGGAATTCGTGTGCGGCGACGAGCGAGACCCGTCGGAACAGGTCGACGTCGAGACGGCCACGGATGTCGACGTACTGCGCGATGCAGATCGGTACATCCGGTGCGAGCTGCTGAGCGAACCACAACCCACGCTGCGCGGGAGACAGTGGAAATGGTTCGTGGACAACAACAGTGGCAACGGCCATGTGATCACACCCGGGGTAGCGGCGGAGTTTGCGTCCGTTCGTTCCGGACGGCCGGAGAAACCGGCTCCACTACTGTCCCGCGGGCAGGACCTCGCAGATACGCCCCCTAGGTGTCGACCCCGACCACCTAGTCCTGTTCGGGAACGGAGTCCTCGGCTCCGGCTTCGTCATCGCTCTCGCCGCCGCGGTGCCGCGCCTCGGACACCTTCGCAAGGCTTCGGCCGAGAACACCGCTCACCGACTTGAGCGGGCTGTCGATCGAATCGAGGGCGTCGGCGATCTCGGGATCCTCGTCGACGAGCCACCCTGCAGCGTCGGCTCGGCATGCCGAGCAGAAGTCCTCGAGGTCCTGCCGCAATCGTGCGAGTGTGCGCATGGTGCGCGGCGAAGACAAGCGTTTGACGACCTCGAGCGGGGTGCCTTCGGCGAGGCGGGCGAGTGCACGTCGTCCACGGCGGAGCAGTTCGCCGTCCTGCTCGAAGTGCTCGACGAGCAGGGTGCGTGAAGCGCTGAGAACTTCGCTCAGTTCGTCCGGCTCAGCGATGCGAGCACGTTCGATGCGCAGCCGCTGCCACATGGTCGCGGCGTCCTCGACGAGCACGAGCAGCTGCAGTGTCTCACCGACTCGGCCCTCGTCGGCCATGGCGAGCAACAGCGCGACATGCGTCGACACGGTGATCTCGGGCTCGGCCTGGATCAGAAGCTCGAAGGCATACGCGCGTAACCGCTCGACCACCACGGCGAGCAGCGGACCGAGTTCTGCGATCGGCGTCCACTCCTGTTCGGGGAGTATTCCGCGGTGATCGGCGATCGCGACCGCTCGCGTCAGCGTGTTGTGGTGGGCGACGACGTCACCGAGATCAGGAGCGCCGGCTGCGGCCAGGATCTTCTCGACGGTGTCGGGCTCGGCGTCGTCGCCCCGGAGCCGCACGATCGCAGCTTCGACTGATCCGACGGCACCGGCCAGCGCACGTACGATCGCATCCGCGGGGAGCGCGCCGGAAACGTCGGGATTCGGCAGGTCGTTCATGTCCACCATCGTGCTACGAGGCACCCCGGATGCACCACCCGGCCACACCACTCACAACCGGGGACGATCCTGACCGGACGGGACGCGGACCCATGCACTCTCGAGCAGCGAGACGACCTCGGCTTCGTGACGTGCACGGTAGGCGCTGAGGATGCGGCGCGGGCGGGTCTCGCCGTCGAGTCCGATCGCCGTTGCGAACGCCGCGGCGATGCGTTCCTCGGGCACGACCTCGGGTGTCGTGTAGCCGATGAGCGCGAGCGCCTTGCGGAGCGGATCGGCATTCGCGGCGAACGTGCGCAGCGGCAGCACGTCGAACCGGCCGTCCGAGCGAAACTCGAGGAACAGCTCGCCGTACTCGTCGATACCGATCTCGTCCAGGAAGCGGCGCACCGACCCGAGCTGCGGAATCGGCCTTGTCCACCGCAACGCCTGTGGTCCGAGCCTCGACTTCAACACCGTCTCGGCACCGGGCTCGCACCCGACGATGCCCGCGACCGCGGACGGAATCGGGAATTCGGCGCCGCGCATGTGATCGCGCGTGACGGGAATCCGCAGGCGCCAGCGCTCGTCGAGCCGGTACAGGCGTTTGGTGCGTTCCGGGGGCACCGCGGGAACATGGGTGCGGCGCCGACGTCGAACACAGTCGGCGACGACGTCGAAATCCCCGCTCGCCGCGAACACCCGGGCAGAAGCATCGGAGATCGAGAACTTCTGGACCAGCGCTTCGGCCACCTTGTCGAGCTCGATCGAGCCCGGGGTTCCGTCCGGTCCGGCAGCGCCGTCGACGAGCCGCGCGATGCGCGTCCTGACGGCCGTGACCAGGTCGGTCTCCCATTCGAGCAGGCCCCACAGACCGTCGTCCTCGGTGACGGTGAACCGCTCGTCGTCCCTGAGTTCTTCGACGACGCTGTGGATATCGAGATTCGCGTCCATGCGCGCAACGAGCGTTTCGACGGAGAGCGGGTCGCCGACCACCTCGAGGATCTGTGCGGCGTGACCCGCCACGGTGGCCTGGGGCGTGAGAATCCAGCCTTCGAGCATGCTGGTTCCGCAGTAGTTCATCCACGCTTCGAGTTCGCCGGCGGGCAGGTCCCATATGGCCGCTACCCCGGCAGGTTGCACCACTCCGTTGGCGGATTCGAACTCGCCGAGCAGCGCGCGGGTCTGTTTCTCCGCCTCGGCGAGATCGGGCACGGCGATCCAGCCGTCGGCGACGGTGCACCGGTCGTCGAGGCGGTCGAGGACCTTCCACAGCGGTGCATCGAGTCCCGGTACAACCTGGGCGAGCACCGGGCGATCGCGCAGGATCCGGTCGAACGCGGCGACGGGTCGTACATCGGTCCGCAGTGCCGCCAGGAAGTCCCCCACTGCGGTGCCGAACGGGAACGTCGACGGTGCGGGCGAATCGGCGCCGGAATCGTCATGGATGCGGTGCCGCAGGACGTTGCGCTCGGCCGCGGGCAACGACGCAACGTAGTCGGCGAGTTCGGTCACCGGATCGGCCGGTGCACTCACCGGAAGATCGCGAGCAGCGACCGCACCGAGGCGCGCGACTGCCTCCTGGATCTCCTCGGGAGCACCCGTATCGAGATCGATGCTGAGCAACGGGCGATCCCGCTCGTCGCACAGCATCCGCCATCGCGCGAGGGCAGCGAGGTCGTCGACGAGAAGCGCCAGCGCCGGGACAGACGCGGCCGACGCTTCCGGCCGGAGCGTGGCCGGGTCGCGCAGCACCGTGAGTATGAGAGCCGCGCAGACGATTTCGTGCACCTCGCCGCTTCCGGCACCGCGCACATCGAACAGGTCGGCGGGGCTGCGGCTGAACAACTCCGCGGTGGTGGGGGCATGGGGCAGGCGCGCGACGAGCGTCGCGGCGGACACCCCCAGGTCGAGGGCGTCGACGGCGACTTCCACGGTTCGGATGAGTCCGTCCGCGAACCGCAGTTCGGGGTGGTCGGTGACGTAGATCCGGGACAGTTCCGCGCACAGTTCGGGGATCTCGGTGTCGGCGCCGGTCTCTACCGGTGACTGCAATTCCCACCAGTTCGATGTCGGCGCGAGCGCATTCAATGCTGTGGCGCGTGCGGACCCGTAGCGATCGAGCCAGGGCATCAGCTCGAGCCAGGTTCGGTCGTCGAGTTCGTCGACCGAAAGCGCACGTGACCACAGCGACACGAACCGATGCTCCTCTTCGACGTCCGGCGGGAACCGTCATGGGTCCCTCCGTGCAGAACGCCCGTGCGGGCGCCCGACCGCCCAGCATACCGACCGGAACCGCGCACGCAGCGTAAGGCGATCCTGCTGCTCGGCGCCGCCGGACGGCGACGTCGACGTCAGGTGACCGCCGCGTCGTGAGGGGCTTCGTCTCCCGCTTCTTCTCCTCCTTCCGGCCTCAGACGCAACAGCACGAGTCCCGCGACCGATGCGACGATGAGTGAGCCCACTGCCCCGTTCACGTGCAAGGCGGATACGGCGATCCCGGATCCGGTCAGCCCTGCCAGCAGCGCACACCACAGCAGCGCTTTCCCGATGAACGCTCCCATTTCTCAAATACCTTCCGGCAAGTCCCCATCCACGATGCAACGATAGTGTCACCTGTCACAAAACCGGCAACACCCGGGCGGTGTGTCCTGAATTGGTGTAGCAATCGCGGCGCGAGGATACTCGGCACAACATGGCGCAAGGATGAGAGGCACGACGTGGAAGCACGATCGACCGGACACGATGTGATCCTGCGGGATGTCACCCTGCGCGACGGACTGCAGCTCACCGGGAAACTGCTCCCGACGCGGCGCAAGGTGGAGATCGTGCGGGCCCTCCTCGCCGCGGGGATACCCGAACTCGAGATCGGGTCGCTGGCGCGCGCCGACCTCGTGCCGCCGATGGCGAACACCCTCGAGCTGGTGTCGGCCCTCACCGAGGAAGAACTCGACCGCTGCTGGATCTGGGTGGCCACCCCGAGGCACGTGGAGAAGGCACTCGCTGCGGGAGCGCGGAGGTTCCAGTACTGCTTCTCGGTGTCCGATTCCCACAACCGCGCCAACATCGGCCGCGACACGGAAGACAGCCTCGCAGCGATGCCCGCCGCCGTGGAACTCGCTCACGCCGCGGGCGGCAGCATCCAGCTGTGTCTGGCGACGTCGTTCACCTGCCCGTTCGACGGACCCGTCGACCCCGACCGTGTCCTCGAGATCGCGTGCGACCCGCGGGCGGACGGATCGGCCGACATCGTTGTCGCCGACACCCTCGGCCAGGCGGTCCCCGGGCAGGTTCGTGAGCTCGTCACGCGCGTCCGCGCGGAGTCGCCCGACCGTCGGATCGTCTACCACGGCCACGACACGTGGGGCCTCGGTGTCGCCAACAGCCTCGCCGCTGTCGAGGCAGGTGCGAACGTCGTCGACGGTGCGCTCGGCGGGCTGGGCGGTTGCCCGTTCGCCCCGGGTGCGAGCGGCAACACCGCGAGTGAGGATCTGCTCTTCGCGACTCGCCCGTCGTGGCTCACACCGCAGGTGTTCGCAGACATCGTCCGGCTCGGCGAGGACGTCGTCACCGAACTGGACGAGCCCAATCGGTCGCGCGCCCGGCAGGGGGCGCGGTCGGAGGCCGAGGCGTTCGACTGGGTCGTCCGCGCATGAGAGTCCTGATCGCACCCGACAGCTTCAAGGGCACCTACACCGCAGCCGAGGTCGCCGACGCGATCGCGGCCGGAGCGGAGTCCGCGGGCCACGAGCCGGTCCGGATGCCCGTGGCCGACGGCGGCGAGGGCACGCTCGACGTCCTCACGGTTCCGCTCGGTCTCGAACGGATCGACGTCGACGCCGTCAACCCGTGGCGCGCGCCCTGCCCCGGATTCTTCGGCCTGTCCTCCGACGGCACCGCGATCGTCGAGCTCGCAACGGTCAGCGGAATCACCACTCCGCACAACGGTGTTCGCGATGCTGCGACCGCCGACACCTACGGCACCGGGATGATCATGGCCGCTGCGGCGCAACGTGGTGCGCGGCAGATCGTCGTGGCCGCGGGTGGTTCGGCCACCACCGACGGCGGACTCGGAGCGATCGCCGCGATCGACGACGCCGGTGGTCTGGGTTCGGTGTCCGTCGTCGTGCTCACCGATGTCACCACCCGCTACACCGACGCCGCGCGGGTGTTCGGACCGCAGAAGGGCGCCGACCCCGCGACCGTCGAACTGCTGACGACACGGCTGACCGAGGCCGCCGCGGCGCTACCGCGCGACCCGCGGGAGGTGGACGGCACGGGTGCGGCAGGCGGGTTCTCGGGCGGAATGTGGGCCAGGTTCGACGCCGAACTGCGCCCCGGCGCCGACTACGTGCTCGACGTAGCCGGTTTCGACGCCGCGCTCGCCACCGCCGACCTCGTAGTGGTCGGCGAGGGACGACTCGACGGGCAGTCGCGTGCAGGCAAGATCGTCTCGGCGATCCTGGTGCGCAGCGCTTCGGTGCCCGTCGTCGCGGTCGTCGGGTCGGTCGGTGATGATCTCGGGGACTACCGGTCGCGGTTCGCGGACGTGCTGGTGGCGTCGGATGCGGAGGCGCTGCGGGCTGCCGGAGCGGGGCTCGCTGTGCCCACGCCGAACAGGCGCGCGAGCCGCGCATCCGATGCGTAGAGCGCGTCGAGGTCGAACGTGGACGCCGAACTCAGCACCTCGGCGGCACCGGTCGTCGCGATGAGCTTCTCGATCTGTTCGGCCACCTGGTCCTCGGTGCCGACGATCGCCGCCGCTGCCGTGTCGTCGAGGATCCGCTGTCGGCGCTCGGTGACGGGCAGGCGCCGCAGCGCCTCGACCGGCGACAGCGACGGGAAGAAGCCGCGTTCTCGGGACAATGCCATCGCCCAGCTTTCCGGCAACAACAGATCGGCGGCTTCGGCTTCGGTGTCGGCGATGAGGATGTCGGCGCCGATCACCAGATACGGCTCGGGGTTCGCGGCGCTGGGACGGTAGTCGGCGAGATAACGGTCGAACGGTTCGGGGCCCTGCTTCACGATCGGGCCTGCAACGACAGCGGGCAGGCCCAGTCGGGATGCCACCCGAAGGCCGGCCCCGGTCCCGAGCACGAACACCGGAGGCGGTTGCGCGACACGGGGCCTGATCGACACGGCCGCTGTGTCGTCGAGATACGCGCGCAGCTCGTCGATGTCGGCGGCGAAGTCGTCCGGATCGGCGCGGGTCGTGCGCAAGGCCTCGCGAACAGGTGCGGTGAAACCGAGCGACCTCCCGACGCCCAGATCGATCCGGCCCGGGTGCAGCGCTTCGAGTGTGGCGAACTGTTCGGCGACCACGAACGGCTGATGGTTGGGCAGCATCACTCCGGCCGACCCGACCCGGATGCGGTGCGTGCGATCGGCGATGGCCTGGATCAGCAGTGCGGGGGCGCCGGATGCCACCCCTGGCACCGCGTGGTGTTCAGCGACCCAGAAGCGAAGGTATCCCGCGGCTTCGGCGAGCTCCGCGCGGTGCAGGGTCTGCCGCAGTGCGGACGCGTCGTCCTGGCCTTCCCGGGTGCGGGAACGGTCCAGTAGCGACAGTGCGACATCCATGTCGGATATCAACGTCTCACCGTGCGGCGATCATCCCGAAAGGATCTGCCTGCTCTGGTCAGGGTGCCGGGTTCGCCGGCGGGTCGCAGGGCGGTGCGGGCTCGGGAGCATGTTCCGGTGCCGGACTCGGGGCGGGATCGGACCCGCGGGCCGGCCAGGACGCGGGCAGCGCAGCGCCGCACGGATCACTGTCCTGAGTCGCCGGGGCCTGAGGCGCAGAGTCCTGAGGTGCGCCGGCCTCGTCCGGCTTACCCCCGTCGCGCGGAACAGGGTGCGGCGCGATCCGGTCCCACAGTTCCGGAGTGTCCGTTTCGGGCGTGAACTCGGTCGGGTCCGATGTCTCGCCCTGATCCACGGAACCGCCCTGGTCTTCGGACCCACTGCCGGATCCACCCATGGCGAGTGCCAGTCCCCCGCCGAGCATGGCGACAAGAGCGACCACGACGGCCATGAGAGCCACATTTCGGCGGGTCGACGCCACGCCTGCGGCAACAGGTTGTGTCCGACTGCGGCGCGCTGCAACCAGCGCTGCCCCGGTCGCGCGGTGCCACGGCACCCCGTGCGGCGTCACGAACGGCACTCCGAGGATCGTGGAGAGTTCCCGGGCGGGCGGCGCGTCGCCGGGGCGCAGGTCGAGGAAGACCAGCGCCGCCGGTGCGACACCGGCTCGGGCCAGCGCTTCGTCCATCGTATCGGGCAAAGCATCGGTGTGGCCGGTGAGCGGGTCGTCGCCGCGCACGACCGACGACAGCACCGTCCGGGATCCGGTATCGACGATCGACGCGGACTCCACACCGCCGGTGCGTGTGTGCAGCGCAAGGACGGGGGTGTCGGCAAGTTCGGGTGCTCCGGCCAGATACGCGAGCCGTGCGTCGTCGAGGGGCACCACCCCGACGGGCGCCTCGCTCACTGCGCGAACTGCCTCCGCGACCGCGGCGGTGTCTGCGTCGCCGCTCGGAAGCGCGACCAGACCGATCGTGCCGACGGTCAAGGACGCGTTCTCGGCCCGCTCCGTCATCGAGGTCACGGCCCGGGCGACCGCGTCGGCCTGCGATACGTCCGGTTCGGCCGCCCAACGCTGCGAGTCGAAGGGGCCGAGTTGTGGAACGTCTGCGTCGACGAGGACCGCGGAGACTTCACCGTCGTCGACGGCAACGCCGAGCACAGGACGCATCGTCACCGCCTCTTCTCGAGATCGCCACAGACCGCACGAGCGTAACCGAATTCGACGCTCAGATCCGGTAACACCCGACGGTCAGTCCGACGATCGCGGCCACATAGCTGCCGAAGGTGATGTACGAACCGTCGGCGGCGAACATCCGCATCGAGAACCCCGTATCGGGTGGCAGGACCTGACGCCCGTGGAAACCTGCACCGGCAGCGGTGCGTTCGAACAGGTCGGCGGCACGCTGCAGGTCTGCCACAGGTACGGGGCTCGAACTTCCCTGGATGGGAAGGTGCACCGACATCCCGTGTGTACCGTCGGCGAGAGTGCACCCCGCGTTCGTGCGCGCGTACTTCTCGGAGAACTCGAGTCCGGGGAATTCCTCGGAGAGCACGTCCATGACGTCGCGCTGGACCTGGAGGTAGTACTCGACGGCTGCGGCGCTGGTGTCGGCGACCGGTTCGGGAACGGCACGGGAACTCGCCGTGGTGCATGCGGTGGTCGTCACCATCACGGCTGCAGCTATACCTACGCGGACAGAGAACTCGCTCATCGGACACTCCGTTCGTCGGCGGTGTCCGCGATGACGACCGCAATGTTGTACGTGCTCATGGATCCGGGTACCAGATAAGAGCTGTGCCCGACGGAACCGGTACGTGGATCGCCCGAAACGTCTTCTCCCGCATCGCTGGACAGACGGGTCAGGCCGGGAAGACGACTAGGGTCTCCGCCGAATATCCCGGTGTCGGCGATGAGGTCCTCGTCCGCCTCGATCAGGTACATCGACCCGGGTGCCATGCCGAGTGTGCCGACGTCGGAGGTACCGAGTCCTGGGGCGCCGACGAAGACCGCCTTGTCGGCCTCTGCACCCTGCTGCAACGCGAGGCTCGTGATGAGCGCACCGTACGAATGACCGACCGTGGTCACGTGCGGTGGCGAATCGGGTCGTGACGCGTCGAGCCCGTCGAGGAACGTGGTCAGGCGGGGCGCAGCCAGCGTCGCGGACAGATCCGAGACGGGACTGCGTTCGGTGAAGGCAAGTCCCCAACCGAAATGCGGCGCCTGATAATTCATCCAGGTGACGGCGGCAACGGTTTCCGAACCTCGGTGGACACGAACGAGTTCGCGTTGAGTTTCGTCGCGGAGCGCAGATACCTGCTGGTCGTATCCATGGAGGTTGCCCTGCACGGTCGATCCTGCACCGGGCGTGAATACCGCGATGTGGTCGGCGGCGTCGATGTCTCCGACCGCAACCACGGCCATCGCTTCGCGGCCGGACATGTCGAGCGCAAGCAGCCGACGGTCGTCCAAGGCGAGCGTACGGGCGATCTCATCGAGTGCGCCGAGCTTGTTCAGGGTCTGCGCGAGCCCTGCATCCGCGTTGGAGACCAGACCGCCGAACATGTTGTCTTCCAGCTCTTCCTGAAGCAGCAGCGCGACACCCGCCAATCGTTCGCGTTCGATCCCGAGCAGGGCGCGATTCGCGAGGTCGCGTGCCTCGGAGGGCACTCCGTCGAGACCACCGACCCGCTCCGGATATTCGGTGAGCAGCACAGTGCGATCGAAGGGATCGAGACTGTTCCACCAGGCGGCGACCACACTCGGATCCGATCCGGGATCGGGAATGGGCCCCAGTTCCGGGAACCGGGTGGAAGAAGAGACGAACAGCGTTGCCGGTAAGGAACTCTCATCGGGGTGATCGCGCGCGAGCATCGATGCAGCCTCCTGGTCGAGTTCCTGCGCGCGCCGAAGCAGCGTGTCGAGTCGTGTGCGCAAGGTACTGCGGTCGGTGTCGAGTTCGGCTCCGGCCCTGCCGGGGCTGTCGGTGAGCACTCCGTCGGCTCCGATGATGAGACCGTGTTCGTCCGCCCAGGTGTGCACAGCCTCGAGTTCGGCGTGCAATGCGCGCAGGCGCGGAACCACCGCGGCTGCACACGCACTCACCCGACGGTACGAATCGGCCTGAACGTCAACGGTATCGACAAGCGTCCGGATAGGTTTGGCTGCGGCGTCAGCGGCGTCGCCGGTCCAGGCTCCCCCGAATGTGGCCGCCCGGCGGATGTCGCCTTCGATACGGTCCAGTT
This sequence comes from Rhodococcus sp. NPDC060090, assembly GCF_042729855.1. Classification (NCBI taxonomy): domain Bacteria; kingdom Bacillati; phylum Actinomycetota; class Actinomycetes; order Mycobacteriales; family Nocardiaceae; genus Rhodococcus; species Rhodococcus sp. NPDC060090. The sequence continues at coordinate 207,205 of NZ_JBHWXB010000005.1, read as the reverse complement.
CCTCGGCGCACTTGCCGAGCTCGACACCGAAGCCTTCCAATGCGTCCGGATCCCACCCGGCCAGATCCTGCAAATCCATGTCGCTTCCACCCCCCTGCCACGAAAGCATAGGGGGCGCATACGACTACCGGCCCGGGGAGGGGTCCCCGGGCCGGAATCTGTGGATGAATCGGTTGCCTGTGGACAACCAGGCGCGCTACATGTCGGCGATGGCCTCCAGTGGCGGAGTTTTCGCTGCCCGGTGGCCGGGCCACAACGCGGCCAGCACACCCACCACACCGGAACCGATGAGCATCCCCACGACCTGACCCCACGGCACCGAGATCCGGTCGAGTCCCTGATCGGCGAGGGTGCTCACGAACGCCCAGCCGAACACCAGCCCCAGCACGAGGCCGACGACCGCACCGAACACCGCGATGAGCAGCGACTCGATGTAGATGGTGCGTCTGACCTGTGCACGCTGCATCCCGACGGCGCGAAGCATGCCGATCTCCCGTCGCCTCTCGACGACCGACAACGCGAGCGTGTTGACGATGCCGAGGATCGCGATGACGACAGCGAGTGCGAGCAGGCCGTAGAGGATCGCGAGGAGCATGTCGATCTGCTGGGCCTGCTGCCCCTTGAACTGGTCGCGGTCCATCACCTGGACGATCACGAGATCCTTGGTGGCGTCCTCGAGTCCTGTCCGGATCGCCTCCGGATCGGCACCGTCCGCCGAGTTGATGAGCACGACCTGCGCCGACCGCGACGCTACCGGGGTGAACTGTTCGTACAGCTCGTTCGAGACGATCCACGGCCCGATGAGCTGGTTGTCCGCATAGATCCCGACGACACTGGTGTCGACCGTTTCACCGTCCCTGCTCGTGAGCGGCACGGTGGTACCGACCTGCCAGCCGTTGTCCGACGCGGCGCTCTCCGACACGATCATCTGGTCGCCCGCGACGGTGTCGGTGCCTTCCTTCATCTCCAGCGTGAGGACATCCTGGATGGAACCGCCCGTCACAGCGGTCCCGAACGCGGGTTCGTCGTCGATCGATGCCCGCACACCATGCGCGGACACCACTTCGACGACACCGTCGACGCCACGCGCGGCGTCCTCGGCAGCAATCGGCAGGCCGAACATCGGCGGCCCGGTGAGGACGAATTCGGACTTGACGCCGGTGTCGACGAGCGCGTCGACGCTGGCCTTCGCGGACGATCCGAACACGCCGATGACGGACACGAGCATCAGGCCGAGAGTCAGCGCGAAGGCGGTTGCTGCGGTGCGGCGCGGGTTGCGGGTCGCGTTGGTGCGGGCCAATCGTCCGACTGCACCGAAGGGTCGCGCGAACACCGCGCCGAGAACCTTCACGACCGGACGCGACAGGGCCGGTGCCGCGAGCAGGACGGCGAGGATCAGCGCGAACGCGCCTGCTCCGACGGTCGCGGCAGCGCCGCCGCCGGTGCTCTGAGCACCGACCGCGACGAGCACGGCGCCCACGACCGCGGCGACCACGCCGGCAATCGTGCGGGCCTTCAGCGATTCGACGGACGCGGTGGATTCCTCGCGCATCGCGGCGACCGGCGGCACATGCATGGCACGCCGCGCCGGCGCATACGCACTGACGACGGTGACGATGACGCCGACGAGCAACGCGACGATCACGGTGCGCGGCGACAACTGGAGCGGACCGGACGGCAGACCGAGATCCGCGGCATTGAGCGCTGCACGTAGTCCGTATGCGAGCGCGACACCGGCTGCGATCCCGATGGCGCTACCGATCACACCGACGACGAGCGCTTCGAGGGTGACCGACCGGCCCACCTGTTTGCGGCTCGCACCGATGGCGCGCAGTAGTGCGAGTTCGCGCAGACGCTGAGCCACGATCATCGAGAAGGTGTTGTAGATGATGAACGTTCCGACGAGCAACGCGATGGCGCCGAACGCGAGCAGGAAGTAGTTGAGGAAGCTCAGCGCCTCGGAAACCTGGTCCTGGGTTTCCTCCGTGACTTCGGCGCCGGTCTGCACCTTCAGGTCGGGCAGTGCCGCAGCGATCTCGTCGCGCAACGCTTCCGGGGTCATCGACCCGTCGCCGACGACGTCGAGGAATTGGACGTGCTCGCCATCGGTGAACAACTGGCTCGCCTGCTGCTCGGTGAACAGTGCACCGATGTAGCCGCCGGTGTCGGTGTCGAGGTCGTAGATGCCGCTCACGGTCACGGGGACCATGCCCTGCGACATGGTCAGGACCTTCGTTGCGTCGCCGACAGCGAGGCCGCCTCGTTCGGCCGCGCTCGTGTTGAGCGCGATCTGCCCGGTCTCCGTCGGCGGTGCGCCCTCGACGAACACCTCGGGTTCTCCGACGGTCTGCTCCGGCGGGAACCACGCGTATCCCTCGGCGGGTGCACCGCCGGTCTGGATCGAGGCGCCGTCGGAACCGAGCACGATGAGCCCGCCGCCGATCGTCGGCGCTGTACGTTCGACGCCGTTCAGTTCGGCGACACGGGCCGTGTCCTCGATCGGTACACCGCTCGAGCCGAACTCTTCGCTGCTGACGCGGACGTCGACGCCCTTGGCGACATCGCCGAAGATGTCGTCGAATGTGCGTTGGAGGGTGTCGGTGAACACGAACGAACCGGTGATGAATGCGGTGCCGAGCACCACTGACAGCACCGTAAGAGCGAGCCGCACCTTGTGCGCGGCGAGGTTGCGTAACGCAACTTTGCGGACGGGATTTCCACTCATGGTCGCCGGCTCCTACTGCGCCGTGGGCGCCGGGGGCGCTGTGGCGGTGTCGAACTGCTTCATGCGGTCGAGGACCGAGTCGGCGGTCGGGTCGCGCATCTCGTCGACGATGCGGCCGTCGGAGAGGAACACGACGCGGTCGGCGTACCCCGCCGCACGTGGATCGTGGGTGACGATCACGACGGTCTGCTCGAATTCGTCGACCGCGGCGCGCAGGATCGACAGCACCTCACCGGACGAGTGCGAGTCGAGGTTGCCGGTCGGTTCGTCGCCGAAGATGATCTCCGGCCGGCCTGCCAGCGCGCGGGCACACGCGACACGTTGCTGCTGACCGCCGGACAGTTCACCGGGTTTGTGGTCGAGACGGTCGCCGAGGCCGAGCCTGCCGACCACGGTATCGATCCATTCGGTGTCGACTTTGCGACCCGCGATGTCGAGGGGCAGCGTGATGTTCTCCAGCGCCGTGAGCGTGGGGACGAGGTTGAACGCCTGGAAGACGAAGCCGATACGGTCGCGACGCAGCTGCGTCATCGCCTTGTCGGACAGCGTCGTGAGGTCGGTGTCGCCGATGAGCACCGCACCGGAGGTCGCACTGTCGAGACCGGCGAGGCAGTGCATCAGGGTCGATTTGCCGGATCCGGATGGGCCCATGATTGCGGTGAACTCACCGGCAGCAAAATCTTCGGTCACACCGTCGAGGGCGTGAACAGCTGTTTCACCTGTTCCGTAGATTTTCTTCAGGTTCTGGGCTCGGGCGGCGGGGGCCGAATGCGATGGCATGCGCACCATCTTTCCCGGTGATGCGTCACCGCACCATCGGGGACTCCCCTGATTTGTGATCGGCGCCCGTCAGGGACCTCAGCTCCAGCGTGCCTGGCCACCGTCGAGGGGGATCGTCGCGCCGGTGAGGTAGCGGGCGTCGTCGCCGACGATCCACACGATGGCCCGTCCGATGTCCTCTTCGCAGTCGCCGATACGACCGAGCGGGATGCTCTTGATGAACTCCGCTGCTTCGTCGGGCCGGTTCTCGGTCCACCATTTCAGTCCGGGCGACAGCGCGTGCGGCGCGACCGCGTTGACGCGGATGCCGTCGGCACCCCATTCGGCGGCCGCGGCCCGCGTCAGGCTGCGCAGTGCTTCCTTGGCGGAGGCGTATCCCCCGTAGCCGCTCATGTCCCATCGCACCGCCGCGGACGAGACCATGTTGACGATCGATCCGCCGCCGCGCTGCTTCATGATCGGATACACGGTCTGCATGGCGTGGAACGACGCGACCGGCCCGGACTGGTACGCCTTCATCATCAGGTCGGGAGTCAGATCGAGCACCGGACCGAGCGGATTGAGGCTCGCGTTGTTGACGAGGACGTCTACTCCCCCGAACGCCTCCACCGTCTTCTCCACCGCGGCGGTGATCTGTTCGGTATCGGAGATGTCGCACGTGATCGGCTCGGCGGTACCCCCGAACCCGCGGATGTGCTCGACCGTCTCGACAAGTTTCGACTCCGTCCGTCCGGTCACCGCCACCGCGGCACCTTCGCGGGCGAGGGCGAAGGCGATACCCTGCCCGACCCCCTGGCCTGCTCCGGTGATGAACGCGACCTTGCCATCCAATGTGCCCATTCTGCGACCTCCCAGTCTCGGTCATCGCATGCAAACAGACCGAACCGCTTTCCAGCGCTCGCCGGTCCTGCTCACCGGAACACCGCACCCGCACGAAACTTTCCTCCCGTTACCCGGCTTGCCGTGGGTCGTGAGGCAACGGAAAGCCGGACGACTGGGGGAAAGTTATGCAGTGCCGACACCGGCTAGGCTCTAGCCGACACCAGGTCCGCAAGCACCACAAGCGAGGGCAGCATGAGCGAGCACAACCACGACGGCCACGGCCAGGCCACCACCGCCGCCGAGCCCCTCCCCGCCGAACCACTCCGCATCGACGGCGCGTTGGCCGTCGTCACCGAGGAGTACTCGCAACTCCGCGACCTGTCGATCAACGCACTCACCGAACTTCTGGGCAGCGCACCGGAGACCGACGAGGACGGCGACATCGCCATTCCCATCCACGGTTTCGGTGTCTACGTGACGGTCGCGCAGGACGGCCCGCAGCTGCACATCTGGTCGTCGCTGCTCGGTGGTCTCGCCGACCGCGCCAAGGCCGTCGATCAGCTGGCCGACCTGTCGAGTGAGTGGGCGCGTCTACGTTTCGCCATCCAGGACGATCACCTGCTCGTGTCGACGATCCTCGACGCCGATCCGTTCGCGCCGCAGCACCTCGTCAATCTCATCGACGAGATCCACGAACTCACGCACGAACTCGACGACGACTTCGCAGCGCGATTCGGTGGTGCCCTCGACTGCGATGCCGACGACACGTCATACGCCGGTCCGTGCGGTGGCGGTGGCTGCGGTGAAGACTGCACGTGCGGCCACGACGATGCGGGCGACCTGGGTTCGGACATCCCGGTCGGACGGCCCGAGGCGTAATAACCACTCGGGGCACCACGATCCGGGGCTACGCTGGCCCCATGCGGATAGGTGCGCATGTCCGGCAGGACGACGATCCCATCGGTCAGGGCGAACGGCTCGGCGCAGATCTGGTGCAACTATTCCTCTCGGACCCGCAGAAATGGCATACACCGGGCGAACACCCTCGTACCGAGGAAATTCTCGCGTCCGAGATCGACGTCGTGGTGCACTCGCCGTACGTGATCAACGTGGCGAGCCTGAACAACAGGCTTCGCATGCCGTCGCGCAAGGCCGTAGCCGAGCACGCCGATGCAGCAGCGAAGATCGGTGCGTTCGGTCTCGTGGTGCACGGCGGACATGTTCGCGACGGCGAGAATGTCGCCGCCGGCGTCCAGAACTGGCGCAAGCTGTTCGAACGGCAGGAAGACAAGGGCGGGTTCGCGGTGCCGATCCTCGTCGAGAACACCGCAGGCGGGGATTTCGCGATGGCCCGGTACATCGACGCGATCGGTCGGCTGTGGGACGTGATCGGCGACTACGATGTCGGATTCTGCCTCGACACGTGCCACGCGTGGGCGGCCGGTGAAGACCTCGTCGACGCAGTCGAACGGGTACGTGCGCTGACCGGCCGCATCGATCTGGTGCACCTGAACAATTCGCGCGACGAGTTCGACTCCGCCCGCGACCGGCACGCGAATCTCGCGGACGGCACGATCGACCCGGCGTTGCTCGCCGAGGTCGCGTTGAAGGCGAACGCGCCGGTGATCCTGGAGACGCCCGCGGGCGGGCTTGCCGAGGACATCGCCTACCTGCGCGAGCAGACATCGTGAGCAGTGGTTCCCCGATCCGGCGACTGTCGCCGTGATGAATTCCGGTCTCCCGTGCGGTCTACCCGAGCATGACCATGACAACGAAAGTACTGAGCGTGTCGGTTCCGGTCTCCGACCAGGACGCCGCACTGAAGTTCTACACCGAGACGCTGGGATGCGTACTCCGGACCGATGTCGAGATCTGGCCGGGCGCCCGGTTGATCGAGGTCGTGCCACCCGGTTCGGAGGTCTCTCTGCTACTCCTCCCTCCCGACGGCGAGATCCCGGTCGCGATCCGCTTGGGCACCTCCGATACTCGAGCCGCGCACGACGCGATCCGCGCGTCCGGGACCACCCTGCACAACGACGACCTGATCCGCATGGAGGGAGTCCCGGCGATGTTCTCGTTCGCCGACCCTGATGGCAACGGCCTGGTCTACCTGCAAGACACCGGAGACGAGTAGTTCGCTCGTACCCGACCACTGTCACGACCGCGCCGAATCGCCCGTCCACTCGTGAATACCCAGAACACGGAGTAACGCGAGCGACTCCGCCGCGGGTGTTCCGGGCGCTGCCGAATACACCATGACCGATTGGTCTACGTCCGGGATGTGCAGCGCGTCGCAGTCGAGGACGATCGGTCCCAACGCCCGGTGGTTCACCGTCTTGGTGTGTGTCCGCCACCCACCGACCGTGCCGCCACTCCACAGCGTCGCGAAGTGCTCCGACTTCCTGCGCAGTTCGTCCACGAGCGCACTCAACCCGCTGTCGCGCGGATATCGGGCTGCGGCAGCGCGAAGACTCCCGACCGATTGCTCCGCCGTCGCCTCGAACTCCTCCTCGGTGGTGCCGACCGTGCTCATCAGAGGATCCGCCGGGTCAGGCAGGAAGCGCAACCTGTTGATGTTTCGACGATGCGGCGGCAACGCCGACCAATCGCCATGCAGCGCAGAGGCCATCGCGTTCCACGCGAGCACATCCCCTTTGGCGCTCATCACCACGACCGGCAGGTCGGCGAACCGATCGATCAGCCGCAACACACTCGGCCGCACATGCATGTCGATCGCGCCCGGGCCGGGAGGTTGCACACCTGCCAGATGGAACAATTGAGTGCGCGCGTCGAGGTCGAGTCGCAGCGCCCTGGCCAGTGCCCCGAGTACCTGCGTCGACGGAACCGGTCCGCGGCCCTGTTCGAGACGGACGACGTAGTCGACGCTGATCCCCGCCAGCATCGCGACCTCCTCCCGACGCAGGCCAGGAGTGCGGCGGTGCGACCCCGACGCCAAACCGACCTCGCCCGGCGTGATTCGTTCACGAGCGTGCCGCAACGCAGCCGCCAGCTCGGTGCGGTTGATCGTCATCGCTCCAGCATGACGACTTCGTACGCGGCGTGGGTAGTACCGCCGATCCCACGATCGGCCGGTCCTGGTTCGAGAGGGATCGGCAGACGACCGTGAAGGCATGACCACACACCATGTATCCACAGTTCTCGTCACCGGCGCCACCGGAGGGCTCGGCGCCGAAACCTGCCGGCGTCTCGCCGCTTCCGGACACATCGTCTGGATGGGCGTGCGCGATGTCGGCGTCGGCCACGAGGTTGCAGAGAAGGTCGGAGCCGACACCCCCGACGCCGATGTTCGTGTCGTCGAACTCGACGTCACCAGCGACGATTCCGTCACAGCCGCCTATCGCATGGTGTCGGAGTCGGGCACAGGTCTCGATGTCCTCGTCAATAACGCCGGTATCGCGGATAGTTTCGCTACACCCGCCGACACCGTCCCCGGCGATTTCCTTCCGGTGTTCGGCGTGAACCTGCTCGGGCCGGTCCGCGTGACCCACACATTCCTGCCGCTACTCGCGCAGTCCGCCTCGCCGCGGTTGGTGATGGTGTCCAGCGGAATGGGTTCGTTCGGCGTGACGACCGATCCCACGCGAATCGAATCGACGTTGCACGGCCTCGTGTATCCGTCGTCGAAAGCGGCCTTGAACATGGTGACCACCATGTATGCCAAGGCGCTTCCGAATATTCGGGTTATTGCTGCCGACCCCGGCTACACGGCCACCGCACTCAACGGCTTCTCCGGCACCCAATCGGTCGAAGAAGGCACCGACGCGATCGTCGAGGCCTGCACCGCAGCCTCACCTGCGGGGATGTTCATCGACCGTCGCGGACCTGTGCCGTGGTGAGCTCGCCGGTGAGATAGCGCTGCACTGTGGGCGCGATGATCAGGGCGAGTTGCTCCGGCGGCAACGACGCCAAGGGCTCGAACCGCAGGATGTAGCGCACGAGCATCACCCCCGTCATCTGGGTTGCCACCAATTCGGCGCGCAACCGGCCTGTGCCTTCGGGACGGTCGATCCTGTCCAGCAATGGTTCGAGCGCGACCTCGAGCAGAAATGTCCGGATCAACCCACTGTCACCGCCCGCGATCTGGGCTCGGAACATCGCGACCGCCGCGTCGCGGTGCGGCGACTCCCACACGCCGATCAGTGCGGACACCAGAGCATGACCGAGTTCTTCCACCGGCGTCTCGTACACCGGCGCGAGGACCTCGCGAGGATCGACGGGCAGCGCGATGGATGCGGTGAACAGTTCCATCTTCGTACCGAAGTAGTGATGGACGAGCGCTGAATCCACGCGTGCACGTGCCGCCACAGCGCGCACCGTCGTCTTGTCGAACCCATTGGCGGCAAACAATTCTCGTGCGGAACCGAGGATCGCTTCGCGTGTACCCGAGTTACCGGGGCGCCGGCCCGAACGCCGAGCGTCCCGGGATTCGGTGGTCACGGCGTCCGGCGGCGCAGTGTCGCAGCACCGAGTGCGAGGGCCGCCGCAGCGAAGGCCGCGACAACGAGGAGGTCCCGCACCATGACGGCGGTGGTTCCGGGGTGTCGGGTGATCTCTTGCAGCGCCTCCACCGCGTAACTCAGGGGCAGCACGTTGCTGATCCAGCGCAGCCAGTCCGGCAGTTGATCGCGCGGGACGAGCAGACCGCAGAGCAGGAATTGCGGGATGACGAGCACGGGCATGAACTGCACCGCTTGAAATTCTGTGCGGGCGAATGCACTACACAGCAACCCCAGGGAGACCCCGAGTACAGCGACGAGCACTGCGGTGACGAGCACCCATGCGACCGAACCGGCGCTGGTGACGCCGAGCAGCCAGAAGGCGACTGCACACGCGAGTCCGGCCTGGAGTGCGGCAGCGAGCGAGAAGGCGCTGCCGTATCCGGCGAGGAGATCGAGTTTCGTCAGTGGTGTCGTGAGGAGTCGCTCGAGCGTACCCGAGCTCCGTTCGCGTTGCATCGCAATGGAAGTGACCAGGAACATCACGACGAACGGCAGAATTCCGAGCATCGTCACGGCAATCCGGTCGAAAAGAGAGAAGCCGTCCGGCCCGGCGGGTGCGTTCTGGTAGATGAAGTACAGCAGGATCATCAGCAGGCTCGGCACGAACACGATCATGGCGACCGTGCGGTGGTCGGATCGGAGCTGCCGAAGGATGCGGGTCGTAGTGGAGGCGTAGATGACGGCGCTCATGATCATGCTCCCGTCGACGTTCGGATCAGATGGAGGAAGGCATGTTCGAGGCTCGGCTCGCCGGTCCGATCACGCAGTTCGGCGGGGGTGAGTTGTGCGATCAACCGGCCTTCTCGGAGCAGGACGAGTTCGTCGCAGTGGTCGGCTTCGTCCATGACGTGACTGGAGACGAGCAGTGTGGTGCCGCGCGCGGCGAGGGTTCGGAAGTGTTCCCAGAGTTCGGCGCGCAACACCGGATCGAGGCCGACGGTGGGCTCGTCGAGCACGAGGAGTTCGGGGTCGCCGACGAGCGAACATGCGAGCGACAGGCGTCCGAGCTGTCCACCCGAGAGTGCGCTCGCAGCATTGCGTGCATGGTCGGTCAGTCCCACTGCAGCGATCGTGTCGGCAACGGAGGAACCGCGTCGGCCGTAGAGCGCAGCGAAATAGGAGACGTTGTCGGTGACCGACAGGTCGAGGTACACACTCGGCGACTGGGTGACGTACCCGACGCGGCGGCGTAGGTCTGCAGAGCCTGCCGGCTTTCCGAGCACGGTGACGCTGCCGGATTCGACGATCTGGGTGCCGACGATCGAACGCATCAGGGTGGTCTTTCCGCAGCCGGAGGGTCCGAGCAATCCGGTGATCGAGCCCCGGGCAACCTGCATGTTCAGGCTTTCGAGCGCGCGGTGGGTGCCGCGCCGAACCTGCAGGTCACGGACGTCCACGGCGGGGGATTCAGAGGCGACGTTCATGTTTCACTCAATTCATCGAGTGTTGACATCATCGTGTGTTGAATTGTGCGCCCGCACCCGTCCGGCGTCAAGACGCCCACCGCGCCTCCCTCGATCGTGCGGTTTCACGACGTATCATGAGGCCCATGCTTCGCACCCGTCACGCCCTCGCCGTCACCGCCGCCGCGTTGGTTCTCGCGGGGTGCACCGCCAACGGAGACCCCGTACCCGAACCCGACACCGCTGCGTCGATCGAGACGCAGGTCGAGACGCCGGATGCTCCCTCCACGACCCCGACCGACGCCGCAGACAAGATCTCCCCCGCGGGCGACGGCGCGAAACTCACGGTCACCGACATCCGCACCGGCCGGCACGAGGGCTTCGACCGCGTCGTGTACGAACTCGGCGGGGAAGGCATGCCCGGGTGGCGTGTCGGCTACGTCGACAGCGCCGTGCAGGACGGCAGCGGCAGCGAGGTCCCCGTCGCCGGTGGGGCCGTGATCCAGGTGCTCATCGACGGGTCGGCGTACCCGTTCGACAGTGGCGTCGAGCCGTATGCAGGCCCGACTCCGGTTCTCGGGCCGTCGGGCGGATCCGTCGTCGAGGTGAACGGGTCGGGTGTGTTCGAGGGCGTGACCCAGTCGTTCATCGGCGTGGCCGAACCGAACACCCCCTTCTCGGTGCAATCCCTCACCGACCCCGTCCGCGTCGTGATCGACGTGGCCAACTGATCTGAGAGAGCCGTTACCGACGGGCGTGTGCTGCGAAGAATTTGCGTAGGTCGTCGACGAGGAGGTCGGGCGTCGACGCTCCCCACTGCTCGCCTTCGGTGTAAAACCTCATCGACAAACCGATCGTCCCGGTGAACCACAGGATGCTCAGAGTCGTGAGGAATGCGTCGACGCCGACGACCCGGTCGGGGTGCGGACGACCGAACTGCGGATACGAATTGAGCTCGGCCTCGTAGGTACGCCAGTTGTAGACATTCCGCCAACGTTCAGCAAGCGCCCTCACCGCACCGACCGGGACTCCGTGGGCGAAGCCGGTCTCGGGCAGTTGGTCCGGCCAGAGCGCAGCATCGAGGCGGCGGTGCAGGTCTTCGATCTGTTCGTCGGAGATCTCGATACGGAAGGACGTCGCGACAGCAGTGTTGTCCATGTCGGTGAGATTAAAAGCCATCGACGACGAGCGCCGTCCTCAATTCTGTGCAGGATGTTCTCTCACAAGGTGCGCATACGCTTGACCTCGAGCGCGCTCGAGGTTCTAAGGTCGAGCGCGACACAAGGAGGGCTCCCCCATGAGCATGGAAGTCACGGCGTGGAACGCGATGTACAACGCGATGCACGCCGAGAGCGATCGGCGCCCGTTCTCTCGCGCAACATTGCGCAGGGTCGGCGCGTTCGCCCAGCCACATCGACGCAACATCATCGCGTATCTGATCCTCAGCGTGCTCATCGCTGCGCTCGGTGTGGCGACACCGGTCCTCGCCGGACGTGTCGTCGACGCGATCGTCGACAATGCAGCACTATCGGTCGTGGTGTGGCTCGCCGTGATCATCGCAGCGATCGCACTGGTAGAGGCTGGATTGGGCCTGGCCAATCGGTGGTTGTCGGCGAGGATCGGCGAGGACCTCATCCTGGATCTGCGGACCACGGTGTTCGATCATGTGCAGCGCATGCCGATCGCGTTCTTCACCCGCACCCGCACGGGTGCTCTCGTGTCTCGACTGAACAACGACGTGATCGGCGCGCAGCGCGCATTCAGCGACACGCTGTCCGGGGTGGCCGGCAATGTCGTCACACTCGTGATCACTCTTGTCGTCATGTTCGGCATCTCGTGGCAGATCACTTTGCTGGCCTTGCTGCTGTTGCCGATCTTCATCATTCCCGCTCGCACGATGGGCACAAAGCTCGCTCAGCTGAGCCGCGAAGCAGCCAACCACAATTCGGTGATGAACACCCAGATGACCGAGCGATTCTCTGCGCCCGGCGCCACACTGGTCAAGCTGTTCGGGCGTCCTGCCCACGAATCGGCCGAATTCGCGGTGCGCGCACAACGCGTCCGCAACATCGGAGTTCGCACCGCGATGCTGCAGACCGTGTTCGTGACCGCGCTGACACTCGTCTCCGCACTCGCGCTGGCGCTGGTCTACGGGCTCGGCGGCTTCTACGCGCTGAGCGGACAGCTCGATCCGGGATCGGTGGTGGCGATGGCCATGTTGCTCACCCGCCTGTACTCCCCGCTCACGGCACTGGCCAGCGCGCGGATGGACGTGATGAGCGCGATGGTGAGCTTCGAGCGGGTCTTCGAGATACTCGACCTGACACCGCTGATCCGCGAGCTCCCCGATGCGAAGCCCGTCCCGGACGGTCCCGTGGCAGTGGAACTGCGCGATGTGGAGTTCGCGTATCCGTCGGCCGACAAGGTGTCGCTCGCGTCGCTCGAAGAGGTCGCGATGCTCGACTCGCGCGGCGGCGAGACCGTGCTGCACGGCGTGTCGTTCCGGGTCGAACCGGGCGAGATGGTCGCGCTCGTCGGATCCTCCGGGGCCGGGAAATCGACCATCGCGCAACTGATTCCGCGCTTGTACGATGTCGACTCGGGCGCCGTGCTGCTCAGCGACACGGACGTGCGCACGTTGAGGGCGGATTCGATCCGGGCCACGGTCGGCCTCGTCACGCAGGACGGCCATCTGTTCCACGACACGGTGCGCGGAAATCTACTGCTGGCGCGACCCGACGCCACCGAGGAGCAGGTGTGGGACGCACTGCGCCGCGCCCGGCTCGCGGACCTGATCGGCAGCCTGCCGAGTGGTCTCGACACGGTCGTCGGGGAACGCGGCTACCGCCTGTCGGGCGGTGAACGACAGCGATTGACCATCGCACGGCTGCTGCTCGCGCAACCACGTGTGGTGATCCTGGACGAGGCGACCGCACATCTGGATTCGACGTCCGAAGCCGCCGTGCAGGAAGCACTCACCGAGGCCCTTGCGGGCCGCACATCGGTCGTGATCGCACACCGCTTGTCGACGATCCGGGCCGCCGATCAGATTCTCGTGGTCGAGGCCGGACGCATCGTCGAACGCGGCGGGCATCAGGAGTTGCTCGCGGCCGGGGGACGCTACGCCGAGTTGTATCGAACCCAATTCGCCGATTCCGGACCGAAGTCGTCCGCGATTGCGCCAATACTTCAATCATGACGACACACAAGAACCAAGAAACCGAACTGCTGTTGACGCTTCTCGGAAACCAGTTCGCCGGATTACGCGGATCACTGTCGGGCCTGACCGCAGAACAGGCTCGCAGTGTCCCGAGCGCATCGGCGATGAGCTTGGCATCGCTACTGGGCCACCTGATCGACGGTCTCGAAACGACCATCGACCGCATCTCCGGTGAACAGAGCCGCACAACCGATCCGGTCGCGGCGTGGATGGCCGCATGGAAGGTCGACGACGCCGAATCCGTCGCCGACCAGCTCGCCCGCCTCGATGCTGCTGCGGATCGTTTCGCGGCGCAGTTGCACGCGGAGCCCGACCTCGACCGTGTCGTCGACATTCCCGCAGGGGCAGCCGTCTGGCTCGATCAAGGTGTGCCGTTCACCGTGCGCTTTCTGGTACTCCACCAGCTCGAGGAGTGGGCCCGGCATGCCGGGCACGCCGACATCATCCGGGAAACGATCGACGGCGCCACCGCCGATGTACTGGCGGAGGCGCCGTGATCGATTACCTGTGAACGGCTTTCAGTCGCGGTATCCGCCGCGACCGCCACGGTCATTGCGCTCGCTGCGGTGGGTGAAGTCGCCGCTGCCGTACTCCTTGCGACCACCGCGACGATCGCCACCGCGGTCTGCGCGATCGCCACCGCGGCGGTCTCCACCGCGGTGATCACCCCCGCGGGACGACGCGGGGCGCCCACCCGGCGCACCGGAGTCGCGCTGAAGCTGGATCAGCACACCGGAAATCCGGGTGGCACGCAGCGCCTCGAGTGCCTGCTGCGGCAGATCCTTGGGGAGCTCCACGAGACTGTGGTCGGCACGGATGCTGATATGCCCGAAGTCTCCTCGACGCAGGCCGCCTTCGTTGGCGATCGCACCGACGATCGCACCCGGCTGCACGCGATGCCGTTTGCCCACCGCGATGCGGTAGGTCGCCATCTCCTGGCCGTCGCGCCCGACACGTGTCGCGCCGTCGTCCTCGAAGCGGCGAGGCGGCCTCGGCTCACGCTCGCGGCGTGGCTGCACGACCGGCTCCGGCTGCTCTTCCATGAGGAACGAATCGCCGTCGCGCGACAGCACAGCCAACGCGGCCGCGATGTCGGCGAGCGGGACGTCATGTTCGCGCTCGTAATCTTCGATGAACGTGCGGAACAACTGCAGATGGTCGGACGTCAACGCTTCGGTGATCGAGTCGTTGAACTTGGACACACGCTGCGCGTTGACGTCGTCGACGCTCGGCAACTGGATCTCGGCGACCGGCTGGCGGGTGGCCCGCTCGATCGCTTTGAGCAGGTGCCGCTCGCGCGGCGCCACGAACAGCAGTGCGTCACCGCTACGCCCTGCACGACCGGTACGGCCGATGCGGTGCACATACGACTCGGTGTCGTGGGGAATGTCGTAGTTGACGACGTGGCTGATGCGCTCCACGTCGAGACCGCGGGCCGCGACGTCGGTGGCGACCAGGATGTCCAGGGCTCCGCTCTTGAGCTGACCGATGGTCCGCTCGCGCTGGGCCTGCACGATGTCGCCGTTGATCGCTGCAGCAGAGAAGCCCCGGGCACGGAGCTTCTCGGCGAGGTCTTCGGTGGCCTGCTTCGTGCGGACGAAGATGATCATCGCTTCGAAGGACTCGACCTCGAGGATCCGGGTCAAGGCATCGAGCTTGCGCTGGTGCGACACGAGCACCCAGCGCTGGGTCGTGTTGGAGGAGGTCGTGGTCTTCGACTTGACCGTGATCTCCTGCGGGTTGTTCAGGTACTGCTTCGACAGCCGGCGGATCGCGCCGGGCATCGTCGCCGAGAACAACGCGACCTGCTTGGTCTCGGGGGTGTCGGCAAGAATCCGCTCGACGTCCTCCTGGAAACCCATCGTGAGCATCTCGTCGGCCTCGTCGAGGACGAGGAACTCGAGCTCGGAGATGTCGAGGGTGCCCTTGGTGAGGTGATCGATCACACGTCCGGGGGTACCGACGATGACCTGAGCACCTCGACGAAGACCCGCCAGCTGGACGCCGTAGGCCTGACCGCCGTAGATGGGCAGGACATGCAGGCCCGGGATGTGCGACGAATACTTACCGAAAGCCTCCGCTACCTGCAGCGCGAGTTCTCGGGTCGGCGCGAGCACGAGCGCCTGGGGCCGCTTCTTCGTGGTGTCGATCCGGGAGAGGATGGGCACTGCGAACGCGGCAGTCTTGCCGGTGCCGGTCTGAGCGAGACCGACGACGTCCCGACCCTCCAGCAGTGGTGGGATAGTAGCTGCCTGGATAGGCGACGGGGATTCATAACCCACGTCCGAAAGGGCCTGCAGCACACGGTCGTCGATGTCGAGATCGGCAAACGTGAGGGATGCAGTCTCCTGGTCGGGGGCGTTTTCGATTTCACTCATTTGACCAGCAGTTTATCGGATGGCTCGACGATTCCGTGCCACACCCACGCAAGAGTGTGCCGAAACACGCCCCGAACAGGCGAGTGTCGGCACTCATGAGGGACCCGAACACCGGACTCTACCCGCCGGTAGACCGGTGGAGCGCGTCCACCGCCGCCACCCTCGAAATCGCCCCCGAGCCCACAGGGAGAGTCGCAACAGAGTCGGATCCGATCGTCACCATCCGCCCCACCCGGCCGGCGAACCGAGCTGATTTCGTATCGCGGCGGGTTCATACTGGGATGGTGCGGCGGTATCCCTCGCGAGAAGAGGCCGGACGGCGGCTCGCCCGCTCGGTCGGACATCTCCGCGGAGCGGACACCGTGGTTCTCGCACTGCCCCGCGGCGGTCTTCCCGTGGCCCGCGAAGTCGCCCGCACCCTCGGCGCCCCCCTCGATGTGCTCGTCGTCCGGAAACTCGGAGTGCCCTGGCATCCCGAGCTTGCAATGGGCGCGATCGCCGAGGGTGGCATCCAGGTATTGAACGACGAGGTGATCCGGCTCGCCGAGATCAGCGCCGAGTCCATCGACCAGGTCCGGGCACGCGAGCACGTCGAGCTCGAACGTCGAGGCGCACTGCTGCGTTCCGGCCGGGAACGTGTCGCGCTGGGCGGACGCACCGCCGTGATCGTCGACGACGGGATGGCGACGGGGGCTACCGCAGCGGTCGCGTGCACGGCCGCACGGGCGGCCGGTGCCGCGCGGGTGGTACTCGCCGTTCCCATCGCGTCTCCCGAAGCGGTGCGCCGGGTCGCGCAGGACGCGGACGAGGTGATCTGCCCGTGGGCACCCGCAGGCTACGACTCGGTCGGCGCGGGCTACTCCGATTTTCATCAGCTGAGTGACGACGAAGCTGCTCGCATCCTGAGAGAGAGCACCTGAACGCGCCCGAACATGGCTTCGGTTTCAAGCTACCTACGGGTAGCTTTCGTGTCGTACATCACGCACAATGAACCCTGAAACTTCCCAAAACCGGCAGCCCGGGTGGTGCGGAGGTGAACGCATTGTGATGCAATGCACATCGCAAGTTCAAAAAGATGGAGGGGTCACAGATGGGTGAGATTGCCGTTCCGCAGTCGTTCGCGATTCCGGACGACGTGTCGATGGCAGATTCGGTGTTCCGGCACGAGAAGGAGTCACCCGACTTCGTTCCGTTCGAACGCCTCATCGACGGCAAATGGGTTCCGGTCACCGCAGTCCAGTTCGCCGCCGAGGTCCGCGCCGTCGCGAAAGGCCTGATGGCATCCGGGGTCGAGCTGGGCGACCGCGTCGCGATCCTCTCGAGCACCCGCTACGAGTGGGTCCTGCTGGACTACGCGATCTGGACCGCAGGCGGCGCCACGGTCGCGATCTACGAGACGTCCGCGGCCGACCAGTCCAAGTGGATCCTCGAGGACTCGGGAACATCGCTGCTGATCGTCGAGAACTCGGAGCAGGCCGACGTCGTCCGGGACGTCGCCGACGCTGCGCCGACCGTGCGCGAGCTGCTCCAGATCGAGCCTGCCTCGGGAGCCAAGGGTGCCGTCGAGGAACTCACCGCACGTGGTGCCGCGATCACCGACGAGCAGGTCGAGGAACGTCGCAAGCAGGTGAACGCGGAATCTGCCGCCACCCTCATCTACACCTCGGGCACCACGGGCCGGCCCAAGGGCGTGCAGCTCAAGCACCGCCACTTCTACGCCGAGTCCGCTGCCGCGCAGCTGGGTCTGCCCGACTCGATGGAAGCGGGACAACGCACGCTGCTGTTCCTGCCCATGGCACACGTGTTCGCGCGACTGATCTCCTTCGCCTCGTTCGATCACAAGGTCACCGTGGGCCACACCTCGGATCTGACGACCCTGCTCGAGCAGTTCGCCGCGTTCAAGCCGAACTTCATCCTCTCGGTTCCGCGCGTGTTCGAGAAGGTCTACAACTCCGCCAAACAGAAGGCGTACGACGGCGGCAAGGGCAAGATCTTCGACAAGGCGGCCGACACCGCGATCGAGTACAGCAAGGCACTCGAAACGGGCGGCCCCGGGCTCGTCCTCAAGGTCAAGCACGCGCTGTTCGACAAGCTCGTCTACGGCAAGCTGCGCGATGCGCTCGGCGGAAACGCGACGAGGGCCGTGTCGGGTGGCGCCGCACTCGGCGCACGCCTCGGCCACTTCTTCCGCGGTATCGGCGTCACGGTGTACGAGGGCTACGGCCTCACCGAGACCACGGGCGGCATCATCATGAACACCCCGGAGCATCAGAAGGTCGGCACGGTCGGACGCCCCCTCGACGGGCACTCCGCGAAGATCGCCGAAGACGGGGAACTGCTCCTCAAGGGCCCCATCGTCTTCGACGGCTACTGGCAGAACGACGAGGCCACTGCCGACGCGATCCGCGACGGCTGGTTCCACTCCGGCGACATCGCCACCATCGACTCCGACGGGTTCGTCTCGATCACCGGACGCAAGAAGGAGCTGCTCGTCACGGCCGGCGGTAAGAACGTCGCGCCTGCGATCCTCGAGGATTCCCTGCGCGCACACCCGCTGATCAGCCAGGTCCTCGTCGTCGGCGACGCGAAGCCGTTCATCGGCGCACTCATCACCATCGATTCGGAAACGCTCCCCGGCTGGCTCGAGCGCAACAGCCTGCCTGCGGGCACCGCGGTCGCAGATCTGATCAAGAACGCCGACCTGATCGCCGAGATCGACTCGGCCGTGGCAGCGACGAACGCCAAGGTGTCGAAGGCAGAGGCCATCAAGAAGTACCGCATACTCGAGTCGGACTTCTCGATCGAGACCGGTGAGCTGACCCCGACGCTCAAGCTCAAGCGAAACATCATTCACGAGAAGCACGGTGCGGCGATCGAGGCGATCTACTCCTGATCCGTCTGCTCCACCGCGAGCACTTCTGAGCGAAAGTGCCGTTCACTCGACTGGTCGAGATGAACGGCACTTTCGCTCGTTCAGTGGGAGTCGTTCAAGATCGGGGGCCCGTGACATCGAGGACGAATTCCGCGATGTCGCGGGTAACGGCGCGATGGACGGGTTCGTGAAGCAGATCGTGTCCCGCGTCGGGATACTCGTCGAACTGCAGGTTCGGCACCTCCGCGGCCCATGCGCGCACCGGTTCGACGGGAGCGAGCCGGTCGTCGATGCCGTGCACGGCGAGAACGGGCAGCCCGGCCCCGGCCAGCGCCCGCGCGAACTCGGGTCGTGTCGCGGTTCGCGGAGTGCCGCACAGGACCGCGGCCCGGAATCGGCCGGCGTCGGTATGCAACAGCGCCAGCGCCGACGCCGCCCCGAGGGAATGCCCCATCAGCACGAGCGGAATCCCGGTGTCCTCCGCAATCGCGGTCAACACGGACAGGTCGGCCGCGTGAGACGCAACGGATCCCGGAGCATCGGGTGCGCCCTCGGACAATCCGTGCCCGGCCAGGTCGATACCCCACAATGCGATACCGCGCGCGCCGAGGCCCGTAGCGAAGCGGTGGTAATGGCCGGTGTGCTGCCGGATGCCGTGTGCGAAGACGATGCCGGCAGAAGCCGCGTCGGTGTTCCAGCTGCGGTAATGGGTGCGGCCTGCGGCCCCGTCGAAGAACGGCATGGGTGAATTATCCGCTCACCAGCAGTGACCCTCGCCGCGGTAGGTAGGAACGGTCGTGCGAGCACCGGCGTCGACGATGTGGATCTGCCCGAATCTCTCGCACAGCTCCCCCGCCTTCGCGTGCCTGAACCACACACGCCCACCGATCGGGACATCCGACGCAGCACGCCCACGCACGGGGGTCTGTACCTCTCCCGCTCCCTCGTTGCGCAGCAGTGTCAGCCCTGCAGGCCGGACAGGTCGGGGTATCCGGGCCGCACCCGGTGGCCCCGACGCGATGTACCCACCGCCGAACAGGGTGGTGATCGACGGGGCAGGTTTACGCACGGCGGACAACGCGAAGAACAACGAAGGATTCGGAGTGAACGAGCGGTAGGCGTCGAACAACGTCGGTACGTACAGTCCCGACCCCGCGGTGACCTCGGTGACAACCGGATCGGAGGAGCTCACCTCGAGCGATCCGGTACCTCCGCTGTTGACGATCTCGAGGTCGCCGACGACCGCGCGAACCGCGTCGACCACCTCGCCCCGCCGTGTCGCGAGTTCCCGCGCCGACATTCGCTTGACCATCCGGACGGGCAGCGACGAATCGGGCAGGCCCGCGATCTGTGCCTCGTAGAACATGATTCCGACGACGTCGAACCCCCCGGCCACCGCGACCCGCGCGAGCGCGGCTGCCTGATCCGGGGTGCGCAGCGGCGACCGTCGCACCCCGAGATGCACCGGCCCGACGCGAAGCGATGCATCGATATCGAGGCATACCCGAGGACGAACAGCACCGGTGCCCACCGCGTTCCGGATCAGATCCAGCTGCGCGGGAGCATCGACCATGAGGGTCACCGACCCGAGCGCGACGGGGTCGGACGCAAGTCCTGCGAGTGCCGCGCGGTCGACGGTGGGGTACCCGAGAAGGACATCGCGCGCTCCGTGCGAGATGAGCCACAGCGCCTCGCGCAACGAGTACGACATGATGCCGCGAAATCCGCCCTGCGCGGTGAGACCGGAACCCAGCACCTCCTCGAGCACGGTTCGGCAGCGCACCGACTTGCTCGCGACCCGGACGGGAGTGTGCGACGCGCGACGGACCAGATCGTCCGCGTTGCGACGCAGCGTGGTCAGGTCCAACGCCGCGAAGGGTGGATCCAGATCCGACGTTGCTTCATCGAGGCGATCGAGAACAGCGGCGTCGCCAGGTACAGCAGTGGTTCCAGGTACAGCAGTGCTCAACGGTGGTCCCATCGGTTGGAGGTGGGCGATCAGGGTTTGTCGACCGCGCGGGAGGCGATGATTCCCGCCATGTCGTCGAGTTCACCGACGATCGAATCGCTTTCCTGGTCGACGAGCCAGCGCAGTGTGAAGCCGTCGATGAGTGCGAGCGCGGTCCGCGCAACGCTCTCGATCGGCTCCATCCATGTCGTCCCGGTCTGTTCGGCACACGCGGTCAGGAAGGCGTGCGCCTGTTCGTCCATGATTCGGTACTGCTGCACGGCGATGTCACCACCGAGCGCGGCGCCCGCATTGCGGTGGCGAAGTGAGTAGGTGGTGATCTCGTAGGTGAGGAGTTGGCGTCCGGCGGTCGCCTCGATCGACGGCCACGCCGCGCTGAGCCCTTTGAACAGCAGTTCTCGCAGGCCCCGAACGCCCTGTGGTGCGGGTTTGTCGTGGGGTACGTCGAACGCCGTCTGCATGGTGTCGGCGAGTTGCTGTATCAGCGTTTCCGCCATCGCAACGACAAGGGCCTCCTTACTGTCGAAGCAGTAGTGCACCACCCCCAGGGATACCCCGGCGTTTTCCGCAACCGCCCGGACGGTGACCGCTCCGACCCCACCTCGCTCGGCCAGTTCCAGTGCAGATTCGACGAGTTGGGTTCGACGCTCGTCCGCAGGCAACCGGTTCGACATTCCCCGATCGTAGATCGGGCGCGCGTCCAAGACCCGGGTATTGACCTGAACGCCTGTCCAGGTCGATCATGGGGCAATGGCGACCTGGCAGAATTGGGCACGGACCGAGCGTTCGAACCCGCAGCGGTTCGACACGCCGGAAAGCACGGACGAGCTCGCAGCCGTGGTCGCGCGCTCCGCAGAACAAGGCCGACATGTCAAGGCCGTCGGTGCGGGCCATTCCTTCACCGGCGCTGCCGTCACCGATGGAACTCTGCTTTCACTCGACCGGATGACAGGGATCGAGACCGTGTTGCCCACCGCCACCGGCGCGCTCGTGAGCGTGCGGGCGGGGACGCGACTCCACGACCTGAGCGAACAGCTGTGGGCACTCGGTCTCGCGCTACCCAACCTCGGCGACGTCGACGTCCAGTCCGTGGCCGGAGCGATCTCCACCGGGACTCACGGAACCGGTGCGGGTTTCACCGGTCTCGCAGCGCAGGTTCGTGCGGTGACGACGGTGCTCGCCGACGGATCGGTCGTCGAGTGTTCCCCCGCTCACCAGCCCGAACTGTTCGAGGTCTCCCGACTCGGCATCGGAGCCGTCGGTGTGCTCTCGAGCGTGACGTTCGACTGCGTGGCCGCATTCCGGCTCCGTGCCCACGAAGCGCCAGGCTCCTTGCACGAGACGCTCGACAGCCTCGACGACCGACTCCGCGCCGACCATTTCGAGTTCTACTGGTTCCCCCACACCGACGGCGTGCTCACCAAGAGCAACACTCGACTCCCCGGTACCACGCCGGTCGACCCGGTCGGACGGATCAGAGGATTCGTCGACGACGAGGTCCTGTCCAACGGCGTGTTCAACGCGTTCCAGCACCTCGGAACGCGGGTGCCCACGCTGATCCCCGGACTCAATTCCGTGTCGTCGCGCGCGCTGTCGGAGCGCACGTACACCGACCGCAGTCACCGGGTGTTCGCGTCGAATCGGCGTGTGCGGTTCAAGGAGATGGAGTACGCGATACCGGTCGACGCGCTACCCGCGGTGCTCGACGAGATCGCCGCATGGCTGCGCCGCTCCGCACTGAAGATCGGGTTTCCGGTCGAAGTGCGATTCGCGGCCGCAGACGACGTCTGGTTGTCCACCGCCCACGGTCGCGACACCGCCTACGTGGCGGTGCACCAGTTCCACCGCGGCGAGCATCGCGAGTACTTCTCGGCCGTCGAGGCCATCGCCCGGGCCGTCGGCGGGCGCCCGCACTGGGGGAAACTGCACGGCCTCACCGCCGCCGAACTGAGCGAGGCGTATCCCCGATTCGACGACGCCGTCGCGGTGCGCGACCGTGTCGATCCGCAGCGCGTCTTCGACAATGCGTATCTACAGCGCGTGCTCGGCGCGTAGTACGTCAGTCCGATTCAGAGGAAGGCGGCGCGCATCGAATTGTCCGCCAAGACCTTTCGTTCCTCATCGGTCAATCCCAGCTGCTCACGCAATGCGGTGAAGGCATCGTCCACATACCCGCCGAAGTACGCGGGGTCATCGGAGTTCACGGTCACCGACAGCCCTGCCTCGAGCATGCGGCGCAGCGGATGATCCGCAAGCGTATCGACCACCCGCAACCGGACATTCGACAACGGGCACACCGTCAAGGGAATCTGTTCGTCCACCAGCCGCGTGACGAGCTCCGGGTCTTCGAGGGATCGGATGCCGTGGTCGATGCGCTCGGCGCCGAGTAGATCCAGCGCCTGCCGGACATATTCCGGAGGGCCCTCCTCGCCCGCGTGTGCCGTGATGCGCAGGCCTTCCGCGCGGGCGCGCGCGAACACGTCCTCGAACAGCGACGGCGGGTATCCGACCTCCGCAGAGTCGAGCCCGAGGGCGATGATCGGGGCCTGCATCTTCATCAGGTCCGAGAAGGTGTCGTTCGCTTCGGCCACGGGGCGATCGCGCACGATCGACGCGATCATCGCGGCGTCGATGCCGTACTCGCGGCGCGCACCGGCGGCGGCGTCCGCAAGACCGTCGACGACCTCACGCAACTCCACTCCGCGCGCCGTGTGGGCCTGCGGATCGAAGAAGAACTCGGCCCGGGTGATACCGGCCCGCGCTGCCCGCGCGAAGTACGCGCGGGCAAGGTCGGCGAAGTCCTGTGCCGTGCGCAGGACTTCCATGTTGGCGTAGTAGAGGTCGAGGAAGGACACGAGATCACCGAACTCGTATCGGCTGCGCAGATCGTCGAGGTCCCGATACGGGAGCTCGATTCGATTGCGTTCCGCGAGGGCGAAGATCAGCTCGGGTTCGAGGGTTCCTTCGATGTGAACGTGCAGTTCCGCCAAGCCGTGCTCATGCGGCACCGTGTGTTCCTCGACCATCGCTGTACTGCCCTTCCAGACGGGTGCACGCTTCTCGACGAATGCGATTGCACCCTTGCGTGTTTCCGGAAAAGGATACCCGACCTGCAAAGGAGCACTGGGTCACAGACACCGCCGCCGGATGTGGCACGTCACGACACCCGTACCGCGACAGGATTGACGAAGCCTGCGGCGTCGATGGAGACCTGGTCGCCGGTGCGAAACCAGCCGTCGTCGAACATCGCGGCGGTCGCAGCCGGATTGTTCCGATAGCCGCGGGCGACGCTCGGCCCACGGCACAGCAGTTCGCCTCTGCCGTCCTCCGCATCGGGGCCGAGCAGCGCGACCTCGATCCCGCCGAACGGCACACCGACACTGCGCGGGTGCCTGCGACGGTGCTCGGACGGGAGCAGCAGACCGATCCCTCCGGTCTCGGCCACACCCCACCCGCGGATGCAGCGGGAGGCGGGGAACGACGCCCGCAGATGCCGCCACGGCACGCGGGTTCCTCGCGCGCCCGCCGCGACGACGGTTCCTCCGAACGCGAGGGTCGGGAGCAACTGCACGCTGCATCCGACCGCCGTGGACAACGGTGTGGTGATCACGGTGCGGCCGGGTTCGTTCACCAGGTCCATGGCATGTCCCACGGCCTCGATCGTCGACAGAACGTTCGAGTTGGTCAGTTCCACACCTCGCAGTTCGGCGCCACAGCCTCGGACGTAATAGAGCAACGCCAATTCGGTGGGTGAGGCACCGCCGTCGAGGAACGGGACTCCCTCCGGAAGGGGGCCGTCGAGGATCAGTACGGCACCACTGTCGAACGCCATCCAGTCGATTTCGGTGTCGCTGCACGTGGGGTCGGGCAGGACGGGCACACCACCTGCGAGAACGACCCCGAGGAATGCGCGCAACCACTCGAAGCCGTTCCTGTAATGGACCAGGACTCGGTCGGCCGGGCCGACGCCTTGGTCGAGGAGCCCTCCGGCAACCTTCGCCGCTTCGGTCCACAGGTCGCGGTAGGTGATCGCACCTCCGTCGCCGTCGACCGCAGCCACACGGTTCGAGTACCGCAGCGCACTGCGGTCGAGCATTTCGGCAAGGCACGGTTCCAGGTCTTCGTAGTGCAGGATCCCGCCGGAACGGCGCATGACGCGTTCGCCCTGCAACCAACCTGCTCCCGCGGATTTTCCGACGACCGCCAGCGACATCGCAACCTCCCAACGCCGTCCGTGACTGCACTATATGGCGTAGGTCACATTCTGGCCGGGGAACTGCGTTTCGATGTGTGCCGAATCTTCGGCTGCTGAGGGCGAGCAAAACACACCGACGCGACGAAACCCACTGTCAACGCTGCCGCAGGTAACCACATCGACTGCGCCATCGATGCCGCGTACGCCTCGCGTACGGGTTCGGGCAGATCACCGACAGCGGTCTGCGACACCCCGTCCCCGAGGCCGCGTGCCGACAGCAGCGCGGCCATCACGGCAGCGATCGCCGCGCTGCCGAGAACCGCGCCCAGCTGCCGGGTGGCGTTGTAGACGCCCGAACCGGCGCCCGCCAGCCGGAGGTCGAGGTTGCGTGTGGCGGTGGTCGACAGAGTCGACCAGATCCCCGCCGATGCGAAGCCGGTCAACCCGATCGGCAACAGGAGTTGCCAGGCCTGCGCGTCCGGTGTCATCGCCGACGAGAGCCACACGAACGCGACGGCCAGCAGCGCGAAAGCGGGGCCCGCGACATACCTCGGATGCACCCGATCGACGAGGCGCCCGACGAACGGTGCGAGCCCACCGCTCAACACCGCCATCGGCACCATGAGGAGCGCCGACTCGGTGGGGCCCAGGCCCCGGACATCCTGCGCGTAGAACATCAGAGGAAGCATGAAGGCGGTGATCGAGAAGCCGATCGACGCGATCCCGATGTTGGCGAGCGCGAAGTTCCGGTCGCGGAACAAGACCAGTGGCACCAGCGGTTCTCCCCGCCCCAGCGACTGGTACCACACGAAGATCACCAGGATCGCGATACCGATGCCGATGCTCGTCCACACGCCCGGCGACCACGGATACTCGCCGGCCCCCTGGAGTCCGAACACCAGGAAGAACATGCCCACGCCGCTGAGGATCACTCCCGGAACATCGAACCGGTGGGCCTGGGTCGGGAGAACAGGGACGAACCGCACTGCCAGCACGAACGCGACCAGCCCCACCGGAACATTGACGAAGAAGATCCATTCCCAGCCGAGTCCGTCGACGAGCACCCCACCGGCGAGCGGCCCGACCAAGGTCGCGACCCCGCCGACGGCACCCCACATTCCCATTGCCGTCCCGCGCCGGTCGGGCGGGAAGACGCGGGTGATCACGGCCATCGTCTGCGGAGACATCAGCGCTGCCCCGAACCCCTGCAGAACACGCGCCACGATCAACGTCTCGATCGTCGACGACATCCCACACCACAGCGATGCGAAGGTGAACACCACCAGCCCGGACAGGTAGAGCCTGCGCTGGCCGAATCGGTCGCCGAGGCGACCGGTGATCAGCAGGGGTACCGCGTACGCCAGCAGATAGGCGCTGGTGACCCACACGACACTCTCGATATCCGCGTCGAGCGCGCGCATGATGGCCGGATTCGCCACGGACACGATCGTGCTGTCCACCAGAATCATGAAAAAGCCGAGGCACAATGCGCCGAGGGCGGGCCAATGAGAGTCGGGTACGGCAGGTTCGTCCCCAGATCTCACTACACGTCCTCTCCACGGTCTCCGGGATACGGTATCCGCGTGGACCCCCATCTCTCGAGCATCGCGGCCCTCGCGTGGTGTCGCGAACTCGGCCTCGCCGACGACGCCCTCTCCTCCTGTGGACTCGTGACGAACGTGGACGATACGGCCACCACGGTGCGAGTACTCCGAATCGGCGACACCGTCGCCGTGGTGGGCCCCGAGCCGGCAGTATCCGCCGTGACCGCTCTCCCCGCGCACCCGGACGAAGGTGCCGTGCGCGCCGCGGCCGGTGGTTACGCGGCGCGTGCCGAGGTGCTCTGCCTGTGCCCGGAGTGGACGGACGCGGTACGGGTCGAGGATCCGCTGATCTCGCACGACACCGCCGACCTCGCCGAACTGTTGCGACGCTGCCCACCCGACGACGGCACCGAGGTCGGGCCGGACGTGCCCGATCGTGCATTCGTCCTGCTCGACGACGACCACCAGCCGCTCGCCGTTGCGGGCTACCGCGAACTCCAGTCGCTTCTCGCGGATGTGAGGGTCCTGACGACACCGGAGAATCGGCGTCTCGGCCTGGGTGCCACCGTCGCGACACTGTGCACACACGAAGCACTCGACGCCGGCCTCATCCCCCTGTGGCGGGCTCGCCACGACAATCTCGCGGCGCGGGGACTCGCAGCGGTGTCGGGATACGTCGAGTGGGGAACCCTCACCACAGTGCGTATGTCGGCCCGGTAGCCGACCCGTGTTGTATCCGACCCGAGTTGTATCCGACCCGATGGCAGGAGTCTCCGTGAGCGACAACAGCACAGACAGCCAGGCAAGCTACGTGGCGCCGGGTGCCGAATTCACCCGCGACACCAACTACATTTCGACGCGGATCACCGCAGACGGCCGCGACGGATACCCCGTCGAAGCGGGTCGCTACCGTCTCGTCGCGGCACGTGCCTGCCCGTGGGCGAACCGCACATTGATCGTGCGACGACTACTCGGTCTCGGGGACGCACTGTCGCTGGGTCTGTGCGGTCCGACCCACGATGAGCGCAGCTGGACTTTCGATCTCGACCCCGGTGGCGTCGACCCGGTGCTGGGCATCGGACACCTCCAGGACGCCTACTTCGCGCGGCAACCCGACTACCCCCGCGGCATCACGGTGCCCGCCATCGTCGACGTCCCCACCGGGCAGGTGGTGACCAACGACTACGCGCAGATCACCTTGGACTTCTCGACCGAATGGACCGCATTCCACCGCGACGGAGCACCGGATCTGTACCCGGAGTCGCTGCGGAGCGAGATCGACGAGGTCGCGGATCTTGTGTACCGCGATGTCAACAACGGCGTCTACCGGTGCGGCTTCGCCGGTTCACAGGACAAGTACGACGCAGCGTTCGACCGGTTGTTCGCCCGACTCGATTGGCTGGAGGAACGGCTCACCGACCGGCGCTATCTGGTGGGCGAGACGATCACCGAAGCCGACGTGCGGCTGTTCACGACCCTCGCCCGGTTCGATCCGGTCTATCACGGTCATTTCAAATGCAACCGCAACCCGCTCACCGCGTTCCCGGCGCTGTGGGGCTACGCGCGCGATCTGTTCCAGACGCCGGGCTTCGGCGACACCACCGACTTCGTGCAGATCAAACAGCACTACTACATCGTGCACACCGATGTGAATCCGACGCAGATCGTGCCGAAGGGCCCCGACCTGTCGGGCTGGGTGACGCCGCACGGCAGGGAAGAACTCGGTGGCCGGCCCTTCGGGGACGGCACACCGCCTCCCCCGCCTCGTGCGGAGGAGACGGTGCCGTCGGATCACACGCCTCTCTGAATCCCCTCTCTGAATCACTGACCGAATCCGTGCCCCGCATAGGTGCCGATGCTCCAGAACACGCCCTGAGGGTCCCGGCATGTGAAGCCGTGTGAGCCGTAGTCCTCGTCCCGCATCTCCACGGTGACGGTCGCGGCCGAGGCACGGACCTTCTCGTAGAGGTCATCCGCGAGAGCGTCCTCGGGAACGACGAGGTACACGGTTCCCGAGTCTGCGTGCTGATCGAGCGGGGTGTCGCGCCCGGCGGAGCCGAGCATGATGCCTCCGCCGTAGGGCCACGTCAGTTCTGCGTGATCGATGCGGTCGCCTTCGCCGTAGCAGGCGGATTCGGTGAATCCGAGAGTGTCGACGAGGAAGCTGATTGCGCCTCGGGCATCGGTGTAGGCGAGGCACGGCCACACGTTCGGGGCGCGGTTGTCGGTGGTGGATCGGTCCTGGTTTGCTGCTGTGCTGGTCATGAAGACAAGCCTTCCTCGGATGAGGCGTCGGAGTCTTGGACGAATGGGAACACCTCATCCTGTCTCCAGCGCGACGGTGGCACGCCCGCGAATTCACGCCACTCGCGGGCGAGATGGGCCTGGTCGTAGAACCCGCAGCCGACCGCCACCTCGGACAGGCGCGCCTCAGGCCTACTCAGCATCGTCTTCGACCGGGCGAACCTGGCGATACGTGCGGATTCCTTGGGCGTGACCCCGAGCTCCGCGGTGAAGCGTGCTGTGAGATAGCGGCGGCTCCATCCGAGATCGCCGGCCACATCGCGCACTGCGATGCCGGGGCGGGCGACGAGTTGCTGCCATGCGTACGCCACACGCGCATCCATCTGCACGGCATCGCGAGCACCGAACAATCGCCGGGTGAGGACACGGTCGAGAATCGCGAAGCGCTCCGGCCAACCGGGTGTCGCAGCTATCCGCTCGAGCAGTTCCTGCGCTTCGACGCCCAGCAGGTCCTCGAGTTCGACCACCCACGCACCGAGCGCCGACGTAGGAACACCGAGAAGAGCGCGAGCTCCCGCAGGCGTCAACGCAAGCTGAATGCCGTGCTGGTTGCCGTCGTGCGCGATCGTCACCGGTGATGTGGTGAGGCCACTGGCCAGTGCCGAGAACCGGCCGGGCTTCTGGCCCGGCGCGGCCGCCCTGGCAATGTCGACGGGCTGATCGAGGCTCAGAACGACGGTGAGGTCCGGCGACGACAGACCCAGATGTCGGCCCGGAGGAAAGCCCGTCAACCGATATCCTTCGTACTGACGCACGTAAGGTTGCAGCACCGGCGCAGGCCGCTGCCGGGCGCCGTCGGACATGCCGACTGGAATGGACGACCGGGCCACAACCTCCAGCGTAGCCACCTGCGGACACACGACAAGGATCGAAATGAGCGAAAAGTCCGGCGCCGTCGACAAGAACGGTGAGCCCATCAAGGGTGGCGCGATCGAACGCGCGCTCATCACCCTGCTCGACAACGGCAGCCGGCTGCAGGGCCCCGCGGTCGCCAAATACGTCGCTCTGCTGCGTCGTGCACATCCCGACGAAGCACCGGCGCAGATCATCGCGCGCCTCGAGAAGCAGTTCCTCAACACCATCACGGGCAGCGGTGCCGCAGCAGGGGCCACCGCTGCCTTCCCCGGTATCGGAACGATCGCTGCCATCGGAGCGATCGGCGCGGAATCGGTGTTCTTCCTCGAAGCATCGGCGCTGCTGACACTCGCTGTCGCGTCGGTGCACGGAATCGAACCTCACGACCACAACCAGCGCCGCGCGCTGGTGCTCGCGATCGCGCTCGGTGACTCCGGTAAGGAGATCGTCGCGGCGGCGACCGGAACATCGCTGAAGAACTGGCCGAAGGCACTGACCGGGCAGGTCGGCAGCAAACAGCTCAAGCTGATGAACAACACGCTCGTGAAGAAGTTCGTCCGAAAGTATGCGGCCAGGCGCGGAGCACTTCTCCTCGGCAAGCTCGTACCCGCAGGTATCGGTGCCGCGATCGGTGGCGCAGGCAACCGGACGATCGGCAAACGCACGATCATCAACGCGCGCGAAGCCTTCGGAACACCTCCCGCGACGTGGCCGGCCGAGCAGAGCGCGCTGCCGTCACGCCCGGCACCGACGTTGGAAGACTGAGGTACGCGCCTCGATTCTGCCTGCACGTATGCTCGCGGCGACACAACCGCGAGAGGTAACCGGGGGAACATTTCCGTGACAGCACCGTCAGCGAACACTCCGCACGGGCAGCCGCATTTCACCGCACCGGCAAGCGGACCCCCTCCCGGGATCGTTGTAGAAGGGCTCACCAAGACGTTCGGCAACGTCACCGCCGTGTCGAACCTGAGTTTCACCGTGCCCCGGGGTTCGATCACAGGTTTTCTCGGCCCGAACGGGTCGGGCAAGACGACGACTCTGAGCATGCTGACGGGTCTGGTGCGACCCACCGCAGGTGCCGCGTACATCGACGGCGTGCCGTTCACTCGGCTCGATCAGCCCGCCCAGATCGTGGGCGCGGTGCTCGACGCACACAGCGCGCATCCGAAGCACACTGCGGCCACCCATCTGAGGGCGTACTGCGCGGCGATGGGTGTGCCCGACGATCGGGCCGTTCGGATGCTCGACCTCGTGGGGCTGACCCCGGCAGCGCGTCGACGCGTCGGTGAGTTCTCGCTCGGGATGCGCCAGCGCCTCGCGTTGGCGACTGCGCTGCTCGGCCAGCCGCGCTATCTGGTGCTCGACGAACCCGCCAACGGTCTCGACCCCGAGGGAATGGCGTGGCTTCGCGACTTCCTCGTGACGTTTGCGAGAAACGGCGGCACCGTCCTGATCTCGAGCCACATCCTCCGCGAGGTCGAGCAGATGGCCGACCGTCTGGTCATCGTCAGCCGTGGGGCACTCGTGATGCAGAGCAGCATGACGGATCTGCGCAGCGCGTACCGGTCGCGCGTGCTCGTCGCGGCGTCCGACCCCGTGACGCTGGCGACTGCACTCGCCGCGAACGGATTCACCGACGCGCAGATCCAGCCCGACGGCCGATTGGCCGTTGTGGGGGTCGAACCCGACCGCATCGCCGCACTTGCGGGTGAACACGGCATCACGCTGTTCGGCACGAGCATCGAGCACGTCGACCTCGAACAGGTCTTCCTGGCCATGACGGCCGGCCAGTACACGGCCGCACCCCAGAACTTCGGTGCACCCCAGAACTTCGGCGCACCCCAGAATTTCCAGCAACCGCCGACCGGACCCGGAGGACACTCGTGACCGCACTCTTGACAGCCGAGTTCCGGAAGGTGCTCGGCCTGCGGTACTGGTGGATTCTGGGTATCGCGCCGCTGGTGGTGGGGTTGTTCTGCGGGGCGCTCACGCTCCCGGTGATGCGTCAGATCGAGGACATTCTCGGGCCCGGCTTCGCCGAGGCTGCCGCGGCTGCGGTGGGCATCTCGTTCGCGCTCGCCCTGGTGTTCCTGTTCGCCGCGCTGTTCGGTGTGGTCAACACCGGTGGTGAATACCAGCACCGCACCGTGATCACTACCTTCCTCACCACCCGCGGCCGCGACCTGGTGATCGCCTCCAAGTACGCGACCGCAGCGCTGTTCGGGCTGCTGTACTGCGTGATCGTCGAGTTCGTATCGGCTCTGACCATCCTCATGTTCGGCGGCGGCTTCTCGGGCACCGACCTCGGCGGCATCGCCGGTGTCCTCGGCACCGGTCTGCTCTGCGCGGTGCTGTGGGCACTCATCGGCTCAGGTCTCGGACTTCTCACCGGTTCGATGGTCGGCAGTGTTGTCGCGATCTGCGCGTGGGTTCCTTTCGGGGAGCTGACCGTCTCGCTCGTGCTCCACGGCATCGGACTCGGGGGTGTGGCACAGTTCCTGCCCGCCCAGGTCACCTGGTACGCGCTGTTCGGAGTCGTGGACCTGTCCGGTGAGGCGGAGATGCCGGTGTCGTGGCCGCTGGCCCCGCTCGTCCTGATCTTCTGGACCGCGTTGATCTGCGGGCTCGGGTGGTGGCGGACCCGCGGTCGCGATCTCACCTGAGCACCGCCGTCGTAGCACTGCTGTCGTAGTCCGCCGCTAATGTCGGAGGAAATGCCACACGACACACACGACCCAGGTTGGGTCCGCCGACTCGGCGCGGAATGCATGCGTCATCGGGGAACGGCGATCGGCGCACTCGCACTCACGGCCATCGCCGCGCTGATCGATATCGCCTTTCCGCTGCTCACCAAGGTCGCACTCGACAGCGCCACCGGTGAGGGCACCGAATTCGCTTCGGTGCCCAACCTGATCGGACTCGCTGCCGCAGCGATCGCGGCGGGCGCCGCCGTCCGCTTCGGATGCCAGTACGGGCGACGGATGCTGGCGGGCAGACTCTCGCTGGATGTCCAACACGATCTCCGATTACGCCTTCTCGGCTCGCTGCAACGACTCGACGGCCACGGTCAGGATCGAATCCGAACCGGACAGGTGGTGTCGCGCTCGATCACCGACCTTCAGCTCATCCAGGGCCTGCTCGCGATGGTCCCGATGTCGGCGGGCGCATTGCTGCAGCTCACCTTGGCCCTCGTGATCATGACGTCGCTCTCACCCCTGCTCACGCTGATCGCCGTCGCCACCGTGCCCGTCATCGTGACCATCGTGCGGGTCGTCCGCCCGAAGGTCTTCGCCGCGACATGGTCGTCGCAGCAGCGTGCCGCCGACCTCGCACAACACGTCGAGGAGACCGTCACCGGCGTTCGGGTGGTCAAGGGGTTCGGGCAGGAGGACCGCGCCGTCGACCAGCTCGAGAACCACGGCCGGATCCTGTACTCCGAGCGCATGCGGGCGGCACGGATCAACGCGCGGTTCGCCGCGCCGATGGGTGCGATCCCGCAGCTCGGTCTGGTCGCGACGATCGTGCTCGGCGGCTGGCTCACCTTGAACGGCACCATCACGGTCGGCACATTCGTCGCGTTCACCGCGTACGTCGCGACGATGAGCGCGACCACCCGCACCTTGGCTCAGGTCGTGATCATGGCGCAACTCTCCCGCGCCGCGGTCGAGCGGGTGTACGAGGTGATCGACACCGAGCCCGACGTCGCTGATCCTCCGCATCCGGTGCCGCTCCCCGACGGCCCGCTCGGGCTCGCCTTCCGCAACATCACCTTCGGTTTCGACGAGGGTCGCGACGTACTCGACGGAATGGAACTCGAGGTGCCGCCCGGCGAGACCGTCGCGATCGTCGGGCCCGCCGGGTCGGGTAAGACCGCACTGTCGCTGCTCGCGCCGCGCTTCTACACGCCGTCGGCGGGCGCCGTGTGCCTGACATCCGACGGCGACGACATCGATGTGGCCTCGCTGCGCGCCGACCGGCTACGCGAAGCGGTGAGCCTCGTGTTCGACGAGCCGTTCCTGTTCTCCGACACCATCGCGTCGAACATTGCGCTGGGTCGGCCGGACGCCTCCGACGAGGAGATCCGCGCCGCCGCCACCGCGGCCCGTGCCGACGAGTTCATCGAATCCCTGCCCGACGGATACGACACCATCGTCGGCGAACGCGGCCTCACGCTGTCGGGTGGGCAACGGCAGCGTGTCGCGCTGGCACGCGCGCTGTTGCTCGATCCTCGGGTGCTGATCCTCGACGATGCGACATCCGCGGTGGACGCCGAGACGGAGGCCGCGATCTACGCCGCACTGCGCGGCCGACCCGACCGCACCACCTTGGTGCTCGCGCACCGGCGGTCGACGCTGACGCTCGCCGACCGTGTCGCGGTGCTCGACGGCGGCAGAATCGTCGACATCGGGACCGTCGACGAACTCGACCGGCGCAGCCCGGTGTTCCGACGTCTGCTGACCGGCACGACGTCGGACCCGCCATCCGCGGTGCCTGCGTCGCCCGAAGTGCCGGCGCCATCCGGATCGCATGCGCTGTGGCCCGAGGCGGCGACCGCGGCCGAGTCACCCGGCAGGCCGGCCGCCGTCGCTCCCCCGGCCCGTGGCCCGCGGGGTGGTGGAGGCGGCCCCATGAGCGGCGCGCTCGGCTCGGTGGCGCCCACCCCGGAACTACGCGCAGCGGTCGCGGCATTGCCACCGGCCACGGAGGAACCCGGTACCGCACCCGAACTGCAGTCTCGTGCGCTGCGCCGACCCGATCCGGAGTTCCGGCTCATGCGCACGCTGCGCCCGGTGCGCGGGCTGCTCGCCGTGGTGATCCTCTGCCTGGCTGTCGAGTCCCTCACCAACATCGCATTCCCGTCGATCGTGCGGTTCGCCGTCGACCGCGGGGTCACCCCAGGCGACCCCGAAATGTTGTGGCTGGCCGCAGCCATGGGTGTGGGCCTCGCTCTGCTCGCGTGGGCCGTGGTCGCCGCCATGACGGTGCTCACCGCCCGTGCCGGAGAACGCGTGCTCTTCGGGTTGCGGGTGCGCAGCTACGCACACCTGCAGCGACTGGGTCTCGACTACTACGAGCGGGAGCTGTCGGGCCGGATCATGACCCGGATGACGACCGACGTCGACGCGCTGTCGCAGTTCATCCAGACCGGATTGTCGACCGCGGTCGTGAGCGTATTGACCCTGCTCGGCATCTCGGTGGCGTTGCTGGCCACCGACGCCTCGCTCGCAGTCGTGGTGTTGAGCGTCATCCCGGTGCTGGTGGCGGCCACACTCTGGTTCCGGAAGGTGTCGGGCACGGCGTATGCGGTTTCGCGTGAACGTATCTCCCTCGTCAACGCCGACTTCCAGGAGAACATCACCGGACTGCGCGCAGCGCAGGCGTACCGCCGTGAGGAGACTTCCGCGCGCCGGTTCGCCGAACGCGCCGACGCGTACCGACGCAGCCGGATGCGGTCGCAGCGGGCGATCTCCCTGTTCTTCCCGTTCATCACGTTCCTGTCGGATCTGGCGTTGGCCGCCGTCGTGTTCGTGGGTGCGCGGGAGGTCTCGTCCGGCGCCACCACCGCGGGTGTGCTGATCGCGTTCGTCTTGTACTTGAACCTGTTGTTCGGTCCGATCCAGCAGCTGTCGCAGGTGTTCGACGGCTATCAGCAGGCACGCGTCGGCCTACGCCGTATCGGCGATCTGCTGCGTACCGAGAGTTCGCTCGAGTCCGGGCCTGCAGGCACTGTCGAGGTGTCCGGCCACCTGCGGGGCGATGTCCGTCTCGACAATGTCGGGTTCCGCTACAGCGGTGCCGACACCGATGCGCTCGCCGACGTCGACCTGAGCTTCCCTCCGGGGTCGACCGTCGCGCTGGTGGGTCGCACGGGCGCGGGGAAGTCGACGATCGTCAAACTGCTCGCCCGCTTCTACGACCCCACGTCGGGCTCGGTGCGGGTCGACGGCACGGATCTGCGCGAATACCGTCTGCCCGAGTACCGCGGCCGGCTCGGTGTGGTGCCGCAGGAGGCGCATCTGTTCACCGGGACGGTGGCGAGCAACATCGCGTACGGCCGACCCGACGCGGACCGGTCCGACATCGAATCCGCGGCGCGCGCGGTAGGGGCACTCGACATGATCGCCGGACTCGATGGAGGAATGCTGTACCCCGTCGGGGAGCGCGGGCAGGGCTTGTCCGCGGGTCAGCGTCAGTTGATCGCATTGGCGCGGGCCGAACTCGTCGATCCGGATCTGCTGTTGCTCGACGAAGCGACGGCCACCCTGGATCCGGCCACCGAGCAGGCGGTGCTCGAGGCCGGTGCATCCCTCACCCGTTCACGGACAGCGGTGATCGTCGCGCACCGGCTGGCGACCGCTGCCCGGGCAGATCTGGTGGTGGTGATCGACGGAGGGCGAGTGGTCGAGAGCGGACCGCACGAGACGCTTCATCGGGCAGGCGGTCTGTACACCACTTTGTGGCAGCTTGCTACCGGAGTGCTCGTTCCGGACATTCCGGCCGACACGCCCGACGGGAGTGCCGAACCGGTTGCGACCCCTCGCAGCTCGGGTTTGTAACGGGGCCCGCGCTGCGGCGATGCACGTAACAGGGAATAATCGGCGGGCGAGAACCGTCATCGATGGAGACCCCGTCGACTCGAGATTGTGAGGTGGCTCTCGCGCATGAACGATCGGTTCGAATCGTCACATGCCAAGGGCTAGCCTCATAACCACAGGCGCTCCGATCGGGTACCGAAGAAAGAAACGAGGCGAACAACTGCCGTGAGCAGCAGCTCTACATCACAGTTCGGACAGAACCAGTGGTTGGTTGACGAGATGTACCAGCGTTTCCAGGACGACCCGTCGTCTGTGGATGCGAGCTGGCACGAGTTCTTGACCGATTACTCGCCGGAAGCAGCGGTTGCAGGAGGTGTGAACGGATCCGACACCACGGCACCCGAGAAGCCCGCACCGGCGACGTCCGCACCCGCCTCGACTGCTCCGGCCGCTACCGCTCCCAAGGCTGCGGCACCGAAGGCCGCGCCTGCATCCCAGGCAACTCCTGCGGCCAAGCCCCCCGCAGCCAAGCCCGCCGCAGCCAAGCCCGCCGCAGCCAAGCCCGCCGCGGCGAAGCCCGCACCCAAGGCTGCTGCCGCACTTTCCGCCACACCCACGACCGAGGAGAAGAAGGTTCTCCGCGGTGCTGCCGGTGCTGTCGCGAAGAACATGAACGCCTCGTTGACGATCCCCACCGCCACCAGCGTCCGCGCCGTCCCGGCGAAGCTGATGTTCGACAACCGGATCGTCATCAACAACCACCTCGCGCGCACGCGCGGTGGCAAGGTGTCGTTCACTCACCTGCTCGGCTACGCGATCGTCCAGGCGATCCAGGCGTACCCGAACATGAACAACCACTACGCGGAGATCGACGGCAAGCCGAACCTCGTCACCCCGGCGCACACCAACCTCGGTCTCGCCATCGACCTGCCCGGCAAGAACGGCCAGCGTTCGCTCGTCGTCGCTGCCATCCGCAACTGCGAGACGATGAACTTCGCGCAGTTCTACTCGGCGTACGAGGACATCGTTCGTCGTGCGCGCGACGGCAAGCTCACCGGTGAGGACTTCTCCGGCGTCACAATCTCGCTGACCAACCCGGGCGGCATCGGCACCGTGCATTCGGTTCCGCGTCTGATGAACGGACAGGGCGCGATCGTCGGTGCCGGCGCGATGGAGTATCCGGCCGAGTTCCAGGGCGCCTCCGACGAGCGCATCGCAGAGATGGGTCTCGGCAAGCTGCTGACTCTGACCTCGACGTACGATCACCGCGTCATCCAGGGCGCCGAGTCGGGCGAGTTCCTCCGCCAGATCCATCAGCTGCTGATCTCCGACGAGTTCTACGACGAGATCTTCCACACGCTGCACATTCCTTACGAGCCTGTTCGCTGGCGCAAGGACGTGCCGGAAGGTCTCGTCGACAAGCACACCCGTGTGCTCGAGCTGATCGCGGCGTACCGCAACCGCGGTCATCTGATGGCCGACACCGATCCGCTGCAGTTCGTCCGCGACAAGTTTCGTTCGCATCCCGACCTCGATGTCACGACCCACGACCTGACCCTGTGGGATCTCGACCGCGAGTTCAACGTCGGCGGGTTCCACGGCCAGCAGCGCATGAAGTTGCGCGATGTGCTGTCGGTGCTGCGCGATGCGTACTGCCGCCACGTCGGCATCGAGTACACGCACATCCTCGAGCCCGAGCAGCAGCAGTGGCTGCAGGAGCGGGTCGAGGCGCACCACGTCAAGCCGACGGTGGCGCAGCAGAAGTACATCCTGAGCCGTCTCAATGCCGCCGAGGCGTTCGAGACGTTCCTGCAGACCAAGTACGTCGGCCAGAAGCGGTTCTCGCTCGAGGGCGCCGAGTCGGTCATCCCGATGATGGACAGCATCATCGACCAGGCCGCCGAGCACCAGCTCGACGAGGTCGCGATCGCCATGCCGCACCGTGGTCGTCTGAACGTGCTCGCCAACATCGTCGGCAAGCCGTATTCGAAGATCTTCACGGAGTTCGAGGGCAACCTGAACCCGTCGGCCGCACATGGCTCCGGCGACGTGAAGTACCACCTGGGCGCCGAAGGCACCTACATCCAGATGTTCGGCGAGAACGACATCAAGGTCTCGCTCACCGCGAACCCGTCGCACCTCGAAGCGGTCAACCCGGTGCTAGAGGGTCTCGTTCGCGCCAAGCAGGACATCCTCGACAAGGGCGAGAGCGGCTTCACCGTCCTGCCGCTGCTGCTGCACGGCGACGCCGCGTTCGCGGGGCAGGGTGTGGTTGCCGAGACGCTGAACCTCGCGTTGCTGCGCGGGTACCGCACCGGCGGCACCGTGCACATCGTCGTCAACAACCAGGTCGGCTTCACCACCGCACCGGAGCACTCGCGTTCGTCCGAGTACTGCACCGACGTCGCGAAGATGATCGGTGCGCCGATCTTCCACGTCAACGGTGACGACCCGGAGGCCTGCGTGTGGGTTGCGCAGCTCGCCGTGGACTTCCGCGAGAAGTTCCACAAGGACGTCGTGATCGACATGATCTGCTACCGCCGTCGCGGCCACAACGAGGGCGACGACCCGTCGATGACGCAGCCGGCGATGTACGACGTGATCGACACCAAGCGCAGCGTCCGTAAGAGCTACACCGAGGCCCTCATCGGCCGCGGCGACATCTCGCTCAAGGAAGCCGAAGACGCACTGCGCGACTACCAGGGTCAACTGGAGCGGGTGTTCAACGAAGTCCGCGAGCTCGAGAAGTTCCAGCCGGAGCCGTCCGAGTCCGTCGAACTCGACCAGACCCCTGCACCTCGCCTGACGACGGCGGTGGATCAGGGTGCGCTCGACCGCATCGGCGACGCATTCGTCAATGTCCCCGAGGGCTTCACCGTGCATCCGCGCGTCAAGCCGGTCATCGAGAAGCGACGCGAGATGTCCCGCGAGGGCAACATCGACTGGGCGTACGCCGAGTTGCTCGCGTTCGGGTCGCTCGCCGAGCAGGGTGCGCTGGTGCGTCTGGCCGGCCAGGACTCGCGTCGCGGCACGTTCACGCAGCGGCACTCGGTCCTCATCGACCGCAAGACCGGCGACGAGTACAACCCGCTCGCCGAGCTCGCCGCGACCTCCGGCCAGGGTGGCCGCTTCATGGTGTACGACTCCGCACTGACCGAGTTCGCCGGTGTGGGCTTCGAGTACGGCTACTCGGTGGGCAACCCCGAGGCGCTGGTGGTGTGGGAGGCGCAGTTCGGCGACTTCGTCAACGGCGCACAGCCCATCATCGACGAGTTCATCTCGTCCGGTGAAGCCAAGTGGGGTCAGCTCTCCGACGTCGTGATGCTCCTGCCGCACGGCCACGAGGGCCAGGGTCCCGACCACACCTCAGGTCGTATCGAGCGTTGGCTGCAGCTGTGCGCCGAGGGTTCGATGACGGTGGCAGTGCCGTCGACCCCGGCAAGCTACTTCCACCTGCTGCGTCGCCATCACCTCGACGGCATCCGCCGTCCGCTGGTCGTCTTCACGCCGAAGTCGATGCTGCGAAACAAGGCTGCGGTCAGCAACGTCGAGGACTTCACACACGGTAAGTTCCGCTCGATCCTCGAAGAGGTCCCGTTCGAGAACGAGACTGCGGATCGGGCCAAGGCCACGCGCGTGCTGCTGACCTCGGGCAAGATCTACTGGGAGCTGCTCGCGAAGAAGCAGAAGGAAGGCCGCGAGGACATCGCGATCGTCCGCGTCGAGCAGCTGTACCCGGTGCCGCGTCGCCGGCTCGCCGAGACTCTCGACAAGTACCCGAATGCCACCGAGTTCTTCTGGGTGCAGGAGGAGCCGGCCAACCAGGGTGCATGGCCGTTCCTGGGTCTGGCTCTGCCCGAGCTTCTTCCCGGTCACCTCGCCGGTGTCAAGCGGGTGTCGCGTCGCGCGATGTCTGCTCCGTCGTCGGGATCGAGCAAGGTGCACGCCGTGGAGCAGCAGGAGATCCTCGACAAGGCCTTCGAAAGCTAGAAAGCCCCGTTCGTACTCGAGCGGAGCATGACGGTTCTCATGCGAGCCGGGCCGGTTCGTCCTTCGGGGCGACCGACCCGGCTCGCGCCGTTTCACCGAGCCCGACCGCCGCGTAGGTGACGGCAGGAAGTGCGCCGACCGCGAGTTCGATGAATTGGTCGCGGTCGATCACCGGATCGCGGAGCCACGCGATCGTGATGTCTTCGACGAAGGCCACCCAGCCGTGAACGGCGAGGCGAACCGCGGGGCCGGCCTCGATCTCGATGTCCGGCAGGTAGCGAAGGGTTCGCTCGACCATCGCGGTACGCGTGTCCTCGAAGACCTCGCGCATGTCCGGGTCGCCGCTCGCACTTCCACGCAGCATGGACACGTAGGTGGCGCGGCGCTCGGTCACGTAGTCCGCGTAGGCGACGATCGTGCCGCGCAGCATGTCGAAGGGTTCGAGGGCCTCGTCCGGTGCTGTGCACTCGAGCATGTCGCGGCTGATGTGCCGGACGAGTTCGACGTGGAACTCGTGTTTGGACGAGAAGTAGTGGAAGAGCAGCCCGCGCGACACTCCCGCTTCGTCTGCGATGTCCTCGACGGAGATCTGGTCGAGTGGACGCTGCGCGAGCATCCGCATGCCGAGGTCGATCAGCTGGGCGCGACGTTGTTCCGGTCCGAGTCTTCTTCGTTTGGTATCGGTGTCTTTCACGCCTTCCATGCAACAGTCCTACTGAACTCGAGTCAACAAGACTATTGACCGGCGCTCAACAAGTGCCTACGCTGAGATACATGAGTCTTCCGGTTACAGACACCGCCGCGGCCGACACGAGTCCCCGCCTGGTCGACACCCTGATCATCGGCAGCGGATTCGCCGGACTCGGCGCCGCTATCGAGCTCACCCGCGCGGGCAAGGACTTCCTCGTCCTCGAACGCGGCAACGAGGTGGGCGGCACCTGGCGCGACAACACCTACCCCGGCGCCGCGTGCGACGTGCCGTCGAACCTGTACTCGTACTCCTTCGCACTCAACCCCGGCTGGACCCGCTCGTTCTCTCCGCAACCGGAGATCCAGGCATACATCTCGTCGGTCGCCGACAAATACGACGTCCGCCGCCGCACAGTGTTCGGATGCGACGTACAGTCCGCGACCTGGAACACGAGCAGTTTCCGATGGGACGTCGAGACCACCAAGGGCGCATTCAGCGCGAAGATCCTCGTCTCCGCGGTCGGTGCACTGTGCGAGCCGTCGCTGCCCGATATCAAGGGCATCGACGGTTTCGAAGGCGAAGTCTTCCACTCGTCGCGCTGGAACCACGATGCCGACCTCACCGGCAAACGTGTCGCGGTGATCGGTACCGGAGCCTCTGCCATCCAGATCGTTCCCGCGATCGCCGGGAAGGTCTCACATCTGGACGTCTACCAGCGCACTGCGCCGTGGATCCTCCCGCGTGCCGACCGCGAGTACACCAAGGCCGAGAAGTTCGCGTTCCGATACGTGCCGGGCTTCCAGCGACTGTCCCGCACCCTGCAGTATCTGATGCGTGAGACGCAGGTCGTCGGCCTCGCCAAGGCGCCGGTCTTCATGAAGCCCCTCGAACTCGCCGCTCGCGCCCAGATCCGTCGGCAGATCTCCGATCCGATCCTCCGCCGCAAGGTCACCCCGACCTTCAAGATCGGCTGCAAGCGCATGCTGATCTCCAATGCCTACTACCCGGCGCTCACCCGACCGAACGTCGACCTGGTCACGGCAGGCATCGCCGAGGTGACCGCCGACGGCATCGTCACCAGGGACGGCACCGTTCGCAAGGTGGATGCGATCGTCGTCGCCACGGGTTTCCACGTCACCGACTCCCCCACCTTCGCCGGCATCGTCGGCAAGGACGGCCGCTCGCTCGCCGAAGTGTTCGACGACACCGGTATGCAGGGATACAAGGGGGCCACGGTCGCCGGTTTCCCCAACATGTTCTTCCTCGTCGGCCCCAACACCGGACTCGGCCACACCTCGATGGTGTACATGATCGAATCGCAGCTGAACTATCTTGCCGATGCAGTCCGGACCATCGACCAGCACCGCATCGGCACCGTCGAGGTACGTCAGGATGCCCAGGACCAGTACAACCGCGATCTCCAGAACGCACTCGCATCGAGCGTGTGGAGCAACGGTGGCTGCGCGAGCTGGTACCTGGACAAGCACGGCAACAACACCACGCTGTGGCCTGGATTCACGTTCGAATTCCGCCGCATCACGGAACATTTCGATCTCGAGGCGTACCGTAGCGTCGCCACCGCCGATCTTCCCGCTCCCACGCAGGCACAGGCAGCCGAGTCCACACCGAAGCGCACCGCCCGAAAGGTTGCAGCGAAATGAGTGAATTCCTGGGTAAGGTCGCCGTCATCACCGGCGCCGGATCGGGCATCGGCCGCGCTCTCGCGCTGAACCTTGCAGCGAAGGGGGCCCGGCTCGCCCTCTCCGACGTCGATACCGTCGGACTCGAGGAAACCGCTCGCCGTGCACGCGATCTCGGCGCCGAGGTCGAGGTCGACGCGCTCGACGTCTCGCAGCGCGAGAAGGTTCTGGAGTACGCGGACAAGGTCGTCGCGCGCTTCGGCGTGGTCAACCAGGTCTACAACAATGCGGGCATCGCCTACCACGGCGAATTCGAGCGCACCGAGTTCAAAGACTTCGAGCGCATCATGGACGTCGACTTCTGGGGGGTCGTCAACGGCACGAAGGCGTTCCTCCCCCATCTCATCGCCTCGGGCGACGGCCACCTGATCAATGTGTCGAGCCTGTTCGGGCTGCTCTCCATTCCCGGCCAGAGTGCGTACAACGCAGCCAAGTTCGCGGTGCGCGGGTTCACCGAGTCGCTACGGCAGGAAATGCTCGTCGCGAAACATCCCGTTCGGGTCACGTGCGTGCATCCCGGCGGCATCAAGACGGCGATCGCGCGCAACGCGGTCGTCCCCGACGGCGACGACCAGGTGTCCTTCGCGCAGTTCTTCGACAGCAAGCTGGCCCGCACCAGCCCCGAGGATGCTGCCGCGACGATCGTGAACGGCGTCCGGAAAGACAAGGGGCGCGTGCTGATCGGCGCCGATGCCAAGCTGCTCGACGGGTGGGTGCGTCTCGTCGGGCCGTCGTATCAGCGTGTCGTGGCGCTGGTCGCGGGTCGTATCATGCCGAAGGGATAGCCTGCCTCATGCCTCACCTACCGCTGCCGCTGGTCCGTGCCGTGCTTCGACCTTTGTACGCGCTCACGCTCAACGCGCGGCTCCCCTACCCCGTGCAGCGGCGGCTGCTCGAGGCCGCCGCACCGATCCAGACGTTGCCGTCCGGCACCGTGGTCCGGCAGACCAGCCTCGCCGGACGCCCCACCGAGCGAGTGACAGTGGGAGCCTCCGAACGGCCCACCGCAGTTCTGTACCTGCACGGGGGTGCCTACACCTGCGCCTCGCCGGCTACACACCGCTCGCTCGTCGCACACCTCGCCGCCGCCAGCGGTTCGGTGGTCTACACGCTGGATTACCGGCTCGCACCGGAACATCCGTACCCCGCCGCAGTGGACGATGCGGTCGCTGCCTATCTCGAACTTCTGTCCGAGCATGATCTGACTCCCGAAAATGTTTCCATAGCAGGGGATTCGGCGGGTGGCGGCCTCACCGTCGCCACCGCGAACCGGCTCATCGGCGAACAGGGCATCACTCCGGCCGCGCTGGGTCTGTTGTCGCCGTGGACCGATCCTGGTTCGCGAACAGCCCCTTTCGAACGGGACGTCGTCATCAACACGGGGTGGGCGTATTCCTCCGCCGAGGCGTACCTCGGCGGTGGCGACCCCACCGACCCGGGCTACGCGCCGATGCACTCGGACCTGACGGGCCTGCCGCCGACGTTGATCCAGGTAGGTACCACCGAGCTGCTCTACCCGCAGATCCTCGAGTTCGCGGGCAAACTGCGCGCGGCCGGTGTGGATCTCACGTTGGTGGAGCAGCCGGAGTTGTGGCATGTCGCGGGGCTGCAGGCTTCTCTCGTGAAGGAGGCCGCAGACGCCGTGGTCGAGTTCGGTGAGTTCCTGCGCTCACACATGGCAGCGCGGTCGCAGGCCTGACCGGTGGGCACCGTCAGGCGTGTTCGGCGAGCCAGGCGTCGGCGACTTCGGTGATGTCGCCGCCGTCGTCGATGCGGGTCAGCATCTCTGCCAGGTCCGTGGTGGTGAGTTCGCCGGCGACGGTCCGTAGCGCATCGAGCTGAGGCTCGCCGAGCACGTCCTTGCGGAAGACGGGGACGACGTTCTGTGCGACGAACACCGGCGCCTCCGCGTCTGCGGAGGCCTTTTCCATGGGCGCGCGATCCGGGTGGTCGGGCACCGCGACCACATCACTTCCGCTGCGTTCCGCCGCGAACACGGGTGCGAGGGTGGTCAGACCCGCGACGGTGTCGCCGGACGCCGCAGCGAAGGCCGCAGTGGAGTCGGCGCGTTCCACCGACCGTGGCTCGCATCCGATGCCGGTGAGAGCATCGAAGCCCCCCGCGGCCTCGAATTCGGGGGTGAGGACGAAGGTCAGATCGGCGCAGCGATCGGCAAGGTCGG
Organism: Rhodococcus sp. NPDC060090; assembly: GCF_042729855.1. Classification (NCBI taxonomy): domain Bacteria; kingdom Bacillati; phylum Actinomycetota; class Actinomycetes; order Mycobacteriales; family Nocardiaceae; genus Rhodococcus; species Rhodococcus sp. NPDC060090. The sequence continues at coordinate 162,516 of NZ_JBHWXB010000005.1, read as the reverse complement.
CGACCCTGGCGCCGTCTTGCTGTGACCCGAGTTCGGTGCCTACGGCCAGAACCGCGCGATTCTGGGCCGACGCATAGTCCGCGATCGTCAGTTCGTCCGGGAGCGCGCGTGCCAGTGCTTCGAAGACATCCTCGGCGTCGGTGGAGGTGACACCGGGATCGTAGTGCGCCAGCAGTAGACCGGAGTAGTCGGGAATCACCGTCACGCCGGCGGTGTCGAATGCGGCAAGGGACGCAGACCGGTCGCCGAGACCGTCGCGCACCTGCACGTCGATGCCGGTCGTGCGCAGCACCCCGGCGTAGAGGTGCGCGAGCAGTTCGGCGTCCGCGCCGTCCCGTGCCCCGACCACGACGGGACCAGACACCTCCGCAGGGTCGAGTACCGACGACGCGCATCCGGCCGAGAGCGACATCGCGGCCGCCACCGCCACGATCGGTAGTCGCTTCCGCATCCATTGGATTCCCACGGCGGTCATTGTCGCGCATCCTCGGCGGAAGCCGATCGCCCGGTGCACAGACCCCGAACGCCCCGGTCGAACCTTGGTGCGGGTTCGAGCCGGGGCGTCCGGTGCGATCACGTCAGTCGGCGACACCTTCTGCCTTCGCAGCGGCCGCAACGGCCTCTGCGACGGCGGGCGCGACACGCGGATCGAGCGGGCTCGGAACGATCTTGTCCACAGCCAGCTCATCGCCTACGACCGAGAGGATGGCCTCGGCGGCGGCGAGTTTCATACCCTCGGTGATGCGGCGGGCGCCAGCGTCGAGTGCACCCTTGAACACACCGGGGAAGGCAAGCACGTTGTTGATCTGGTTCGGGAAGTCGCTGCGGCCGGTCGCGACGATCGCCACGTGCTTGGAGGCGACGTCGGGGTGGATCTCCGGGTCCGGGTTCGACAGCGCGAACACGATCGCGTCGTCGGCCATGGTCGCGACGATCTCCTCCGGCACCGTGCCGGCGGACACGCCGACGAACACATCCGCGCCGTCGAGCGCCTCGACGATCCCGCCGTGACGACCGGCCGGGTTGGTGCGGTCGGCCAGATCGGTCTTCACGCCCGACAGGTCGGTGCGCTCGTGCGAGATGATGCCCTTCGAATCGAGCACCGTGACATCGTCGACTCCCGCGGCGAGCAGGATGTTGGCGCACGCGACACCGGCTGCGCCGGCGCCGGAGATGACGACCCGCAGCTTCGTGATGTCGCGGCCTTGCACCTTCACCGCGCCCTTGAGTGCGGCGAGCAGGACGATGGCCGTGCCGTGCTGGTCGTCGTGCATGACCGGGCAGTCGAGTGCTTCGATCAGACGCTTCTCGATCTCGAAGCAACGCGGCGCGGAGATGTCCTCGAGGTTGACGGCACCGAAGCTGGGGCGCAACCGGATGATGGTCTCGACGATTTCGTCGGAGTCCTTGGTATCGAGGACGAGAGGAATCGAGTTGAGTCCGGCGAACTTCTTGAACAGCGCGGCCTTGCCCTCCATCACAGGAAGCGAGGCGCGCGGGCCGATGTCGCCGAGTCCGAGGACGGCGGTGCCGTCGGACACGACCACCACGAGACGGTTGGTCCAGGTGTACCGGTCGGCCAGCGTCGCGTCGGCTGCGATCGCGCGGCTGACCTGTGCAACGCCGGGGGTGTACGCGATGGACAGGTCGCGCTGGGTATCCAGCGGCGAGGTGAGCTCAACGGAGAGCTTGCCGTCGACGTGGCTGCCGAAGATCTCGTCGTCCGTCAATGCGAGCTTCTGAGGGGTTTGTGCGTCGGACACAATAGACACGATGACACTCCTGCGTGGTCCGAGACCAGGCGGGTCTCGGTTACTGCGAAGTAACTGCAACAGAACACCATTGGTATGCACCAACGTGCATGCCTCGACCTTGTGTAGTTGCAGCAGCTTCGCCAAGGACGGGTTCGGTGAAGCTTCCGGGCGCGATCACGATTACCGCTGTACAACGCTGTACGACTTCCGGAGCGTGATGGCGCCGAGGAGGGTGGCCCTGGCGGCGGCCCTTCGTTCCAACGAGCGACAGGGTCTGCCATCTTCTGCCCGAAGCGGGGCGGTAGCACCACCTCGAACCACACAGAAGTTTGCCACCTTCACAGACCAAACATCAAATCGGTGTTGGTTGCGAAGGTTCTCACCTGTTTGCCCGCCCTACCTGTGAGTTTGCAACTCGACGAGCCGATTTTTCGGCGATTTCTCAGTGGTTCCTGGGGTTACGTCCGGGCTACCCGCGAGTAGCACAGGGATTTCGCGGGCTCAGCCCCACCACTGCGTGAACAACAGAATCGATGCAGTGAAAACCACCACAATTGCGGCGAAGACAGAAATCGGTCCTCGCCGGCGATCCGCGAACACCTGCGCCACCACTGCGACGACCGCCGCCGCGACATGCGCCGCCACCGACTCGGCACCCGGGCCGGGGAAATCGCGCTCGCCCCCGAGATAGTGGGCCCCGCACACGACCAACATGAGAACCAGGACGGCGCCTGTCACGATTCCCGAGACGACGCGGGCAGCCCTCACGACGATCCCGGCCCGCCGGGGCGAACTTCCATAGCGCGAATCATCGCCGTGGTACTCACTCGAGTCGTACTCGGCTGCGTAGTACTCATCCGCGTAGTACTCATCGTCGTAATAATTGCTGTCCCGGTAGATTTCATGATGCTGCGGCTCGCCGCGACGCGGATCCCGAGATCTCATCCCTCGACCACCTCGACACCGTGTGCCCGATCGAGCAGGTCCGCGAGGGCGTCGCCATCCGTCGTGAACCGACCGAGCTCGACCGACTTGTTCTCGCCGTGATAGTCGGACGAACCGGTGACGAACAGTCCCAGTTTCGAGGCCAGGTCCTTCATCAGCCGCGCATCCGCGTCGCTGTGGTCGGGATGGTCGGCCTCGACACCGCCGAGCCCGATCTCGGCGAGTTCCTCGATGTGATCGAGAGCCAGCAATCGTCCGCGCGCTCTCGCACGGGCGTGCGCGACGACCGTGACGCCACCAGCAGTCTGCACCATCTTCACCGCATCGGACAGAGGCGTGTCTTCCTTGGCCATGTAATAGCGGCCTTTCGGCGACAGGAGATCGAGGAAGGCATCGCCGATCGTCGGCACGACGCCGGCCTCGACGAGCGCGCGCGCCAGATGCGGCCGGCCGGCCGCCGGTCCGGCCTGCGCGAGGACGCGGTCCGCGTCGATGGGCAGTCCGTCCGCCGCCATGCGTTCCGCCATCACCCGCAGCCGCGACACGCGCTCACCGCGCAGCCGCTCGAGTTCGTTCACGAACACCGGATCCGTGGGATCGAACAGGTAGGCCAGTAGGTGCACCGCGACGGGATGGCCGTCCTCACCACGACCGGTGCACGACATCTCCATTCCCCGGACCAACCGCAGGCCGGAGGGCAGAGCATCGGCGGCCTCGTCCCACCCCGCTGTGGTGTCGTGGTCTGTCAGGGCCACCACGTCGAGGCCTGCTGCAGCCGCGTTCCGGACCAGCCCGGCCGGGGTGTCCGTACCGTCGGAGGCGGCCGAGTGGGAATGAAGATCGATGCGCACCACATCAGTGTGTCAGGTGCAGCGACTACGATGATCGAGCGACCGGACAGCGTCTTCGACGTGTGCCGAAGGCACCTCTGGATACGGAAGGGAACCCGTTGCCGAACCACTCCCTGCCGCGTCCCGGACGCCGCGACACCGCCGACGCACCGACGATTCGGATTCCTGCCGAACGCGCGGTGGTCGACTGTGCGATCTACGTCGACGGCACGCGTCTCCCCGGCCGGTACACCCATGCCGCCGCCCTCGCGGAGGTTCGTCGACGCGGCGAGGGCTTCGTCTGGCTCGGGCTCCACCAACCCGACGAACATCAGATGACGAGCGTGGCCCGCACGTTCGATCTGCACGAACTGATGGTCGAGGACGCAGTGCACGCCCATCAACGCCCGAAACTCGAACGTTACGACGATCTGCTGTTCCTGGTGCTGCGCACCGTGACGTATGTCGAGCACGAATCGGTGACCACCACCAACGACATCGTCGAAACCGGCGAGATCATGTTGTTCACCGGTCCCGACTTCATCGTCAGCGTGCGCCACGGCGACCATTCGGAACTGTCTGCGGTGCGCACTCGTCTCGAAGCCGACCCCACGCAACTCGCGCGCGGGCCGGCTGCGGTTCTGCACGCGATCGCCGATCATGTCGTCGACTCGTACCTCGAGGTCACCACTGCGGTGCAACCGGACGTCGACGATCTCGAGGAGTTCGTCTTCACACCCGACACCCGGATCGCCGTCGAGCAGATCTATCTCCTCAAGCGCGAGATCCTTCAGCTACGGCGCGCCGTGGTGCCACTCGAGGAGCCGCTGCAACGGCTGATCCGCGCACCCGGAAACCCGATCCCCAAGGACATTCGCCGCTATTTCCGCGATGTCGCCGATCACCACACCACGGTGTCCGACCGCATTGCGCTCTTCGACGAAACACTGAGCACCCTCCTCGATGCGGCGCTCGCGAAGGTAACGGTGCAGCAGAACACCGACATGCGGCGAATCTCCGCATGGGTGGCCATTGCCGCAGTGCCCACGATGATCGCAGGCGTCTACGGCATGAACTTCGACCACATGCCGGAATTGCATTGGGAGTACGCCTACTACGTGGTCATCGGCGCAATCGCCCTCATCGTGGCGGTGTTGTTCGTCCTGTTCCGCCGCAACAAATGGCTGTGAGCTCCGCACTTCTCGAGCGCGTCCCTGCTTCGTCCGGTTCACGCCTCGGCGGGCGTACGGTGCTGTTCGTCGCACTCGCGCTCATCACAGTGCAGGTAGCGATCCGCGGCGTCCTCGCATTCCGGGGCGAATTCTACTGGGACGACCTGATTCTGATCGGGCGAGCAGGGACGTACCCGCTACTGTCGCCGGAATTGCTGAACTACGACCACGACGGTCATCTGATGCCGGGGGCGTTCGCGGTCGCCTCGCTGGTCACGTGGCTCGCACCGATGCAATGGTGGCCTGCTGCACTGACTCTCGTCGTCGGCCAGCTGTTGGCCTCGCTCGCGGTGTTGCGACTGTTGTGGCTGGTCCTCGGTCCACGTCGGGTGCTGTGGGGACCACTGTTGTTCTATCTGTTCTCACCGTTGACGCTGCCCGCGTTCGCGTGGTGGGCGGCCGGCCTCAACTCACTCCCCCTGCAGGCCGCACTCGCCTGGGTGGCCGGCGACGCCCTGCAACTCGCGCGGACCGGAAAGCCGCGTCATGCCGTCTCCGGCATCGTCGTCACGCTCGGCGCGCTGGTGTTCTTCGAGAAGTCGATCCTCGTACCGTTCGTCGCGTTCGCAACGGTCGCGCTCGTGTACCGCGTCGACGGTGCACCGCGACCCGTCCTCGCCGCATGGCAGCGAGCGCGTCCCCTGTGGCTCGGGACCGGGGCCGTGCTGGTGGCATGGGCTGCGTGGTACAGCACGGTCGTCGCATCGAGGTTCGGAGTGCCGCCGTGGTCGATGGTGGCGGGGCTGACCCACCACGGCCTGTCGTACGGGCTGGCGCCGTCGCTGCTCGGTGGACCGTGGCAGTGGGACCGGTGGAATCCGAGCCCGCCTTGGGCCGACCCACCGATGCTCCTCGTAGTCGCGGCGTGGGTAGCCCTCGCGGGGGCGCTGGTGTGGAGCCTGCGTTGCCGAGCCCGGACCGGTTGGGTGTGGATCGCGTCGGTCGCGTACGTGTGCGCCTCGCTCGTGGCAATGATCAGCACGCGGTTCGGGCCGGAGACGACGTACGAATTGGCGCAGACACTGCGCTACTTCGCCGACTCGTCCGTGATCGTCGCGATAGCGGCTGCGCTGATCCTGCGCGCCCCCGAGAACAGACCGACAGCGGTGCGGTCGCGTGCGGTCGCCCTCGCATGTGCGATCGCGTTCGTCGTGAGCTCGGTGTGGTCGACCACGACATTCACCCGCAGCTGGACCGACAACCCCACCGGTGAATACCTTGCGACCGCAAAAGCGTCGCTCACCGAGCATCCGCAGGATCCTGTGCTCGATCATCCGGTGTCGGTGTGGGTGTTGCTGCCCATCACCCATCCGCACAATCTCGTGGGGTCGGTGTTCTCCGCGTTGCCCGGACGTTCCGCCATCAGTGATCACACCACAGAGCCGAGTGTCCTCGACGATCGCGGTGCGCTGGTGCCCGCCGAACTCATGCCGCTGCGCGGCGTTCTCCCCGGATCGGTGCCCGAGTGCGGGTACGCGGTGACCGACGATGTGGTGACATCGCTGCCATTGAACGAACCCGCAGGCGATTGGGAGTGGACCGTCGAGCTCAACTACATGGCCGCCGACGAAGGCGAGATCGACCTCGGGTTCCCCGGGCGGCCCCGCGTCACCGTGCCGGTCACCGAAGGACTCGGCTCGGTGTATGTGCGACTCCCCGGTGGCGGTGCTGCACTGCAGGTCGAGTCGGCGACACCGGGCCTGAACGTGTGTATCGGCGGCGGATCGATGGGTGTCGTCGTCCCGAGCTGACCGTCACACCGACCGGTCACATACGGGCGGTCACATACGGGCGGTCACATACGGGCGGCGGCGCGTTCCGGATCCCGCACATCGATTTCTGCCTCCGCCCACGCATCACGGAGCGCATCGGCGCCTCGCAGACGCTTCCATGCCGCTTCGTTGGCAGTGATCGGTACCGCGTCGAAGAAAGCCACCGGATCGGCCGGTTCGGGCAACTCCAGATCGGACACATCGCTCGCTTGGAGAAGCACCGCGGTGAACGGCGCTCCCTCCCACAGCGGCTCACCGACATCGAGGAGGGCATCCGCGGTGAGCACCACGCCTTCCACGGCGGGGAGCGCCGCGAGTACCGCAAGGCTGCGGTGCACACCTGCGGTGAGTCCATCCGCTCTGTGCAGGCTCAGTACCAACTCTGCTCGCGGACCGCGGGTCGGATCGGCGACCGTTGCCGTGGGGTCGCCCATCGGATGACGCGAACAACCCAGTGTCGCGAATCGGGTGAGGCCATCGGCGGCGCGGAACCGCAGAATGTCGATCGGCTCGAGGCCGAGGAACGTCACCGACGCGGATTCGGGCGCCGGTCCGGTTGCACCGGACAGACTGGCGACGAGGTGGGCACGGACTGCGGTGAGGACGGCTTCGGTCACCTCTGCAATCTAACTGTCCCCGCCCCCGAGCCGTTACCCGTGTTGCCTCCGGTGGGAATGTCAGAACATCGTTCCCGCGAACGGCGCCAGCGGCCACGTGAACAATGCCTCGGCGACGTGGAGCGCCGCCCGGTCGTGCACCTCGATCCGCCCAGCAGCCGCCAGTTGGTGGCATCCCACGCCGCCGAGCAGCAAGGATCCGAGTTCGGCTACATCGAGCTCGAGCTGCGCAGGTCCACTCGAGGTGGACACACCGTCGGCAGAGATCTCGAAGACCCCGGTGTTCTCCGCGAAGACAGGGTCGGTCACCGCGATGCGCACGCTCCCGGCACCCACGAACGAGCGGGCTTCGAGCGCCCGCGACACGTCGAGGATCCGCAACCAGGTCTCGTCCGACACCGAACGGACAACAGCATCACGATGATTCGTCAGCATCCACGGCAGCGGATCGTCGGCCGGTACCGCGTCGAACACGATCCGGTCGACGAGGTCGAGGCTCAGCAGGAATCGGACGAGACCGGCGTGTGCTTCGGCAGTGGGAGCGAAGAAGTCGCTCACGACAATGGTCCGGTCGCGACCGCCGAACCATGCCCCGGTGTTCTCCGGGCGATATCGGACGAACCCGTCCTCCCCTCCCGCACTGCCGTGCACAGCGACATAGACGGGCCCGTTCACCGCCGAGAAACGGAACCGTTGCGAAGCCCACCAGAACGAGGTGCGTTCGATACGTCCCGGCCGATGTGTTACGTGCTCGGAGTAGATGCGTTCCAACAGATCCCACGCATCGGGGTAGTCGACGAACCGGACGGGACCACCCTGCGGCACGCCCGCGCGCAGAGTCGCACGGCGAACGTCGACGTCGAGGGTCGTGGACGTCGACGCAATGCCGTACCCGAACCGCCCGTAGATCGTGGCCTCCGAGGCACGCAGGCTCGCCACGACCTCACCGCGTCCGCGTGCATCCTGCAACTGCCGGCGGACCAGCGACGTGACCACTCCGCGGCGCGTGTGGGTGGGGAGCACCCCGATGTGGGTGACACCGGCATGCGGCACCCGCTCGCCTCCCGGCAACACCAGAAAGCCCGACGTGGCATCGACGGTCCCGACGAGTGCGCCGTCGATGAAGGCGCCGAAGGTGCGACCCTTCTCGAGGTAGTCGCCCATCCGCCCCTCCGGATAGTCCGGACCTGCGGGCAGGCCGACCATGGCCGTGCGGAACAGCGCCATCGCCTGCCGCAACTCCCCCTCGGACTCGAGGACGCGGATCGCAACTTCGGGGTGTTCACTCATACGCCCGAGACTAGGGCTTCCTCACGTCGGGTAGGCGATGAGCCGTACGTCGTGCTCGTCGGCGTCCGGGGCGGCGAACTTCATCAGCTTCGCCCCTTCTGCCTCGATCGCCGACCGACTCGACGCTGAGAGGGACCGCCACGCGGTGACCTCCAACACCGCAGACCTGCGGCCGGTGATGAGCTTCGCAGCTCCGGCGACCCGCCCACCGACGAGAACCATGGGCGCGATGATTCCGTTCTTCGTCATCGTGCGGGCGCGGTGTTCGTCCGAGATGAACCGGCGGCGGTCGGCGTGTGCGAGCAACGCATTGTCGAACGGGGCAAGAATCCGCACCGGCGCGGGAGTCGACGGGTCGGGGCGCGGTGCGTCGGGCAGATCGAACAGTTCGACTCCGCGCTCGTCGCGGAACGTCACGAGTTCCGGGCGCAGCCGCTCGACGATCTCCGAAAGCCGCGTCAGACCGCACCATGCCTGCAGGTCACGAACGCTCGCCGGGCCGAACGCCGCGAGATACCGCAGAACGAGCCGGTCCGGGCCGGGAAGGTCCGATGCCGGTGGACCTGCCCACACGTCCAGAGGTGCAGGTCTCGGCAGCGCCGAGCGCCCCCACAACCCGCGCGGCGTGACCTGCACCAGCGGAAGCAGGCACCGCACGGCATGGGCCAGCGCCGCGGGATCCTGCTCGGGGAAATGCTCAGCGAGCAGGGGGCGGAGCTCGGTCTGACTGCGCGGAGTATCGGACAACAATTCTCGTGCGAGCGATGCGAGCGCCTTCCGGTCGACATCGCGCAGGCCGGCGCGATGGGCCGGGTTGGTGTCGAGGTCGCGGTCGAGCAGCGGCTGCACCCACGGACGCAGTGCGTGTGCGTCGGCCACCGACACCGCGAACACCGTGCCGCGCATCAGCACGATCCGCACCACACGTCGGGATTCGAGGAGGTCGGACAGTGCCTCGGGGCGGAAGCCGCGGAGTCGGGTCCACAGTGCGTAGTAGGGAGGGGTGGGTGATTGCGCCTGTACACCCATCAAATGTTCGATCATGGTCAGCGGATCCATGTCGCTGCGGCGCAACAGATGCTGCCGGGCGAGCGTCGCGCGGCCGAGTGCACGGTCGGTGAGGGTGCCGATGGTCACAGTGCACCTTGACACACACGACCGACACGAACTCGTGTGGAGCAGGCGGACAGCATCGGCACAGGTAGGTTTCCCTCGTGCATGAGGAATGGGACATCGGGTCTCCCGGCGTACTGCAGTTGCCGTCGGGGAGGCGCGTACGCGGACGTGCCCTACGCGCGCCGCTGCCCGATGGCCCGCTACCCGAATTCGGCGTGTACCTCCAAGGGCGTCCACTGGTCCCGATCGATTGGGACTCGCGATGGGTGCACTGGCGCGACTTCCGCGTGCCGTCGGACGGCGCGGATGCGTACGACGCGCTGTACGAGGTGTGGGTCCGCGCGGGACGGCAACGCGTGGAGGTGGCGTGCAGCGACGGTCGGGGACGCACCGGAACTGCGCTCGCATGCCTCGCCGTACTCGACGGCATCCCCGCGAAGGAAGCAGTCTCCTTCGTCCGCCGCCATTACGATCCGCGCGCGGTCGAAACCCCGTGGCAGCGCCGCTTCGTCGGACGGTTCCGTTCACCCGGGTGAACGGCGTCCCTTCACCCGGACCACCTCGGCTTCGGCCGCAGATGCCTCACGCTCGGCGGCGGTGACCTCCTTCTTCGCTGCCGCGACCGAGCGACGCGCGAACTTGCGCTGTTCTTCGGCGTGGATCAGCTTGTCCTGCAGCGCAGCGACCTCCGCCTCGTGCCGGGCGAGTTTCTCCTCCGCCGATGCCATGACGTCGCGGGCCTGCTCGACCGCGTGACGTGCGTCCTGCGCTGCGGCGGTGGCCTCTTTCACTTCGGCCTGTTCTGCGGCGCGTTCGGGTTCCGGTGCGGCCCGATCGGGAACCACAGTCAGCGGCGCCGACGAGAGATCACCGAACCCGCTGGACTCGATGATCGCGTCGAGCCTGCCCCTGCGCACACGGTCGGCGACCGCCGGATCCGCCAGAGCGGCGTTGAGGGTCTGCGCCACCTCACGCAGCGCGCTCTCGCCCACATGTCTTCCACGCTCGGAGGCGAGTTCGGCGGCCTCCCGCTCGAGCGCGGAGATCACCTGCCGTCGCTGCACCGACAGTGCGCGCAGGTCCTGACCGGACAGGGTTCGCTGCGCGGTGCGCAGGGCATCGCCGAGATCCAAGAGGACACCGAGTTCGTCGGCTCGTTCACGTGCCAGGAGGTTCACCAGCCAGGCCGCGACCGTCGGCTTGCGGAGTCGGCCGATCGCGGCGGTGAGTTCCCGGTCGCCGGATTCGCGGGCCCGCGCCACGTGTTCGGTGCGCGCGGCGATGAACTCCCCGGGGTCGAGGCCGTACAGGGAGTCGGCCACCGAGTCGAGAGTGGGCATGGGGTCGAGCGTAGTGGCGATCACCCTGCCGGCACAGGCACACCCGATCCCTGCAGCAGATAGCGTGCGGGCAGCGTCGTCGCCAGGTGCGCGACCGCGCAGGTGACAAGCACCGTCCCCACCACCGGCCACAGCGGACCCTGAGGCCGAGGTTCTCCGACGAACCCGATGGCCAGGATCGTCATCGGGCCGAGTGAGATCGCCAGTCCGATGACGGTTGCGACGAGGCAGGTGAGCGCGGTTTCCGACCACGCCATCGTGTGGAGTTGGCGCGGGGTGGCCCCGACGGCCCGCAGCAGTTGCCATTCCCGTCGACGTCGGAGCGTGCTCGCCACGAGACGGTTGGCGACACCGAGCAGGATGTATCCCATCAGGACGAGGGAGACGCCGATGTTGAGCACGCGTGAGGGATCTTGTGCGGCCGGCCCCGCCAGGGCCGTGCGGGCATCGTCGAGCTTCAGCCCGGGCGAGCCCGCGAGAAGCGGCGCGAGTTCGGTCGTGATCCCCGCGCGGTCGCCGGCGACGAGCACCTCGTCGTAGAGCCCGGACGGCCCCTGCGGAAGCAGATCCAACGACGCGACGATCTTGCCGAATCCGAAGCCGCGGGCGTAGGTCGCGACGACCGTCGGCTCCACCTCGGTCCCGTCCGACAAGATCAGCGGCAGGGTGTCGCCGACGTCGACCCCGGCAAGCCTGGCCGCAGCCGATTCCATTGCTACGGACGCACCGGTGAGGTCCGACAGATTGCCGTCGGTGACGGCGAGATCGAGTACCTGTCCGACGCCGGGACCGACAGCGAGCATCGGGTATTCCTCGGCACGGGCCCCGCCATCCTGCTGAAACGGACGTAGTGCGGTGGACCGGATCACGGCGACGGCCGCGGTCGACGAGGGTGCGCGCTCGATCGCCGCGAGCGCCGACACCGACACACCGCCTGCGGCGGGAGCGGACACGAGCACATCCGCGACTGCGCCTTCGCTCACCTCGTGATCCACCGTGGCGCTTGCGGTGGTGCCCGCGAAGATCTGTGTGGTCAGCAGTCCGACCGCGAGTGCGAGGACGCTGATAGTGCCACCCGTCCGAAGGGCATTGCTTCCCGAGTTGCGCACGGCCAGCCAGCCACTCGCAGAACCGGTCCTCGGCGCGACCCAACCGCAGACACGACCCACCATCGCCGGGGCGATCAGCGCCACGCCGATGATCGCCAGGAGCGTTCCCGACGCCGTGCCGATGAGAGCGTCCTCGCTTCGGATCGCCAGTGGAACGACGGCAGATCCGGCAGACAGCGCCAGCACCACGAACCCCACCCGGGTCCGCAGTGAACTGCCGCTGCGGGGTTCGACCTCGGTCTCGAGGATCGCCTCGGTGCCCGGCATTCGGGAGATACGCAGCGATCCCGTACGCGCCGCCACCTGAACCATGCCCAACATCAGGAGTCCGGCGCCCAGCGCCGGACCGGCACTCCAGCTCGGTGTCTGCCCGGTCGCAAGCATCCCCACCGCGGCCAACGGCCTCGTGGCTGCCGCAGCCAGCACGTAGCCACCGATGATGCCCACGATCACAGCCCCGAACGCCGCACGCGTCGTCTGCCCGGCCGTCATCGACCGAATCTGTCGCGGTGTCGCGCCCACGGCACGGAGCAATGCGATCTCCCGGGACCGGTTCGCCACACCGACGGAAACCGCTCCCGCGGTGATGAATCCGACAAGTACTACCACCACTCCCCCGACCGAGAGCGCTGCGGCCGTCAGCATGCCGGTCGCGGACGTCACCGCCGGACGTTCGGCTCGGCCGATATCGCCGCCTGTCGCGACCACGAAACCCCGTCCTGCGACGAGTTCCTCGATGCTGCCGGTGATCGCGGCGGCATCGGCGTCGTCGTCGAATACGACGGTGAACAGGTCTGCAGTGTCTGCCGGCTTCCGGGAGAGTTCGCGCGCCGAGGTGTCGCTGACGAGGACGCTGCCACCCGCGAGATCTGCGATGCCGGTGACCCGCATGTCCCGGACTTGTCCGCGGAGCAGTACCTCCACCGCGTCGCCGACCGAGACACCGGCCCGGGCGGCTGCATCCGCGGCCAGTACGACGTCGGCGGGCCCGCTCGGTACGTCGCCGGTCAGGTCGACCGTTCCGAGAAGAGAATTCCATCCGTGCCCGTTGTCGCGGACCGAGTCCACGGGCAGCACGCTGCCGCGACCGTCGATGACTGCCGCCGGGAAGCTCAGGTCTGCCGCAACCGCACGCACACCCTGCACCTCCCTCAGGTCGCCGGCGAGATCTGCCGGAACTCCGACCTGCTCGGGCAGCACCGGATCGAAATCTTCGTCCTGCGGGACGCTCTGGTCGCCGGCGACAACCATGTCGATGCCGGCGAACCGCTCCGTGGGCACCTGTGAACGAAGGCCTGATTCGCCCAGGACGAGGCAGAACGTGACCAGGGCCGCGCCCACCGCCACCGCACACATCACCGCGAGCACTTCACCGGCCCGAGCCGGCAAACGCACCGTCATCCGGCTCGTCCTCCCAGCAATGCGGTCAGCATTCGCGCATCGGGACCGCGCAGGACCTGATCGATGCGCCCGTCGGCCATCACCACGACGTCGTGTGCCCGGGCGGCAGCTGCGGGGTCGTGGGTGACCATCACGACGGTCTGTCCGAGGTCGCGCACGAGATCATCGAGGAGGGAAAGGATCCGGTCGCCGGTGGCGGGGTCCAGCGCGCCCGTGGGTTCGTCGGCGAAGACGACGTCCGGGCGGGTCGCGAGTGCGCGGGCCACCGCAACCCGCTGTTGCTGACCACCGGAAAGTTCTCCGGGTGCGCGAGACAGGAAGTCGCCCAGGCCGACCCGATCGACGACCGTGGCGAGCCACGCCTTGTCTCCGGGTCTCTCTGCCAGGCGCAGCGGCAGGGTGATGTTCTCCTCGACGGTCAGGGACGGGATCAGGTTGTAGGCCTGGAACACGAATCCCACCCGTTCACGCCGAAGCCGTGTGCGGGCGGTCTCCCGCAGTCGACCGACCTCCGTGTCGCCGATCCACACCCTGCCGCGCGTCGGCGCATCGAGTCCGGCCGCGCAGTGCAGTAGAGTGCTCTTCCCGGAACCGGACCGGCCCATGACGGCGAGGAATGCGCCACGGGGGACGGTCAGACTCACCTCGTCGAGCGCGGGTGCGCTTCCTCGATTTCCCTTGGGCCGAAAGACTTTGGTCACGCTCTCCAATCTGATTGCGGCTGTCACGCATCTTCCCTCGACGGTGGTCCGCGTGTGTGCGACAGCAGTGTGCGCGACGACGCTGTTCACGAGCGCCGCCGCCCCAGGTAGCGCGCCGCCAGCATCGCGAGGCAAAGGACAGCGGGAATCCCGAATACCAGAGAGAACAGCACATCGTCGGGCTTGGCGATCGAGAACACAGCATTCAGACCGACGAAAACTGCAAGCGCGCCCCACAGTGCCCCGGTCGCCCGGTCGCGGGGCTCCGGCCGAGAGTCCGCCGCCGAGAGCGGCTCAGGTTGTCCGGATCCACGGTTCGGTCGGATGCCATACGGGTCGTCCACGATGTCTCCTCCAGGGGTCGAGGCCGCGAGCGCTTCGCGGGGCCGTCGTTCACTGATCTCGACGCTATGAGCGGCCGCGTCGTCCCGACATCCCGACGGCTACCGGGTTCCGGTACAGCAGGCTGTACTTTTCATTGCGAGCATCGCACCCGTATGGACGGCTCAGGCGCACACGGCATACCGTCGGCACATCAACAACCTCCACGTGAGGATCCGAGGAGGGTCATTGGCTGCCGGTAGCGACGCTCGGCGAACGACACTGCGCGAGAATGCAGTTTCAGCGGCGAAGAACGCGGCCGTGGCGACGAAATGGCTGGTGATCGGAGCCGGCACCGCTGCCCTGGCGCTCCTCTGCGTGCTTGCCCTGATCCTGGTCGCCGCGCTGTGTCTGGTGGGTGTCGGAGTGTTTCTGCTCGCGCCGGTGCTGTCCGCCATCCGATGGCTCGCAGATCTGGAACGACGACGGCTCGCCGCGATCGGAACTCCTGTCCCGTCGCCGTACGGTCGAATTCCCACCGAGTGGCGAGAGACATGGCGGTTCCTGCGCTCCGACCCCGGGCCCCGGCGAGACATCGCATGGTTGTGCATCCACGCCACGTTCGGTCTCGTCCTCGGCCTGCTGCCATTGGAACTGCTCTCGAATGCTGTGGAGGAGCTCAGCGTTCCGCTGTGGTGGCAGCTGGCTCCGCCGGGTGGCGCGACGATCCTCGGTGGCCTGGTACCCGTCGACTCATGGACCGATGCACGCTGGGCGATCGTCACCGGTCTCGGCTGGACGATCCTGTGGTTCGTGTTGCCCCCGTTGCTTCTCCGGGCGCAGGTGGCCCCCGGTATCCGGTTGTTGTCCCCGCATCCGGACGTCGACCTGTCCGAACGCGTCGCCGAGTTGACAGCGACACGAGCGGCAGCCCTGGACGCCCATACCGTCGAATTGCGCCGGATCGAGCGGGCGCTGCACGACGGCGCGCAGAATCGACTCGTGACCGTCGCCGTGCTCACCGGAGCAGCTCGCCAGGCCCTGGCCAGGAATCCCGCGACCGCCGATCCGCTGCTCGAGCGTGCCCAGCAGAGCGCTGAAGTCGCCCTCGCGGAACTGCGCTCGGTGGTGCGGAGCATTCTGCCGCCCGTTCTGGAGTCCGAGGGCTTGCCGGGTGCCTTGTCGGCGCTGGCCGCACAATGCCCGGTCGAGACCCGGGTGGACACACAGGTCTCTCCTCGATGCCCGGTGGCCGTCGAGGCCATCGCCTACTACGCAGTGGCCGAAGCACTCACCAACGTCACCCGACACAGCGGGGCACAGCGAGCCGATGTACAGGTGCAGCGACACGGAGACACACTCGTAGTCGAGGTGAGGGACGACGGCTCCGGGGGTGCGGCCGTCGGACCGGGCTCCGGGCTCGCGGGGATCCGGGGACGCGTCGAGGCGCACGATGGGACCTTACAGGTGGACAGCCCGGCCGGTGGGCCGACGACGGTGACGGCGGTGATCCCGTGCGGATAGTGGTGGCCGAGGACGACGCGTTGCTCCGGGAAGGGCTCGTGCTGTTGCTGCGAGGAGAGGGACTCGACGTGGTCGCCGGGGTCGGCGACCCGGACGCACTGCAGAGCGCCGTGGAGCAGCATCGCCCCGACGTCGCGATCGTCGATGTCCGGATGCCACCGACTCACACCGACGAAGGCATCCGGGCCGCCGTTGCGGCCAGGGCTGCTCATCCCGACCTCGCCGTCCTGGTGCTGTCGGCGTACGTGGAGCAGAGCTTCGCCACCGAGTTGCTCGCGGGCGGTGCTCATCGCACCGGATACCTGCTCAAGGAACGCGTCGGGCGGGTCGACACCTTCATCGAGGCGCTGCATCGCGTCGCCGACGGCGGCACCGCGATCGATCCCGAAGTGGTTGCCCAGCTCTTCGCACGGCAACGCGCCGCCGACCGGCTCGCCGACCTGACCGTGCGCGAACGCGAGGTTCTCGCCGTGATGGCCGAGGGGCTGGGCAACGGCGCAATCGCGACTCGGTTGTTCATCACCGAGAACGCAGTCCACAAACACATCCGGAACATATTCGCCAAGCTCGGCCTGCACGCCGGCGACGACTCCGACCGGCGGGTCGTCGCGGTACTGCGGCACCTCGACGCCACCGGCATCCGAGGGTGACCCTGCACTGCCTGCGAGCAGGCAGTGCGGTTACAGGGCCAGCTTGGCGAGCAGGTCGCGTGCCGTCTCTGCGCTGCGCGGCTCGCACAGCACGTCGTAGCGGCCGGCGACCAGCTGCATCGTCGACGAGAAGTCGCGCTGCCCGCGCGTCGCCGCGTAGGGGATCGTCGCCGAGATCAACCCGAAGATGATGCCGCCGACCAGGCCCACGATGAGCGGACCGACGAAGTCGGTGGAGAAGATCCCGAGCAGCAGACCGAAGAACAGGCCCAGCCACGCGCCGGAAACGATGCCGCCGCCGATCACCTTGGCCCACGTCAACCGCCCTGTGACTCGTTCGACCTGCATGAGGTCGACACCGACGATCGTGACGTCCTCGACCGAGAAGTTCTGGTCGGACAGGTGGTCGACGGCGCGTTGCGCTTCGGCGTACGTCGTGTAGGAACCGACCGGCCACCCGCTCGGCGGTTCCGGAAGACCCGGCGCCTGTCGTCCGGGCCCCATGGGATTCGTCATTCTCGCTCCTTCTCGTGTGCCGTCGGCGTCTCGATTCCTCCGACGCGGATCCACGTCTCCGGTCCATTCTGCCGGTATCGGAACGCGGGCGGCGATGACTACTGCGGCGGCTCGAACGACGTGGTGCGTGCCATGCCCGCGGCGCGACCCTTCGCCGAGATGACCAGCGCCATCTTGCGACTGGCCTCGTCGATCATCTCGTCACCGAGCATCGCGGCACCGCGGGCGCCGCCCGCAGCGGAGGTATGCCACTCGTAGGCGTCGAGGATCATCTCCGCCTTGTCGTAATCCGCCTGGCGCGGGCTGAACACCTCATTGGCAGCATCGATCTGGCTGGGATGCAGCACCCACTTGCCGTCGAATCCGAGTGCTGCCGAGCGCTGCGCCGACCGACGGAACGCCTCGACGTCGCGGATCTGCAGGTAGGGGCCGTCGATGGCTTGGAGTCCGTGGGCACGCGCGGCCATGAGAATCGTCATGAGGATGTGGTGGTAGGCATCGCCGCGGTCGTAGCCCTCGGGCTGCTCCCCCACCACGAGGGTGCGCATGTTGATGCTGGCCATGAAATCGGCGGGGCCGAACACGAGGGTCTGCACGCGCGGGCTGGCTGTCGCGATCTCGTTGATGTTCGTCAGGCCGAGGGCGTCCTCGATCTGCGGTTCGATCCCGATCCGCCCGACCTCGAGTCCGTGGGCCTTCTCCACCTGGGTGAGCAGCAGATCGAGCGCCTTCACGTGGCTTGCGTCCGGCACCTTGGGCAGCAGGATCGCGTCGAGGTGCGCGCCTGCGCCACCGACGACGGTGGACACATCGAGATAGGTGGCATCGGTGGTCCAGTCGTTGACGCGCACGACCTTGAGCTGATCGCCCCAACCGTCTTCGTTCAGTGCCTCGACGATGGTGGTGCGTGCCTGCTCCTTGGCGAGCGGCGACACGGCGTCCTCGAGATCGAGGAAGAGCGCGTCGGCGGGCAGGCCCTTCGCCTTGTCGATCATCTTGCGACTGCTACCCGGAACCGCGAGTACCGACCGTCTGGGCCTGAATGAGAACGACATGGGGTGACCGAACCTCCGTGTTCCGTGATCGACGAGCGCACGCTCTAGCCTGGCAATCATGGCAGCAGTGAGCAAGGTATTCGCAGCGAGGCTGGCCGGCCTGGTCGTGCTAGGCCCCGACGGCGAATCGATCGGTCGTGTCCGCGACGTCGTGCTCACCATCCGAATAGGCCGCCAGCAGCCGCGTGTTCTCGGTCTGGTCGTGGAACTTCCGACCCGGAAGCGGATTTTCGTCCCGATGCTGCGAGTCACGGCGATCGCGCCGGGTTCGGTCACCCTCGTCACGGGCAATGTCAGTCTGCGCAGGTTCACTCAGCGCCCGTCCGAGGTGCTCGCGCTCGCGCAGGTGCTGGACTCCCGCGTGCGGATCGACGATCCGGAGCTCACCGATCTCCACGCGGCGGACGTCACCGTCGTCGATCTCGGGATCGAACTCACTCGCAGCCGGGACTGGCTGGTCGCGCGTGTCGCGGTACGACGACACCGCGGGCGGCTCTCCCGCCGCGCTCCCGTGCAGGTCGTCGAATGGCCACATGTGCACGGCCTGACGCAGCAGGCCCTGGCACTACCGGGGCAGGGTGTCTCGCAGTTGCTGCTGCAGTTCGAGGATATGCGTCCCGCCGACGTCGCGAACGTGCTGCGCGATCTCCCGGCCAAGCGCCGCAACGAGGTTGCCGCTGCGCTCGACGACGAGCGCCTCGCCGACATCGTGCAGGAGTTGCCCGCGGACGACCAGACCGATCTGCTCAAACACCTCGAGGTCGACCGCGCCGTCGACGTGCTCGAAGCCATGGATCCGGACGATGTCGCCGACCTGCTCGGCGAACTGCCCGAGACAGACGCCGAATGGTTTCTGCAACGCATGGACCCGGAAGACTCCGAGCCGGTGCGGCGTCTCCTGGAGCACTCTCCCGATACGGCGGGTGGTCTGATGACACCGGAGCCGGTGGTGCTCACTCCCGCGACGACGGTCGCGGAGGCACTCGCCCGAGCACGCAATCCCGATCTCACTCCGGCGCTGGCGTCGATGGTGTTCGTGGTCCGGCCGCCGACCGCGACACCGACCGGCCGATATCTGGGTTGCGTTCATCTGCAACGATTGCTTCGCGAACCGCCGGCGAGCCTCGTCGGAGGCATCATCGACAATGATCTCCCGCGACTCGATCCGGAGGACTCCCTGGCTTCGGTCACTCGGTACTTCGCGACGTACAACCTGGTGTGCGGTCCGGTCGTGGATGACGAGCAGCATCTGCTCGGTGCGGTGAGTGTCGACGACGTGCTCGACCATCTGCTGCCCGAGGATTGGCGTGAAGAGGAGGAAGAGGATGAGTGACCGCAACTCCTTGGGTTCACAGCGGCTCGAGACTCCCCGAACTTCCCGATTCCGGGTCAACTTCGATGTGGAAGCCGTCGGTCGTGTCAGCGAATCGATCGCCCGTTTTCTCGGTACCGGCCGTTATCTGACGATTCAGACGGTCGTGGTGATCGTCTGGATCGCACTCAACATCTTCGCGGTCGGTCTGCGGTGGGATCCGTATCCGTTCATCCTGCTCAATCTTGCGTTCTCGACGCAGGCCGCGTATGCGGCGCCGCTGATTCTGCTCGCCCAGAACCGCCAGGAGAACCGGGACCGTGTGTCGCTGGAGGAGGATCGGACACGCGCCGAACAGACGAAAGCCGACACCGAGTTCCTCGCGCGTGAGCTTGCCGCGTTGCGACTCGCGGTCGGCGAAGTCGCGACACGCGACTATCTGCGACGAGAACTCGACGATCTGAAGGCCTTGATCACCGAAGCCGACAAGGGCGACGACGTGGGTACCGCACAGGCGAAGCCACCGAGGCGCTGACACACCGGGGCGTCGAAGAGGACGGATGCCGCAACGGCAGGTTGCACATAACCCGACCGCATTCTGTAATGTGCGTCACAACAGGTGGATGTGCGTTCGGTTCGAAGGTGGGGTGTTCGGGTGCGGTGGCAGGCGGCTCTGGTTGTTCCGTTGCTCGCGGCAGCAGGTTTCGTTGCGACAGCGTCGGCGCCCGCGCCGAGCGGCGCTTCCGTCGATCCCGCGCCCACGCCTACCGCCGCCGTACGGGAAGTGGGCATCCTGCCCGCCGAGCCGGCGACCCCACAGGCGATGCGCAGCCCGTCCGCAGTCTCCGGGACCCCGGGCGATCCGCTGTCCCAGGCGCCGCCGGCGATGCCCGGTGACGGGTTCGCCATTCTGGGCGACGGACCCCTCGCAATCCCGGAGCTCGTGTTCTACGCGTATCGCGCCGCCGAGATGCAGCTCGCGATCGATTCGCCGGAATGCGGGCTGCCGTGGCACCTCCTGGCAGCGATCGGACGCGTCGAATCGAATCACGCCGACAACGGGCGCACAGACGTCCTCGGCACCCTCGCGGCGGCGCGGGTGACACCCGACGGCCGCCTCGGCCCGATGCAGCTTCCGGCTGCTGCGTGGGAGCAATTCGCTTCGGACGGAAACGTCGACGGCGTGACGGATCCGCAGAACGTGTTCGACGCGACCCTCACCGCCGGGGCGTGGGCCTGCGCAGACGGCGCCTCCGCGCGAGACGGTGCAGGTGAGACCCGGGTGGCTGCCATGTTCAACCCCTCACCGGAGTACCTGGCGAATGTGCGCACGTGGTCGGCGGCCTACAAGAAGGGTGCGGAGGTTTCCCCGGCGATCCCTGCGGTGCCACCGACAGCTGTGCCCATCCCTGCCGCTGTCGCGATTCCCACTGCGGACGCGGCCGCTCCGGCCACACCGGACACGACCGACGGCCCCACCCGCGAGCAGACCGACCCGCCCACGCCGGAACTGCCCATGATGACAATTCCGGAACTGTCGGAAATCCCGTGTCTCGTCCCCACGCTCTGCGGGCAGTGACACCGCACTCCGGACGGAGAGCCGGACATTTACCCCATCTTTTCTGTTACTAAGATCACATCGACGTAACAGCATTTTCACCCTCCCCGAAAGGCATCGCGCGCCACTCAGCGCCCCGACCGTGGGTTTTCGAATCCCGTCGCCACCGGCGACTACGCTCCGCCTCGATATCCGTAAACCCTTGTTACATCACGGTTGAGTAACGGAAGCGCATCAAATCCTGTAGTGTCGGCCCGGCCATATAACGGAGGCATCTCGAGAATGATGCCCGAGGGAGGTAAGTAGTGGGCCGGCACGCTAAGCCATTGGATTCGAAGCTCCGTCGCAATTCCGTCATCGCCATGACGGGATTGGTGCCGGTGGGCTTGGTTGCTGCAGCCGCCACCACAGCGGGCGCATCGCCCCGCACACTCCTCGGTATCCACCAGCAGGAAGCCGAGCCCGCAGCAGCCGCGACACCGATCGACGACATCACCGCAGCCGTGAACGCCGTCGACATCCCGCAGGCCATCGCTGTCGCCCAGAACGTCATGCTCGCTCCGAAGCCCGCCGCCACACCTGCGCCGAAGGCCGCGCCCGAACCGGAACCCGAACCCAAGGTTCTGCACGAAGGTCCTCTCGGAATTCCCGGCATCAACTTCGACGCCTACATCAACGCCGAACGGATCCTCAATGAGGAGAACCCGGGTTGCGGCATGTACTGGACGCTGCTCGCAGGCATCGGCCGCGTCGAATCCGGCCATGCCAACGGAGGCCAGGCCTACGAGGACGGCAACCTCCACAAGCCCGTCATCGGCCTCCCCCTCAACGGCAGCCTTCCCGGCCAGGCCGTGATCACCGACACCGACGGCGGCGTCCTCGACGGCGACACCGTGTACGACCGGGCCGTCGGGCCGATGCAGTTCATCCCCACCACGTGGGCCCAGTACGCAGGCGACGGCAACGGCGACGGCAAGGCCGACCCGCAGAACCTCTACGACTCGACGCTGACCACCGCGCGGTACCTGTGCGACGGCGGCCTCGACATGCGCAACCTCGCGCATTCGACGAAAGCCATCCACCGCTACAACAACTCGATGGCGTACGTCGCGAACGTCCTTGCCTGGTCTGCCGCGTACTCCACGGGCATCTCACCCAGCGCAGCCGACCTGCCGAGTATCCACTGACCCACCGCCACCTACCATGGTCACCATGGCAGTCCTCGAGTCCGAAATCCGAAGCGCGCTCGCACGTGTCCAGGATCCGGAGATCCGCAAGCCCATCACGGATCTCGGAATGGTCAAGAGCGTCGACATCCGCGACGACAGCAGCGTCGACATCGAGGTGTACCTCACGACGGCCGGGTGCCCGATGCGCACCGAGATCACCGATCGCGTCACCAAGGCCGTAGCCGACGTCGCCGGAGTAGGTGAGATCCGGGTGACGCTCGACGTGATGAACGACGAGCAGCGCACCGCCCTGCGCAAGTCCCTCCGCGGCGATTCCGCCGAACCCGTCATCCCGTTCGCACAACCCGGTTCACTCACCCGCGTCTACGCCGTGGCCTCCGGCAAGGGTGGTGTCGGTAAGTCGTCGGTGACTGTCAACCTCGCCGCTGCGCTGGCCGATCGCGGGCTGTCGGTGGGTGTGCTCGATGCCGACATCTACGGCCACTCGATTCCGCGCATGCTCGGCACGTCGGCCAAGCCCACCCAGGTGGAGCGGATGATCATGCCGCCCGTCGCACACGAAGTGAAGATGATCTCCATCGCCCAGTTCACTGAGGGGAACACCCCGGTGGTGTGGCGCGGCCCGATGCTTCACCGGGCACTGCAGCAGTTCCTCGCCGATGTGTTCTGGGGCGATCTCGACGTGCTGCTGCTCGACCTTCCGCCCGGCACAGGCGACGTCGCGATCTCGGTGGCGCAATTGGTCCCCAATGCGGAGATCCTCGTCGTCACCACCCCGCAGCAGGCAGCCGCGGAGGTCGCCGAGCGCGCCGGGTCGATCGCGTTGCAGACCCGTCAGCGCATCGCAGGTGTCGTCGAGAACATGTCGTGGCTCGAACTGCCCGACGGCACGAAGATGGATATCTTCGGAACGGGTGGCGGCCAGGCCGTCGCCGATCGGCTCTCCCGCGCCGTGGGTGCCCCCGTGCCGCTGCTCGGGCAGATCCCTCTCGACCCGGCCATCCGCGAATCCGGCGATGCGGGCACTCCGATCGTTCTCAGTGCACCCGATTCCCCACCGGGCATCGCGCTGCGGGAGATCGCCGAGAAGCTCGCTGTACGTCGTCGCGGTCTGGCGGGCATGTCGCTGGGGATCGACACCACCCGGAATCTCTGAGCTGCCCTACGAAGCCCCTCCTCGGGGCGAGCGCCTTACGTCGCGTCGAAATCGATCGGCGGGGTCTCGCCCGGAGCGAGGGGTTTCGACATGTTCGGCCGCGACGAAGCCGGGCCGGTGGACGAGCCCGTGCCGTTGGTCGACGGTGTCGACGGCGAGTCGAAGTTGCCCGTGAGGATCGAGTCGTCGCCGTCGAGTAGATGTTTGGTGATGACGGCCTTCGGTGTCATGCCCCGCAACTGGTTCAGGTCGGACAAGGGTTTCTGCAGATCCTCGAAGTCGGGCCCGAGTTCGTCCTTGAGTTGCTGGCGGGCGCCCGACGCGTACTCGCGCACCTGACGAAGTGACTTGGTCACCCACGACACCGCACCCGGAAGTCTCTCCGGACCGAGAACCACGAGGGCCGCGATGAGGAGGACCATGAACTCGCCCCAACCGATGTTGCCGAACACCGCACCAGACTACGTGGTCGATGCAGAATTGCAGTACCTGCAGCGGATATCACAATCCTTGATCGGGATCAGTCCGATACCGGCGTGACCTCGATGTCGACGAGTCGACCCTCCCTCACCAGCTGCACGGTGACCGGCTCGTCCATCTCCTGCAGATGAACTGCGACGACGAGCTCGTCCGCACTGGTGACCTCTCGATCGCCGACCTTGACGATCACGTCGCCCTCGACGATGCCGGCACTCTGCGCCGGGCTGCCCTGTTGCACGTTGGCCACTTCGGCGCCGCTGGCGACGTCGTTGACGACGGTTCGGGCATTCACACCGATCTCGGGATGATGCATCACGCCGTCGCTGATGAGAGCCTGCGCGACCTCCGTGACGGTATCGATCGGAATCGCGAAGCCCAGACCCACGGATCCGCCGGTCTCCGACTTGATCGCCGAGTTGATACCGATGACCCGGCCCTCGGCGTCGATGAGAGGCCCGCCCGAATTTCCAGGGTTGATGGCCGCGTCTGTCTGCACCGCATCGATGACCGCGTCGGTGTCGGTGCCCTGCCCGTTCAACCGCATAGGCCGGTGCAGCGCACTGACGATTCCGCGGGTGACGGTCTTGTTCAGGCCGAGCGGTGACCCCACCGCCACCACGTCTTCGCCCACCTGGACGTCCTCCGACCGGCCCAGTTCGGCGACGACGAGATTGTCGACGTCGTCGACCTTCAGGATCGCGAGGTCGGTCTTGATGTCGCGCCCGACGATCGACGCAGGCACCTTCGTGCCGTCGTTGAACGTCACCTGCACGTTGGCCTCGGGGTTGTTGGCGGCCATCGACACCACGTGATTGTTGGTGGCGATGTAACCCTCACCGTCGATCACTACGCCCGATCCGGTTCCGGCATCCTGGCCGAGCGTGACCTGGATCGACACGACCGCGGGCAGCACGGCGTCGGCCACCTGCGCGACCGTGCCGGTCGGTGCTTCCTCGCCTGCCGCGACCTGGGCCAGCGACACACCGCGACTGGTCAACGACCCGTCCTCGGACAGCACCAACGCGACGACGAGTCCCCCGACCATTCCGATGACGACTGCAACGGCAGCGAGGGTCGCAAGTGCGCGCGGTTCGACGCGGCGGTCGAAGAGGACTTCTCGGAGCGCAAGTCTGCGGGCAGGCGGCAGCTCGTGTTCGACGGTCTCAGCGACAGGCGGGCCGAGTCGCACGGCCGAGTCCGGGTCGCGCCAGGGGTCGGGTTCGATGGTCTCGGCAGGTTCCTCACCGGCATCACCGGGTGGGCGCTGGAGCGTGTCGACGGCGTCGTCGGGACGCCCGTACGCCTCGGCGAAGATCGGGTCGGGCGGTGGCGCGTGCTGAATCCGCGGATCCGGGTTCCGGTCTCGCGGGATCGCTCCGAAGGAACCGTCGGCACCTGCGGGGCGGCCGAAGACCCGAGCAGCGGAGGGATCGACGGAGGGCCGATACACGGGTCGCGGCTCGAGGCGCGGCGCGTCGGCGGGTCGTTCGATCACCCCGGACGATCGGTCGGGCCTGCCCGAAGCGGCGTCGGGCAGGCCGTCGGCATGAGTGTCACCTCGCCCCGGCCGTTGCACACCCGGCCGTTGCCCGCCCGGCCGTTGCCCGCCCGTCGGTTGCACAGAATCGCCGCTCACGCGTGTCCGTCTCCCCCGTGTAGGTCCGTCACGCAGCCCAGTATCACCGATGGCACTGTGTCTGCTGCTACCGCGTCTGCTGCTACCGCCCGCTCGCTGTCAACGACGACGGCGGATCGACCACCGACGTGTGCTCCACGGATCCTGGGCGGCTGCGTCGAAAAGTCCGCCCGCACCCGGGGGGCGGGTGGGGTCGGTGGGGGGCTTGTCGCAGAGGTGGCTGGGAATGTTGCTCAGGGCACCGAGCAGCGAGGACGGCATCTGCGGAGCCTGACGGGCCGCAGACCGCAGGGCGCGGCTGGCCTGTTCCTGCGCTTCGACCTCGGTCGCGCATTCGGGGCAGATGGACAGGTGCTGTGCGGCGCGGAGATACGCCGACATCCGGAGTTCCCCGTCGACGAATGCGGCAACAGCTTCGCTGGCCAAGTGTTCCGTGGAACCGAACCTGCGAGGTGGTTGCACCATCGTCATCAAATCCTCCCGGCGGCTACCCCGCATCGACGCGACCGACTTCGACCTTCCCATGCTCACGCAGGTGCTCGCGCAGCGCCTGGCGGCCTCGGTGGATGCGACTGCGCACCGTCCCGAGCTTCACCCCCAGTGTGGCACCGATCTCCTCGTAGGAGAGTCCCTCGATGTCACAGAGCACCACCGCGGCACGGTACTCCGGCGCCAACGAGTCCAACGCGGACTGCAGATCGGCACCGAGGCGGGCGTCGTGGTAGATCTCCTCGGGGTTCGGCCCTTGGGCCGGTACCCGATCGTAGTCCTCCGGCAGCGCTTCCATCCGGATGCGATTTCGTCGGCGCACCATGTCGAGGAAGAGATTCGTCGTGATTCGATGCAGCCAGCCCTCGAACGTGCCCGGCTGATAGTCCTGCAATGAGCGGAACACCCGGATGAACGTGTCCTGGGTGAGATCTTCGGCATCCTGGGCATTGCCGGAAAGACGGTAGGCAAGCCGGTACACGCGGTCGCCGTGCTCACGGACCAACTCGTCCCATGACGGCATCGCAGCACGATCACCGGTGGCATCGAAGACCGCCGTGCCGCTCATGTCGGCATCGGCATCGGCATCGGCGGGTGTGAACACGTCGAGGGTGGGGACGGTGTCGGATCTTTGCATGTGGATCGGTGGATCCTCCTCTTCGGGACCGCTGATCAAAACGACATTCTCCCGGTGTTCAACGTTCGGGCGCGGGATTCTATTTCCCGCCGTGTGCCCGCTCCGTCGTTTCCGATCGTCGTCCGATGATCGTCGAACCTGCGGTCTGTTGCGTATCCGACCATCACTGTTCACCACGGCAATGTGGACGCCGTATGAGTACCCTGAAAGTCAGCTGAGAAACCACGAACGTCGGATTCTGGGGCGCGCCTGCCTGCGTTGATGCGGTCGCGAGGATAGCCTCAGTGGGGTGCAGACCAATGCCGACCGGATCCTGGCCCACGCAGAGAATGTCGTCGTCGAAGACGACGATCTCGTCAACGCGCGCGAACGCGCCCTCGATCTCGGCGCCGAACCCGTTTCACCGTCCGTGGGCGCAGCGTTGTCCCTGTTCGCGCGCATGCTCGATGCGCGAACCGTCGTCGAGATCGGCACCGGCGCCGGTGTGAGCGGACTGTGGTTGCTCCACGGATTACGCGAGGACGGGGTGCTCACCACCATCGACAGCGAACCCGAGCACCAGCGGGCCGCGAAGATCGCGTTCCGCGACGGCGGGGTGGTCGCTTCCCGCACTCGGCTGATCAACGGCCGCGCACTCGACGTCCTGCCACGGCTCGCGGATTCCGGATACGACCTCGTCTTCGTCGACGCCACCCCCGCCGACCACCCGCACTTCGTCCGGGAGGGCGTACGACTGCTCAGGCCCGGCGGGGTCATCGTGTTGCACAACGCGCTGCTCGACGGGCGGGTCGCCGACCCGGCCGCACGGGATTCGACGGTGCTCGCCGTTCGTGAGGCCGCGCGTGCCATCTCTCAGGACGATCGGCTGGCGCCGGTGGTACTGCCGCTCGGCGACGGTCTGCTGTGCGCTGTGCGCATGAGCTGAGCGACGTCCCCGGGCAGTGCAGCTAGATCCACACACCCTTACCGATGGCGACGACTCCGCCATTGCTCACCGCAAAGCGCTGACGGTCGCGTTCGAGATCGACTCCGATGATCTCGCCGTCTCCGACGACGACGTTCTTGTCGAGAATCGCGTGGCGCACCACTGCGCCTTTGCCGATCCGCACGCCGGGCATCAACACGCTGCCCTCGACGGTGGCGCCGTGCTCGACCATGACGTTGGAACTGAGCACAGAATTGCGGACGGTCGCGGCCGACAGGATACTTCCGGCCCCGACGATCGATTCCTGCGCGAGACCGCCCTGCACGAACTTCGCGGGCGGGAGGTTCTCGGCGGCGCCTCGGATGGGCCAGCGCGTGTTGTACAGGTTGAAGATGGGATGGACCGACACCAGATCCATGTGCGCGTCGTAGAACGCGTCGAGTGTTCCGACATCGCGCCAGTAGGCGCGGTCGCGTTCGGTGGCTCCCGGCACCACGTTGTTGTTGAAGTCGTAGACGTGCGCGACACCCTGCGCCACGAGCGCGGGAATGATGTCGCCGCCCATGTCGTGGTCGGAGTCCGAGTTCTCCGAATCCGCCCGTAGGGCCTCGACCAGCACCTTGGTGGTGAAGACGTAGTTGCCCATGGAAGCGAAGGTCACGTTGGGATCGTCGGGTGTGCCGGGCGGGTGCGCCGGCTTCTCGAGGAACTGAGTGATGCGGCCCTGCTCGTCGCTGTCGATGCATCCGAACGCGAACGCTTCGCTACGTGGAACCCGGATACCCGCGACGGTGACACCGGCGCCGGATTCGATGTGCTGACGCACCATCTGCTCGGGATCCATCCGGTAGACGTGGTCGGCGCCGAACACCACGATGTATTCGGGGTCCTCGTCGTACACCAGGTTCAGCGACTGCAGGATCGCGTCGGCGCTCCCGGTGTACCAGCGCGGTCCCAGGCGCTGCTGCGCGGGCACCGGGGTGATGTATTCACCGGTGAAGCCGGACAATCGCCAGGTCTGGGAGATGTGCCGATCGAGCGAGTGCGACTTGTACTGCGTCAGAACACAGATCCGCAGGTATCCCGCGTTGACCAGGTTGCTCAGCACGAAATCGATCAGCCGGTAGGCGCCACCGAACGGCACCGCAGGCTTTGCGCGGTCCGCGGTCAACGGATACAGCCGCTTACCCTCGCCGCCGGCGAGCACTATCCCGAGCACATGTGGCTGGCTCCTCACACGCTCAACCTATCCGCACTGCCCACGATGCCGCCAGCCAAGCGCGAATCGGACGGCGCGTCCCGGCCTGTCGCATGTGTCCCGCTGTCGCATGTGTCCTGTTGTCTCGGCGTTCGGGGATCGAGTGGCCGGAATCTCGACGGGCGGATAGTTTGATGCGGTGCGGGTGGCAATGATGACACGGGAATATCCGCCCGAGGTATACGGCGGCGCAGGCGTTCACGTAACCGAGCTCGTGTCGCAACTCCAGCGACTGTGCGAGGTCGACGTGCACTGCATGGGAGCACCCCGCGACACTGCGATCGTGCACTCCCACGACCCGGCTCTCGCCGGTGCCAACGCTGCGCTGACCACTCTTTCGGCGGAACTGCGCATGGCCCACGCGGCGGCCGGAACGGACATCGTCCACTCTCACACCTGGTACTCGGGTCTCGCCGGTCATCTCGCCGCCGAACTGTACGACGTGCCTCATATCCTCACCGCTCATTCGCTCGAGCCCCGGCGCCCGTGGAAGGCCGAGCAACTCGGCGGCGGTTACCGCATTTCGTCGTGGTCCGAACGCAACGCGGTGCAGTACGCGAATGCCATCATCGCTGTCAGCGACGGCATGCGCCTCGATGTTCTCGACGCGTACCCGTTCGTCGACCCCGCGCGTGTCCACGTGGTGCGCAACGGCATCGACACCGAGGCATGGCATCCGAGCCCTCTCGCACCGGGTACCGAATCGGTGCTGCCGACGATCGGTGTCGATCCCGCGGCCCCGATCGCCGTGTTCGTCGGACGCATCACCCGGCAGAAGGGGCTCGGTCATCTGATCGCGGCCGCACACCGGATCTCACCCGATATCCAGCTGGTGCTGTGCGCGGGCGCACCCGACACCCCCGAACTCGCCGCGGACACCGAACGGGCCGTGGCGGAACTGCAGAGCGCCCGGGGCAACGTCATCTGGGTGAAAGAAATGCTTCCACGCGAATCGGTTCGCGAGCTACTCGCCGCCGCACAGGTTTTCGTGTGTCCCTCGGTCTACGAGCCGCTCGGCATCGTGAACCTCGAAGCGATGGCCTGCGAGACGGCCGTGGTGGCGTCGGACGTGGGCGGGATCCCCGAGGTGGTGCAGGACGGTGTCACCGGCACGCTCGTGCATTACAACTCGTACGAACCTGCCGTCTACGAACGGGCCCTCGCGGACGCAGTCAACGACCTCGCCTCCGATCCCGCACGTGCTGCCGAATACGGGCGGGCCGGACGGCAGCGGGCGATCACCGGATTCTCGTGGGCGCAGATCGCGCGCGACACCCTCGCCGTCTACCAGGACGCGCTCAGCCGTCGCTGATTCCCCCGTCCTGCCGGATCCTGTCACCGTGCTGCCGGACCCACGTCGACACCACCACAGACGCGGTCACCTCGAATCCGTCGGGCAGCGCCTCCACCATCTCGGTGCGTTGCTGCGCAGTGAGATGGAAGGCGGACGGACCCATACCGACGAGACCGGTGAGTGCCGGACGGGTCAGCTCCATCACGAAACGAACCTCGGTGCGGTCGCGGCGTTCGAACCGTCCCGACAGCGCGGCCGACAATCGTTCGGTCTTGCGTTCGTCGACGCTGACCATCCCGGGCAGCGACACCAGTTCACCCAGGTGCTCCGGGGTCGGAGTGACCACAACGAGCGTCCCTCCCGGCTCGAGTATCCGGTGCACCTCGGACGCGTTCCGCGGCGCGAACACCGACAGGACGTGCCCGAGCGACCCGGACCGAACCGGAATTCGCTCCCACGCGTCCGCCAGGACGGCGCCGGTGCGGGGATGGCTACGGGCGATTCGGCGGACCGCCGGCTTCGATACGTCGAGACCGATACCTCGGGAGCCGGGCATCTCGTCGAGGACCCTCGCAAGATACTGTCCGGTTCCCGCACCCACCTCGAGCACACCGGTATCGGACGGGGCCGACGTGCATGCGGTCGCCACCGCGTCGCGGATCGGATCGTAGTGACCGGCGCCGAGGAACTCGGCCCGGTCGGCGATCATCTCCGCGGTGTCGCCGGTGAACCGTGTCGCGGCGCCGGTAAGGAGCGTGACGTAGCCCTGTCGCGCGACGTCGAAGCTGTGGCCGCGTTCGCACAGCACCACTGTGTCGTCGAGGTCCATCGCAGACTCACAATGCGGGCAGGCGAGGAGGTCGATCACCGAGTCGAGCATGGTTTCCCTTCATCCACGACGCACACGGCAGTTCGACCGGTACGAAACCGGGCCCCGCGCACGTAGCAACGCAAGGCCCGGAAACGCACGAAAGAGGCGCTGATCAGCTGGTGACACTCTTGAGTTCGTCGCCGAGGGCCGCAGCCTCTTCCGGCGTGAGCTCGACGACCAAACGTCCGCCGCCCTCGAGTGGAACCCTCATGACGATTCCTCGTCCCTCTTTGGTTGCTTCGAGGGGACCGTCCCCGGTCCGGGGCTTCATGGCCGCCATCCTCTGCTCCCTCCAAATCTGCACCCGACCTCCGGGCGCGTGGGTTACCGTGTGGTTGCCTCGTCGCCGTCGACGATGCGCGCTCCACCATTGTTCCCTATCGCGGTCGGCGCTGGACAGCGGACTCCCGCGTGCGGCCGCGCGGAGTAGGTCAAGCGTCCGATCGAACCCAGCATTCGACGAGGTGATCGTCGACCATCCCGGTGGCCTGCATGAGGGCATACGCAGTGGTGGGACCCACAAAACGGAAGCCTCTGCGCTTGAGCTCACGTGCCATCGCCGTCGACTCCGGGGTCACGGCCGGAATCCGATCCACGGAAGCGAACCGGTCGGCGCGCCGCGCCGGCGCGAACGACCACAACAACGTGTCGAGGTCGGAATCGTCGAGGTCGAGTACTGCTCGCGCGTTCGACACCACCGCTTCGATCTTGAGCCGGTTACGGACGATGCCCGCATCGGCCATCAGTTCGGCGATCTTCTCGTCGTCGTAGCGGGCGACGACATCGACATCGAAACCGTCGAACGCCGCACGGAACGCCTCTCGCTTACGCAGGATCGTCAGCCACGACAGACCCGACTGGAACGCCTCGAGAGCGAGTCGCTCGAAGAGTTCGTTGCGACCGTGCAGCTCCCGCCCCCACTCGGTGTCGTGGTAGTCGCGGTAGAGCGTCTCGCCGGGGCGATCGATCGCCCAAGGGCATCGCACCCGTGCATCGTCGGTCATGATGTGGCCCCTTCGTCTGCATCCTGTTTCTCGGCCTCGGGCTGCTCCGAAGTCCGGACCTCAGGATCGTCGTCGGGCTCGTCGACCGCGGAAACAGGTGCATCGGACACGAGCGCATCGTCGCCGAGAGTCTCGGCCGACCCCTCGTACTCCTCGATCCTGCCCCGGAGTTCGTCGATCTCACGAGCGAGCCGATCGAGCGCCCAGTCGACCTCACCCATCTTGTACCCGCGCAGCGTCTGCTGGAAGCGAAGGTCTCGCACGTCGGTCCCCGTCACCTCGGAGGCGGGCAGCACCGTCGCGGTGGTGCCGGGAGGGATGGGCGCGAGCGCCTCACCGCGCCCGAACACCACGGTCGCGACGAAGAACAGCGCGGCGCCGACGACGACAATGACGAGCACGTAGAGCAGAATCGTCAGCATTCCTCGATCTTGACACGCCGCGCCGACATCCGAGTCAGCCGGTGATCGTCACCATCGGCGGACGGTCCTCGAGGCTCACGTGGGTCTCGACGGGACTGAACGAGTCGCCGTCGACGAGGAACTGGGTCAGCGGCGCACCCGAATCCGCGATTCCGCAACGGCCCAACATGGTTCCGACGATCTGCCGGCTCATCGCCCCGAGTTCGGACAGCGGGCGGTTTCGATGCTTGCGCACTCCTAGGTTGACCTGGGCGATCGCATCGAGACCGAGCCGGTCGTACGTGTCGAGGAGAAGTCCGATCTCGACACCGTAACCCGGCGCGAACGGCACCGACTGCAGCAGCTCCCGGGTGCCCGCGTATTCGCCTCCGAGAGGTTGGAGTACACACGTCAGTTCCGGTCGCAGTGCGGCGAGCAGCGGCCGCGCGACCAGCTCGGTGACCCGGCCACCGCCGGAGGCGTCCTCGGCGCCACTGACCCTCAAGGGTCGCCGGTAGAAACCCTTGACGAGATGGATCCCGTCGCCGAGCAGCAGCGGCCCGAGCAGCTTCGGCACGAACGCCGGGTCGGGGTTGATGAGATCGGAATCGACGAAAGCGATCAGGTCGCCGGACGTTGCCGCGATCGACCGCCACAGGACCTCGCCCTTCCCTTGGACCGGCGGCAGACCGGGCACCGCATCCTCACGTGAGATCGTGCGCGCACCTGCGGCACGCGCGCGAGCCACGGTCTCGTCGGTGGAGCCCGAATCGAGCACCACCAGTTCGTCGACCAGACCGCCGAGGAGCGGATGAATCGTGTCGACGACCTTCCCGACGGTTTCTTCCTCGTCGAGAGCAGGCAATACCACCGTGACCGTGCGTCCGGCCTTCGCGCGCTCGAGTTCCGCGACCGTCCATGTGGGACGGTCCCAGCTGTTCGCTTCGCTCCAGGTGCGCGTGGGGGCGCTCATGCCAGTCCCCTGACTGTGCGTGCAGGCCGACGGGTGCCGGCGATCGCCGCCGTCATGTCGACCACGCGACGGGTCGCTGCGACCTCGTGTACCCGGAACACCCTCGCGCCTGCTGCCGCGGCCAGTGTTGTCGCTGCCAATGTGCCCTCCAACCGCTCGGCGAGTTCGACACCCAGAGTCTCGCCTACGAAGTCCTTGTTACTGAGCGCCATGAGCACCGGCCACCCGCTTTTTACGAGAACGTCCACGTGCCGCAACAATTCGAGCCCGTGGTAGGTGTTCTTCCCGAAGTCGTGAGTCGGATCGATGAGGATCGAGTCGGCCGCGACACCTCGCCGCGCAGCGTCCTCGGCAGCTCCGACGACCACGGCCGCGACCTCGGCGACGATATCGGCGTACCGCACCCGGTGGGGTCGGGTCCGCGGGATGGCGCCACCGGTGTGGGAGCACACGATGCCCACCTCGAGCTCGGCTGCGACATCGACGAGCTCGGGATCGGCACCCGCCCACGTGTCGTTGATCAGATCGGCGCCTTCGGCCACGGCACGCCGGGCCACGTCGCTGCGCCACGTGTCGACGCTGATGAGCACATCCGGGTACCGCTCACGGATCGCCGCGACGAAGGGGACGACCCGTCTGATCTCCTCGGCGGCGTCGACGAGGTCGCCGGGCCCTGCCTTGACGCCGCCGATGTCCACGAGATCGGCGCCCTCGCGGACCGCCCGGTCGACGGCGGCGAGCGCAGCGTCGTCGGTGAACGTCGCACCCCGGTCGTAGAAGGAATCCGGGGTGCGGTTGACGATCGCCATCACGAGGGCACGGTCGGTGGGGACCTGGCGGCCGCACAGCGTCGGAGACGGTCGTCCGCCCAGCGTCGGAGACGCGGGCCCGGGTGGGCGCACGTGGGCCTGCGCGGGCAACTCGGGAACCTCTGCGGCGGAACCGGTCATGGCTCCCATCCTGACATGATCAGCGTCGGGGCATTTCACCACGCGTGACCGCATCGACGTATCCCTCGTAGTGGGGGCGGTATCCCTCCGAGCGATCCGCGAGAACGAGGAGTTCGTCGGAGCCGATGTCGGTGTAGCCCTGATTGCGCAGATCCACCTTGCGGCTCTTGAAGGTCGTCGTGTGCTCGAGTTCGTCGACGATCCGCACGAACAGCGGTACGGCGTAGTCGGGGAGCGCACGGTGCAGGGCAGCGGAGAGTTCCGCACCGTCGAGCTCCGCGTCCGGATGCAACGTCACCGCCACCATGCCTGCGCGGCCTTCCACACCGGGCACCTCGACGCCGTAGACGACCGCCTCGGCGATCGACTCGTGGGACGACACTGCGCCTTCGACCTGGGTCGTCGCAACGTTCTCACCCTTCCACCGGAAGGTGTCGCCGAGGCGATCGACGAATGCCACGTGAAGGAAACCCTGCTTGCGGACGAGGTCGCCGGTGTCGAACCAGACGTCGCCGTCGCTGAACGCGTCGCGGACGAGTTTGGCCTCGGTCGCGTCGGGATCGGTGTACCCGTCGAAGGGGGCGCGGGAGGTGACCTTCGCGAGCAGCAGTCCGGCCTCACCTCGCCGGACGCCCTTCAGCCGCCCGTCTGCACCGCGGCGCGCCTTGCCGGTGTCCGGGTCGTAGTCCACCACGGCGTGTGGCAGGGGGCAGATTCCCGCGGTGCGGGTCTGGTTGAGGGCATTGATGAATGCGATGTTGCATTCGCTGGCGCCGTAGAATTCTGCGACGCGTTCGATTCCGAAGCGTTCGGTGAACTGGGTCCAGATCTCGGGTCGCAGTCCGTTGCCCACCATGAGCCGGATACCGTTGTCGCGATCGTCGGGGCGCTCGGGCTGGTTGAGCAGGTAGCGGCAGATCTCGCCGATGTAGATGAATGCGGTGGCGCCGTTGCGGCGGGCGTCCGTCCAGAATCCCGAGGCCGAGAATTTGCGGCCGAGCGCCAGTGTCGCGCCCGAGCTGAGCACCGACGACAGCGCAACCGTGAGCGCGTTGTTGTGATAGAGCGGAAGGCAGCAGTACAGGGTGTCGTCGCGGCGCAGGCGCACGCCCAGCCCTCCGAGCCCGGACATCGATTTCAGCCAGCGGAAGTGCGACATCTTGCTGGCTTTGGGCAGACCCGTCGTACCCGAGGTGAAGATGTAGTAAGCGGTCTCGGAGGCCTGCAGACGTTCGGTGACGGCCGGGTTCGCGGAATCGGCTTCGGCGGCGACCGCGTCGAGTTCGTCGACGCGCAGCACGGCTTCCGCCTGCGGCGGACCGTCGAGGGACTCGATGATTTCTTCGCACTCTTCGCCGACCACGAGGACACGGCTGTCGAGCAGTCCGAGGCTGTGGGCGAGCACCTCACCGCGCTGGTGGTTGTTGAGCATTCCTGCGGCGGCTCCGAGCTTGACCGCTGCGAGGGTGATGAGCAGCGCCTCGGGGCGGTTCGCCATGAGGATGCCCACGACGTCGCCCGCCTGCACGCCCCGCGCTGTCAGCACAGCTGCGTATCGGTTGACCTGTGCGTTCGCGTCGCCGTAGCTCAATGTGTCGCCGTCGAAGCGCAGGAAGGGGTGATCGGGTCGGCGGTCGGCGAGTTTCTGGAACACCGAGCCGATCGTTTCGCGTGCCCGTGGGGTGCGGGTCATTCCGAGTGCTCCGCGCAGCAGGCTCGGCGCATCGGGCAGCATGGCAGGCAATTGGGTAAGGAGACCGATCGGGGAGACGGTCGAATCACGCTCGGTGGACACGGGGTTGTTCAACTTCGTTCCTCACGGCGGTGTTCAGGGCTCACGGCGGTGTTCAGGGCGGCGGGTTCGGACGAAGTCGTAGCTCCCCCGAACTTACCGAAGAGTAGATAATCGATCGGTCGAGCGAAACCCCCTCTACGCCTGTACGGCCACGACACACCGATCGAGCGCGTCCTCGATATCGCCGGTGACCTGCAGGGCATCGAGTGCACGCCGCGCCACGAACCCGGTGTCGACCATCGACTCGAGCCACGTGAGCAGACCGGTGTAATGCCCGACCGGATCGAGCAGCACCATGGGTTTGTCGTGCATTCCCAAGTATCCCGCGGTCCAGGTCTCGAACAGCTCCTCGAGCGTGCCGATCCCACCGGGGAGGGTGATGAACGCGTCGGCGCGCGTCTCCATGATCTCCTTGCGCTGCCGCATCGTGTCGGTGACGACGAGTTCGTCCGCATCGACGTCGGCAACCTCGCGGTGCACGAGCGCCTTCGGGATGACCCCGACCGTGTGCGCCCCCGACGTACGGGCGGCCTCGGCGATCGCACCCATCATCGACACGTTGCCCCCACCCGAGACCAACCGCCAGCCACGGCGCCCCAGAGCCGTGCCGACCGCGCTCGCGAACTCGAGGTACGACTTGTCCACCGGACCGGACGCACAGTAGACGCACACCGCCAGGCCGGCCTCGCTCACCACGAGGCCTCCTCACCGTAGAGCTCGTGCTCGTCCTCACCGCGGTGCGCAGCGACGATGATCTGTACCGCTTCCTCGATGCTGTCCGTCACCGAGATCAGGTCCATGTCCTCCGCCGAGATCTTGCCCTCACGCAGCATCGCCGTGCGGATCCAGTCGAGCAGTCCCGACCAGTACTCGGTGCCGACCAGCACGATCGGGAATTGGGTGATCTTGTGGGTCTGCACCAGCGTGACCGCCTCGAACAGCTCGTCGAGCGTGCCGAATCCACCGGGTAGGCAGACGAATGCCTGCGAGTACTTCACGAACATCGTCTTGCGTGCGAAGAAGTACCGGAAGTTCAGGCCCAGATCCACCCAGTCGTTGAGCGACTGCTCGAAGGGCAGCTCGATACCCAGGCCGATCGAGAATCCACTGGACTCGCTCGCCCCGCGGTTCGCAGCCTCCATCGCTCCGGGCCCACCACCGGTGATCACGGCGTAGCCGGCCTCGACGAGGGCAGTACCGAGGCGACGACCGAGTTCGTAGTCCGCGTGGTCCGTC
Source organism: Rhodococcus sp. NPDC060090 (assembly GCF_042729855.1). Classification (NCBI taxonomy): domain Bacteria; kingdom Bacillati; phylum Actinomycetota; class Actinomycetes; order Mycobacteriales; family Nocardiaceae; genus Rhodococcus; species Rhodococcus sp. NPDC060090. Next base: position 125,178 of record NZ_JBHWXB010000005.1, on the reverse strand, counting down.
GGCGTACGCGCGGACCCGAACACTGCGACGGCACGCGGTACCTCGGCGAGCGCACCGAACCCTTCGACGAATTCGCTCTGGATACGCAGGACCCGCCACGGATCGGTGTGCACCCAGTCGGCGGGACCGCGCCGGTCGAGCAGGCGCTGATCCATCATGGTGGACTCGAACGCACGGTCGCCGCGCAACTGCACGGGTCCGCGATGCACGATCTCGTCGCGATCGCGTCGACTGTCGGAGTTCGTCGGGGCTTCGTCGCCTGGCATGTCGGTCACGTTATCGGGTGAGGTACCCGCGGAGCACCGCGGTCACCTCGGTGATGTGACGTACGTCGACGTGCTCGTCCCGCTTGTGCGCGACGTTGGGATCGCCCGGGCCGTAGTTGACGGCCGGAATCCCCAGGGCCGCGAACCGCGACACGTCGGTCCACCCGTACTTCGCGCGGAAGCGACCGTCGGCCGCCGCGACCAGCGCCGCCGCGGAAGGATTCGACAGCCCCGGCAGAGCGCCCGGCGACATGTCCGTCAGTTCCATCTCGATGTCGAGGCCCGCGAATATCTCCTGCACATGCGCGAGGGCCTCGTCGGGGCTGCGGTCCGGCGCAAAGCGGAAGTTGACGTCGATGTCCGCCGCGTCGGGTACGACGTTGCCCGCCACTCCCCCGCCGAGCCGCACGGCGGACAGTCCTTCGCGGTACACGCAGCCGTCGATGTCGACCGATCGTGCTTCGTACCGCGAGAGCCGGTCGAGCACCGGTGCGAGCTTGTGGATGGCGTTGTCGCCGAGCCACGACCTGGCCGAATGCGCGCGCACACCGCCCGTGGTGATCCGCACCCTCAACGTGCCCTGGCATCCCGCTTCGATCAGCCCACCGGTGGGTTCGCCGAGGATCGCGACGTCGGCGTCGAGCCACTCGCGCAGATCAGACTCGATGCGGCCCAGTCCGTTGAACGAAGCGGCGATCTCCTCGCAGTCGTAGAACACGAGCGTGAGGTCGTGTGCGGGTTCGGCAACCGTTGCCGCGAGATGCAGGAACACTGCGTCACCCGACTTCATGTCGGAGGTGCCGCATCCGTACATCAGGTCGCCCTCACGCCGTGACGGCACGTTGTCGGCGATCGGCACCGTGTCGAGGTGACCGGCAAGCATCACGCGACTGCCGAGACCCCGATTCGTGCGGGCCAGGACGGCATTGCCACTGCGGGTCACCTCGAAGCCGGACGTCTGTTCGCGCAACGCCTTCTCGACGGCGTCGGCAATGACCGATTCGTCCTGCGACACGCTGGGGATGTCCACTAGTGCTGCGGTGAGGTCGATCGGATCGGCATGCAGGTCAAGGTGCGGTACGGCCATAGTCGCACAATACGGAATCATCAATTTTCACAGCTTCGGCATCGGTTTTTCACAGGGCCTACACAGGAGCGTGGTCGGCTCGCGTACGCTTCTCGACCGTGAGTGCACACGGAGCATCAGCAGTAGGCATCGCGAACATCGCGGCGGACGGCACCGTCCTCGACACCTGGTTCCCGGCCCCTACGCTGGGCGAATACACCGAAACCGGGACGACGCGGCTCGAGGGCAAGGACATCCCGTCCGACCTCGCGTTGCTGGCGGGCACCGACGAGGCACGCGACGTCAACCAGGTCGCGGTCCGCACCACCGTCGCCGACCTGTCGAAGGCGCCCGTCGACGCACACGATGCCTACCTGCGTCTGCACCTGCTCTCCCATCGTCTCGTCCAGCCGCACGGGATCAACCTCGACGGCGTCTTCGGTCTGCTCGCCAACGTCGTGTGGACCAACTACGGCCCCTGCGCGGTCGAGGGTTTCGAGCTCGTCCGCTCTCGCCTCCGCATCCGCGGACCGGTCACCGTCTACGGCGTCGACAAGTTCCCGCGCATGGTCGACTACGTCGTGCCGTCCGGTGTCCGCATCGCCGATGCCGACCGTGTCCGCCTCGGTGCGCACCTCGCATCCGGCACCACCGTCATGCACGAAGGCTTCGTCAACTTCAATGCAGGCACCCTCGGTAATTCGATGGTCGAGGGCCGCATCTCCGCGGGCGTCGTCGTCGACGACGGCTCCGACGTGGGCGGCGGCGCTTCGATCATGGGCACCCTGTCGGGTGGTGGCAAGGAAGTCATCTCCATCGGCAAGCGTTGCCTCCTCGGCGCGAACGCCGGTGTCGGTATCTCGCTCGGTGACGACTGCATCGTCGAGGCCGGCCTGTACGTCACCGCGGGCACCAAGGTCACCGGCCCCGACGGCACCGTCATCAAGGCCAAGGACCTCAATGCCAAGTCGAACCTCCTGCTGCGCCGCAACTCGGTGAGCGGTGCCGTCGAGGTAGTGCCGAACAAGGGCACCGGAGTCGAACTGAACGCAGCCCTCCACGCCAACGACTGAGAAGAATCCCGTGAGCACAGCCGAGTCGCCCGCAACCGAACCGCAGCATCTCGGGAGCGGACTCAAAGTCCGGCATCTGACCATGATGGGGCTCGGCTCCGCGATCGGCGCGGGCCTGTTCCTCGGTTCCGGTGTAGGTATCGCCGCGGCCGGTCCCGCGGTGATCGTGTCGTACCTCCTCGCCGGCATCATGATCATCTTCGTGATGCGGATGCTCGGCGAGATGGGGGCTGCTCTTCCCGTCAGCGGTTCGTTCTCGCACTACGCGCGTATCGGCATCGGACGCTGGGCCGGCTTTACGATGGGCTGGCTTTATTGGTTCATGCTCATCATGGTGCTCGGTGTCGAGATCACCGGCGCGTCCGCGATCGTCCAATCGTGGCTCCCCGGGATGCCGCAATGGGTAGTGGCGCTCGTGTTCGTCTCGTTCTTCGCGGTCGTCAACCTCGCGCGCGTAGCCAACTTCGGTGAGTTCGAATTCTGGTTCGCCGCCTTGAAAGTCGCTGTCATCATCGGTTTCCTGGTGATCGGTGTGCTGCTGGTGTTCGGCCTGCTTCCCGGAACCGACCCGGTCGGCACGGTGCATCTGCTCGGCGACGGCGACGGATTCGCACCCAACGGCATCGCAGGCATCGCGGCAGGCCTACTCGCGGTCGCGTTCGCATTCGGTGGCATCGAGATCGTCACGATCGCCGCTGCCGAGTCGAAGGATCCGGAACGGTCGATCGCCACCGCCGTGCGCTCGGTCGTATGGCGTATCACCCTGTTCTACCTCGGGTCGATCGCGATCATGGTGCTCGTGTTGCCGTGGACGACCGCCAGCGGCGACACCTCGCCGTTCGTATCCGTCCTCGATATCGCCGGGATCCCCTACGTCTCCGGGTTCATGGAACTCGTCGTCGTGATCGCACTGCTGTCGGCGTTCAACGCGAACGTGTACGGAACGTCGCGGATGGCGTACTCCCTCGCGCGCGGCGGGGACGGACCGGCGTGGCTCGGCAAGCTCTCGCACAACGGAGTGCCGCGCAACGCGGTGCTGGTGTCGGTGTTCTTCGGCTTCGTCAGCGTGTGGCTGAACTGGCTGCTTCCCGATCAGATTCTCGGGATCCTGCTCAATGCCGTCGGCTCGGCACTGATCGCGGTCTGGCTCTTCATCGTGGTCGCGCACCTGCGACTGCGGCGGCGGTTCGAGCAGGACGGCACGCTGAAGCTGAAGATGTGGGCGTTCCCCTACCTGAGCTGGTTCACGCTCGCCATGCTCGTCGCATTCATCATCCTGATGCTGTCCGATTCGGATGCTCGCGCGCAGCTCACGGCCACTGCCATCCTGTTCGCGATCATCACGGTGATCGGCGTCGTCTGGCGCCGGACGCATCCCCACTCCTCGGTCGACACCGCTCCCCTCTGAACAAGCCCCTCAGACGAATATCACCTTCGGTCAGTCGAACTGACCGAAGGTGATATTCGGCTATTCGTGGCAGGGGCTACTGGGCGGCGAGGAACTCCCGATCCGCACCCAGGCCCTCGAGCCGCCGCGCGATCAGCGCGGCCTGCAGCTGCCGCAGACCCGAGGGCCGTGTGGGGTCGAATCCGGTCAGCTGAGAGACCCGCTTGAGCCGGTAGTCGACGGTGTTGGCGTGCACGTGCAGTGTGCGCGCAGTCAGCTGCCTGCTCAGGTCGTGCGAGATGTGGGTCTCGAGCGTCTCGACGAGTTCGGGTGAGTCGTCGAGCGGGTCCAGGACACGCGCGAGATACTGCCTGGCAGGTCCCGGCCGGGTCAGCTGGTATTCGAGAGCGAGATCGTGCATGCCGTACGCGCCGACCGGGCGGCCGAGCAACCGGACGAGGTCGAGCAGCTCGTGGGCCTGCTTCGCTGCCGCCGGTACTTCCGGTACCGACGCGTGCACCAGCGCCACCGTCACCGACACACCGGCCACCATCTCGATCCGTCGGCGCAGATCGTCGACCGGAGGTGATGCCGACGAACCCGCGAGCAACACCGTGCCGCCTTCGGGGCCGAGCAACGCCAAGTGCTTGCCGTCGCAGATGGCTTCCAGTTCGACCTCGACGCGACGCAGGGTCCGGCGGGCGACGACCTCCGGACGCACGTGAGGATTCCGCTCGTCTGGGTGCCGCGCCAGCGACACGGCGAGCACGGTGTATCCGTCGGCGAGTTCGAGCCCGGAACGACGCGCGACAGACGCAGCGTCCTGACCGCTGAGCAGCGCAGCGATGAGTTCCTGTGCGGCGACGTCACGCTCGCGGCGGATGACCTCGAGTTCCGAGACGAATCCGGTCGTCGCGGTCACGGTGACCCGTTCGAGCAGCGCCATCCACAGCCGCGAGGCGTCGGCGAGCGACATGACGTCGCCCTCGCGGGCCCGGTCGCTGACGAGCTCCCAGCCGAGGCGAATTCCCTCGTGGTAGATGCGCAGCATGTATTCGAGACGGAATCCCGCCCGTGCCCACTGCGCTGCGCTACTGCGCAGATCTGCCAGATCGGCGTCCGTCGGTAGTTCGCCGGAGTCGAGCAGGTGGATCGCGATGCGCAGGCACCGCACGGTGACCTCGGTGACGTCGCCGCGCAGCGATTCGCCGGGTCGCAGCGAACACGGCGCGACGTTGTCGGCGAAATGCGCGACCAGTTTGCGCGCGACCGCTGGTAGGTCGCGCAGTGGAACGGACGCGGGCTTGCCGTCGACCATGAAAGCGGGTATGGCACCACCTGGTCGATCACCACCGCTCGACCGGTCGGTTTCCCGAATCTGATCCGTCAAAGACATACCTCGAACCCCCATCGAAGTGAGTACACCTACTTACTCTGCAGTAGACAATCCGCCCTGGAGTGTGGCACACGCAACCCCCGAGCCGACTGTTTGTCGATTTTTCGTCGGCATCGGCACTCCGCCGGAGATTGTCCGGCCAACGTCACTACTGCAACAGCTTCTTCTGCACCTTTCCCATCGCGTTGCGCGGCAACGAGTCGACGACCCGCACCTCACGCGGGCGCTTGTGGGTCGAAAGCTGCTGCGCGACAAGCGCGATCAGCTCGTCTTCAACCACTTCGGGGCCATCGACATGAGGAACCACGAACGCGACGATACGTTGGCCGAGATCATCGTCCTCGAGGCCCACAATCGCAACCTCCCTTACCGATGGGTGGCCGAGCAGCACGGTTTCGATCTCCCCGGCCCCGACTCGGAAGCCACCCGTCTTGATCAGATCGGTCGACTCCCGGCCGACGATCCGGTGGAATCCGTCGGCGTCGATCACCGCGACATCGCCGGTGACGAACCAGCCGTCGTCGGTCCACGACGCATTGGTGGCTTCGGGACGACCCAGGTAGCCGTCGAACAACATCGGACCCCGCACCTGCAGCACGCCGATGCTCTCCCCGTCGCGGGGCACGTCGGCACCGTGCTCGTCGCGCAACCTCGTCTGCACCCCGGCGACCGGCGTCCCCACCCAGCCCGGTCGGCGCTCACCGTCGGCGCGGGTGCTCAGGGTGAGCATCGTTTCGCTCATGCCGTAGCGCTCGATCGGGGCCTTCCCGGTCAGCTCACGCAACTTCTCGAACACCGGCACGGGAAGCGGGGCACTGCCGGAGACCAGCAGTCGCGCACCGCTCAGTGCCCGCGCGGACTCTTCGTCCTCTGCCACACGCGACCACACCGTCGGCACTCCGAAATAGAGGGTCCCGGAGGCCTCCGCATACGCCTGCGGCGTCGGCCTACCCGTGTGGATGAGTCTGCTGCCCAACCGAAGTGGGCCGAGCACACCGAGAATCAGACCGTGGACGTGAAACAACGGCAGTCCGTGCACGAGGGTGTCGCGCTCCGTCCAATCCCACGCCTGCACGAGCGCGTCGAGCCCCGCGGCAATCGCCTGCCTACTGAGCAACACTCCCTTGGGGGCGCCCGTGGTGCCGGAGGTGTAGAGCACGAACGCGATCTTCGCCGGGCTCGGCTCCGGCATATGATGCCAGTCGCGCGCATGCAGTCGTACCGGCAACACCGGAAGTTCCGGCACCTGCGCACCCGCAGCGCTGTCCCCCGTCTCGGGAGCCGGTCCGAGCCACGCCTGTGCACCCGAGTCCTTCAGTATGTGAGCGAGTTCGGCCGGACCCGAGTCCGGCGGCACCGGCACCACCGTGACGCCCGCGAGCAGGCAGCCGACGACCGCCACGATCGTGGTCGCCGTGGGGGTGGCAAGCACCGCAACCCGCTCGGCTCGCGACACGCGAGCGGCCACCGCCGTCGCTGCCCCGAGAATGTCGCTGCGCGACAGGGTATGGCCGTCGATCCGGACGGCATCGGGCACATCGTCACCACGGGCGACGGCAAGCGGATTCAACGAACGCAGAAGTGCAGACACAACTGTCACGATACTGTCGCGATCACCGATCCCACGATTGTGTTGCGAGCAGTCAGGAACGGAGCTGTCCGTGTGCTCCGGGCCCGGCCGCGGTGACCTGCCGCGACGGCGGCAACACGATTCCGAGCACTGCGCCGAGGAGCATGCCGATCAGCACCGCGACGCCGTGTGCGTCGTCGAGGAGCACGAGCAGTACCCCGGCGACGAACGTGCCCGCCGACGCCACCAACAGCGTGCGCCGCGCACCCGCCACGGGCCACAATCCCGCAAGGGACGCTGCCATCACGAACGTCGCACCGGAGACTCCCGCCCCCACCGACGGCGCAACGAACGACGTGAACAATGCCCACAACAACTGGCCGACGACGAACAACGCGACCGCGCGCTCCCACCCCCAGATACGCACCACCGCGATCGCGACGATCGCAAGCATCACCAGATTTCCGACCGTCCCGGCGACACCACCATCCTGCGTCAGCGCCGACGTGAACACCCGCCACCATTCGCCGTCGCGGGTGCGGACGGGATCGCGACGGAGCACGTCGAGCAGCAGGGGCAGGATCAGCCGGATCACCGACGGCACCGCGATCAGCACCCACAACACGATCGCCGCGACCGGAGGCGGCCACCACCAACTCTGCGCGTCGCGGCCGCGACGCGGGGCGGCCATCAGTGCGGTGAGCGCCACCACGACGACATAGAGCACCCACGAACGGGGGTCGTCGCCGGAAGTGCCCACGAGCGCCAATCTACCGGCGAGGGGGCCCGCTCAGTCGCGGCTCACCAGCGACTGCAGGAAGAATCGCAGGTTGGAAGGGCGTTCGGCGAGCCGCCGCATGAGGTAGCCGTACCACTGCGACCCGTACGGTACGTAGACGCGGACCCGGCGTCCGGCAGTCGCCAACCGATGCTGTTCCCCGTCACGAATCCCGAACAGCATCTGATGCTCGAACCCCGTGCGTCCACGTCCGGCGTACGCGGCAAGCGGATCGACCGCCGTGACGAACGTGGGATCGTGCGAGGCCACCATCGGGTAGCCGTCGCCCGCCATGAGGATCCGCAGACACCGCAGATACGACGCATCGACCTCGGCGCGATCCCGGTACGCCACCGACACTGGTTCGTCGTAGGCACCTTTGCACAACCGCACCCGCGACCGCGGCCCCGCCAGTTCGCGGCAGTCTCCTTCCGTGCGGCGCAGATAGGCCTGCACGACCGCCCCCACATCGGGGAAATCGGCGCGTAGATCCCGGACGATCCCGAGCGTGTCGTCGGTGACGGTGTGATCTTCGGCGTCGATGCTCACCCACGCGCCCGTGTCCTCCGCGGCAGCGCAGATCTCCCGGGCATGGTCCAACGCGACCTTGGGCCCGTCCGGCCCGAGCGACAACCCCAGCGCGGTGGGTTTGACCGACACCTCGACCGCGGGCGTACCCGTGAACGTGTCCGGGGTGATGTCGCCGAGCGTCCCGAGATCGGCGAGCAGCTCACGGTATTCGGCGACGGTCGCGCGGGCCTGCCCGATGTCGAGGGTGTTCTCACCGAGATGGTCGATGCTCACCGCCCGGCCCGAACCCAGCAGTCGCGCGGCCACACTCAGCACGTCCGCGCGTGTGGTTCCGGCGACGAACCGGTCGACGATCCGGCGAGTGGGCGGTGCCCCGGTGACCAGGCGACGCGCCGCGTTCGATTTCGCAGCCGCGAGGATGACCGGGCGCAGTGGATTCGACAGCACACGGCCCACGGCCGGGCTGCTCATGCACCCTCCCCCGCGTCGGATTCCATGTGCGGGTAGCGGTGATCCGTGGGCGGGACGAACGTCTCCTTGAGAGCCCGCGGCGACACCCAGCGCATCAGGTTCAGCGGCGAGCCCGCCTTGTCGTCGGTGCCCGAAAGCCGGCCACCGCCGAAGGGCTGCTGCCCGACGACGGCACCGGTGGGCTTGTCGTTGACGTAGAAGTTGCCTGCCGAGAACCGCAGGGCGGTGGCGGCCCGCTCGATCGCGGCGCGATCCTCGGCGATCACCGCCCCGGTCAGCGCGTACGGGGTTGCGGTGTCGATCATCTCGAGCACGTTCTCCCACGCACCGGTGACAGTGTCGTCGTAGACGTGCACGGCGAGGATCGGACCGAAGTATTCGGTGGTGAGCGCTTCGTCGCGGGGATCGTCGACGAGGAGCACCGTGGGTCGCACGAACCAGCCGACCCACTGGTCGTATCCGCCGCCGACGGCGAACTCGACCGAAGTGCGGTTTCGAGCGTGGTCGAGGGCACCGACAACCTTCTCGAAGGCCGGGCGGTCGATCAACGCACCACCGAAATTGGACAGATCCGTGACGTCGCCGTAGGTGAGGGCATCGACTTCCGCGAGAAAGTCGTCCCGCATTCGCGCCCACACCGAGCGCGGCACGAATGCGCGCGACGCCGCCGAGCACTTCTGCCCCTGATACTCGAACGCGCCGCGGATCAGCGCGGTGGTGAGGACGGCCGGGTCCGCGGAGGGATGCGCGACGACGAAATCCTTCCCGCCCGTCTCCCCCACGATCCGCGGATAGGTCCGATACCTGTCGAGGTTGCCTCCGATCTTCTTCCACAGGTGCCGGAATGTCGGGACCGACCCGGTGAAATGGAGACCGGCGAAGCGGGGGTCACTCAGGACCACGTCGGACACGGCCCTGCCGTCGCCGGTGAGCAGGTTGATCACCCCCGGCGGCATGCCTGCCGCCTCGAGCACACGCATCGTCCAGTACGCGGCCAGGGACTGGGTGGGTGAGGGCTTCCAGACGACGGTGTTGCCCATGAGTGCGGGCGCGGTGGGCAGGTTCCCGGCGATCGCACTGAAGTTGAAGGGTGTCACCGCGTACACGAACCCTTCGAGCGGACGGTGATCCATCCGGTTCCACACGCCCGGGGACGACGTCGGCTGTTCCGCGAGGAGTTCGCGTGCGAAGTGGACGTTGAACCGCCAGAAGTCCACGAGTTCGCACGGTGCGTCGATCTCGGCCTGCTGCACCGACTTCGACTGGCCGAGCATCGTGGCGGCGGCGATGGTCTCGCGCCACGGACCCGACATCAGGTCGGCGGCCCGCAGCAGGATCGCGGCGCGCGCATCGAACGGCATGTCGCGCCACGCCGGTGCCGCCGCGGTGGCTGCATCGACCGCCGCTGCCGCGTCCGCCGCGGTGGCATTGCGGAGGGTGCCGAGCACCGCGGCATGGTTGTGCGGCTGCACGATGTCGACACGATCGCCTTCGCCATGGAGGTGCGCTCCCCCGATCACATGGCTGACATCGATCGGTTCGGCAGTGAGTTCCGCGAGCTTCCCGAGCAGGCGGGCCCGCTCGGTACTGCCCGGCGCATATCCGTGTACCGGCTCGTTCGTCGGCTCAGGAACAACTGTGACGGCGTCCATGGTGCCTCCTGGGCCCAGGGTAGCGCCGACACCGCGACCGGCGGGCCGAATACACTGCCTCGCCGTACCAACCCCACCCGCCCCTGCGGCTCCACCCAACCCCGAGCGAAAGTGCCGTTGGGTCGATCCGAGCGAACAAGGGTGCCGTTCGCTCGGATTCGGGCGCGGCTATTTCAGACGTTCGGCGGCGGCAGCGATTCGCTCGTCGGTTGCCGTCAACGCGATCCGCACGTGCTGCACCCCGCCCGGCCCGTAGAACTCACCCGGTGCGACGAGAATGCCGCGGTCGGCGAACCAGTCGACGGTGGCGCGACACTCCTCACCGCGGGTGGCCCACAGGTACAGTCCGGCCTCGGAATGGTCGACGGTGAAGCCGGCGCCGCGCACGGCTGCGAGCAGCGTCTCGCGACGCGCCCGGTACCGCTCGCGCTGGATGTTCTCGTGCTCGTCGTCGTTCAGTGCTGCGGTCATCGCGGCCTGGATCGGCAGCGGCAACATCATGCCCGAGTGCTTGCGCACTTCGAGCAGGTCGGCGACGAGTTCGGCATCGCCCGTGACGAATCCCGCGCGGTAGCTCGCGAGGTTGGATGTCTTCGACAGAGAATGCACCGCAAGCAAATTGGTGTGGTCTCCGTCGCTCACGCTCGGATGCAGGATCGATAGAGCCTCGCCCTCCCAGGTGAGACCGAGGTAGCACTCGTCGGACACGACGATCGCGTTCCTGCTGCGTGCCCAATCGACGACCTTGCGCAGATGATCGAGGCCGAGCACCTTTCCGGTCGGGTTCGACGGCGAGTTGACGAACACCAGCGACGCACCCTCCGGCCCGAGGCGGGTGAGGCCGTCGGCACGGATCAACCGTGCACCCGCAAGCAACCCGCCGACCTCGTAGGTGGGGTACGCGAGCTCAGGGATGACGACGAGATCCGGCGCCCCGACGCCCAGCAGGGTCGGCAACCACGCGATCATCTCCTTGGTGCCGATCGCAGGCAGAATCGCGGCCTCGTCGATGCCGGTGATCCCGTAGCGACGTGCGAGCGCACCCACGGCGGCCTGCCGCAGTTCGAGTGTCCCGTGAGTCGTCGGGTAGCCGGGCTCCTCGGCGACCGAGGCGAGCGCTTCCCGGATCACCGGAGCTACCGGGTCGACGGGGGTGCCCACCGAGAGGTTGACGATCCCTCCCGGATGCGCCGCGGCCTCGGCCTTCGCGTCGGTCAGCGAATCCCACGGAAAATCCGGAAGGCTCTGCGCGACCGACCGGCGTGTGCGTGTGGCCACCGGCGCCTAGTCCTCGCCCATGGGAGGCAGGTTCTTGACGAACGGCGTGTCGTAGTCGACCTTGCCGAGCTTCGCCGCACCGCCGGGAGACCCGAGATCGTTGAAGAAGTCGATGTTGGTCTGCACGTATTCGGACCACTCGTCCGGCACATCGTCCTCGTAGAAGATCGCTTCCACGGGGCAGACCGGCTCACAGGCGCCACAGTCCACGCATTCATCCGGGTGGATGTACAGCATGCGACCACCCTCGTAGATGCAGTCGACCGGGCACTCTTCGATGCATGCCTTGTCCAACACGTCCACGCACGGCTCCGCAATCGTGTACGTCACTGCTGTTCTCCCTGCCTCTCTGAATGCCCGCCGACCCGGTACGGTCCCAGCGCATCGGACGCATCGGCGCCCACAACCGAACAGTATCCACCGTCGCCGGTGGTCCGCCTCGCGTTAGGGTGCCCTGACCTGACCGCGGCACCAGTTCGGACCTATCGGACAGTGACGCCGATCTCACGACGGGCGTACGCGGTGGTGCGTTCGCGGGCCGGACGACCGATGCCCTCGGCGATCGATACCAGATCAGCGACGGTCTTCTCCGAACCGTGCTGTGAGCCCGCCATCCGCGAGATCGTCTCCTCCATCAAGGTGCCACCGAGATCGTTGGCGCCGCCCTCGAGCATTGCCTGCGTTCCGGCCACACCGAGCTTGACCCAGCTGGTCTGGATGTTCGGGATGCGTCCGTGCAGCATGATGCGGGCCAGCGCGTGCGCCGCACGGTTGTCGCGCATCGTCGGCCCCGGCCGGGACGCACCCGCCAGATACAGCGGCGACGACTGATGCACGAACGGAAGCAACACGAACTCGGTGAACCCGCCCGTGCGGTCCTGGATCCCGCGCAGCACATTCAGGTGCCCCACCCAGTGGTGCGGCTGATCGACATGCCCGTACATCATCGTCGAACTGGACCGCAGCCCCACTTCGTGTGCGGTGGTGACCACCTCGATCCACTCCGCGGTGGGCAGCTTGCCCTTCGTGAGCACCCAGCGCACCTCGTCGTCGAGGATCTCCGCGGCCGTACCCGGGATGGTGTCGAGGCCGGCTTCACGCAACTCGGTCAACCATTCACGGATGGAGGTACCACTGCGTGCGACACCGTTGACGATCTCCATGGGCGAGAACGCGTGCACGTGCATCGACGGCACCCGCGCCTTGACCGCGCGCACCAGATCGGCGTAGCCGGTGACCGGCAGTTCGGGGTCGATACCGCCCTGCATGCACACCTCGGTGGCGCCCGCGACGTGCGCTTCCCATGCCCGGTCCGCCACTTCCTGCGCGGACAGCGTGAAGGCGTCGGCGTCGCCCTTACGCTGCGCGAACGCACAGAACCGGCATCCCGTGTAACAGATGTTGGTGAAGTTGATGTTCCGGTTGACGACGTACGTGACATCGTCACCGACCGCGTCGCGACGCAACTGATCGGCCAGCGCGATGATCGCCTCGAGGCCGGCTCCTTCGGCGTTCGCGAGTGCGACGTACTCGGCGTCGGAGCATCCGCCCGGGTCGCGCTCCGCAGACCGCAACGCCGACAGCACGTCGCGTTCCAGCCGTACCGGCGCCGACTCACCGAGCGCGAGCACCTGCTCACGCACGGTGTCCCAGTCGCCGAAGGCACTGCCCAGGTCGGAGCGGTGATCTGTATTGCGCCCGGTCACATCGATCTCGGAATTGAGGTCGACACGTCCCGACGACTCCCAGTCGATGTCGGGTTCCTGCCACGGCAACCCCGACGGGATGACCTGCCGCGCGAGCCCGGTCTCCGAATCGGACAACGCACGCACGTGAGCGGTGATCCTCGGGTCGATCCACGGCTGACCGGCCAGCACGTACTGCGGCTGCGCTGCGATACGTTCGGTGAGCCGGAATCCGGCCTCGGCGCTGAGCCGGGCCAGCGTGTCGAGATTCGGCCACGGCCGCTCCGGATTGACGTGATCCGGTGTCAGCGGCGACACTCCGCCCCAGTCGTCGACACCCGCCGCGAGCAGTGCGCGGCACTCGTCGAGCGACACGAGGTTGGGCGGCGCCTGAATACGCATACCCGGGCCGAGGACCAGACGTGAGACCGCGATCGCGGCCAGGAACTCGTCGAGCGCGGCGTCGTCGACGTCGCGCATCGCGGTGTCGTCCTTGGCTCGGAAGTTCTGCACGATGACTTCCTGGATATGACCGAACGCCTTGTGCGTCTTCCGGATGGCCAGGATCGACTCTGCCCGCTCGACGAAGGACTCCCCGATACCGACGAGGATGCCGGTGGTGAACGGCACCGACAGACGGCCCGCATCGGTGAGTACCCGCAGCCGTACGGACGGTTCCTTGTCGGGGCTGCCGTGATGGCACTGGCCCTTCTCCGTGAACAACCGCTCCGAAGTCGTCTCGAGCATCATGCCCATCGACGGCGCCACCGGCTTGAGCCGTGAGATCTCGGCCCAGCTCATCACACCCGGATTCAGGTGTGGCAGCAGACCGGTCTCCTCGAGCACCCGGATCGACATCGCCCGCACGTAGTCGAGCGTCGAGTCGTAGCCGCGCTCGTCGAGCCACTGCCTTGCCTCGGGCCACCGGTCCTCGGGCCGGTCACCGAGGGTGAACAACGCTTCCTTGCAGCCGAGCTCGGCACCCTGACGCGCGATCTCGAGGATCTCGTCGGGCTCGAGGTACATGCCCTGGCCTTCGGCACGAAGCTTGCCCGGGACAGTGACGAACGTGCAGTAATGGCACTTGTCCCGACACAATCGAGTGATCGGGACGAACACCTTCCGCGAGTAGGTCACCGTTCCGGGACGGCCCTCCGCGAGCAGGCCTGCATCGCGCACCCGAGCCGCCGATGCACACAGATCGTCGAGGTCGGAGCCGCGTGCCTGCAGCAGCACAGCGCCCTCGTCGACGTTGAGGCTCACCCCGTCGCGTGCGCGACGCAGCGCCCGCCGCATCGCCGACGTCGTCGGAGCCGACGCAGTCGACTGCGGGGCGGCACCGGGACGCAACGACGGCGCCGGAAGCATCGCGGAGTGCGGGGTGTCGTCAACGGAATCGGTCATGGGCCGATCATGCGCCCCCGCCGTGTCGCATGCCACTTCGGGGTGCATCGGTGATTCACGCGTGCGGATAATCCTCGTCCACCGGTACCTCTCGATTCTGATCGGCGGCGTCCGCAGCATCGACCTCGAGCGGCAGGTCGGACGGGAACGTGTCACGAGGATCGTCGTAGGCCGGCGTCGACTGCTCGACGCGATCGCCCTCCGAATCCTCGGTCGACAGGCTCTGGAACTCGAGCGCGGAAGTGTCGGTCATATCGGATTCACTCATGTCGATCCTCCTCGTCGTGGCGCAAACACCCGGCGGTGCGGTTGACCGTGGCCACCGCGATCAGGGGCCTGACCCAGCCTAACCTGGAGCAGGGAACCGAGCCGGGAGTGTGATGGTGGAGAGCGATAGCGGAACGACGATGGTCGAGCCCGCGTGGAGGCCGAGTCCGAAAGCGCGTGCACTGTGGGCGATCAACGCCGCGTTGATGTGGGTGCCGATCGTCATTGCGCAGGTCGTGTGGGGTGTGCTCGACTCCGGACGGATCGGGTGGCACATCGCGGCGGCAGTCGCGACCGTCGTCGTTGCGGGTCTGCACGTCGGGGTGGTCCCACTCTGGCGGTACCGGGTGCACCGGTGGGAGATCAGCGACACCGCCGTCCACACTCGCTCGGGTTGGCTCACGCAGGAGCGCCGGATCGCCCCGATCTCGCGGATCCAGACCGTCGACACCGAACGCGGCCCGATCGACCGGTGGCTCGGGCTCGCGACCGTCACCGTCACCACCGCGTCGTCCGCCGGTGCCGTGGAGATCACCGCACTCGACACGGCGGTGGCCGACGACACCGTCGCACGGCTCACCGCGATCGCGGGCCGGAACGGGGCCGACGCGACGTGAACCCGGAATCCGATACCGCTGTCACCGACGACACCGCCGGCTGGCAGCGTCTCGACCGCCGGATGCTGCTGATCCATCCGATCGAAGAGATCCTGAAGCTGTTTCCCCTCCTGATCGGTTCGGTGCTGCTGGGCAGCAGCAGCGGGAACCCGTACTGGGGGCTCGGTGTCGCGGTGCTCCTGATTCTCGTGGGGCTCGCCCGCTGGTTCACCACGACCTATCGGGTCGGGCCCGTGCACGTCGAACTGCGCAGCGGCCTGCTGCAGCGCCGCGAGCTGTCGGTTCCGCGCAGCCGTATCCGGTCGGTCGACGTCGACCGGCGGGTGCTGCACCGGCTGCTCGGTCTCGCGGTCGTGAAGATCGGTACCGGCCAATCCGGTGGAGGTAGCACCGACCACAACAAATTCGAGCTCAACGGCATCGCGATCGACGACGTTCCTGCCCTGCGCGCAGGACTGCTCGAGGGCGCGCGCACCACTGCCGGTCCGGACGGTCCCGGTCCGAGCGCATCCACCGAATCCGGTCCCGGGGCGGATACGCCGCGAGAACGAGAGCTGGCCCGGTTCCGGCCCGGATGGGTCCGGTACGCGCCGTTCTCGGCCACCGGTCTGGTCGCCGTCGCCGCCGTGGTCGGGCTGGCGTTCCAATACGGGATCGGCGAACGACTCACCGCATCGGACACGGTCGCCCGTGGGGTCGATGCGCTCGCGGCAGCGGGTATCGCAGTCGCCGTCGGTGTCGCAGTCCTCGCGATCCTCATCGTGGCGAGCATCGCCGCGTGTATCCGGTACCTGCTGCTGTACGGGAACCTGCTGGTCACCGACGACGGACGGATGCTGCGTGTCGGTCGAGGCCTGCTGCGGGTGCGGCACACGACACTCGACCGCGCGCGGCTTCGCGGCGTCGACGTCCACGAACCCCTCGCGTTGCGACTCGCGGGGGCGGCGCGCCTCGATGCGATCATGACGGGTGTGTCGGCCGAACAGGGCGAGTCGTCGCTCGTGTTGCCGTCGGCACCCGACGGTGAGGTACGCCGGGTCGCGGGCGAGGTACTCACCACCGGTTCCCCCTTGACCGTGCCCCTGGTCCCCCACGGCCCGGCCGCCCGACGTCGCCGGTTCACTCGGGCACTCGTTCCGGTCGTGTGCCTGATCGCGGCGGGTATCGTGGTTGCCGCGTTCCTCGACCGATCGCTACCGATACCCGTGATCGCGGCAGGCACAGCGGTGCTCGTGGTGGCGGCAGCAGCACTCGGGTGGGATCGCTATCGCGGTCTCGGGCATGCCTCACCGGCCGGGTATCTCGTCACACGGGCGGGTTCACTCGACCGCCACCGGATCTGCCTCGAAGCGGACGGCATCATCGGGTGGACGGTGCGCCAGTCGTTCTTCCAGCGTCGCGCGGGAGTTGCGACGGTGATTGCGGCGACTCCCGCAGGCGCGGGGCACTACGAGATCGTGGACGTACCCGAACGCTACGCGTGGTCATTGATCGAATCGGTGACTCCAGGTGCGGGCGACATCTGGGCACGCGCAGGGCGGACAACGTGACCGATCCCTGGCACAGGCCCGGCGCCGACACCCTCGCCGCCATGGACACCGAACTCGTGCACTGCCGCGCGTGTCCGAGATTGGTGGAGTGGCGCGAACTGGTCGCACGGGAGAAGCGGGCCGCATTCCGGGGCGAAGAGTACTGGGGCAGACCCGTACCCGGTTTCGGTCCCGCCGATGCGGCGCTGCTGATCGTGGGATTGGCACCGGCAGCGCACGGCGCCAACCGGACGGGGCGGATGTTCACCGGCGATCGTTCCGGCGATTTCCTGTATGCCGCAATGTACGAGGCCGGTCTCGCGTCACAGCCCACGGCGACACATCCCGGCGACGGACTCGAACTGTTCGGTACGCGGATCACCTCACCGGTGCACTGCGCACCGCCTGCCAACAAGCCGACAGTGACCGAACGGGACACGTGCCGGGGCTGGCTCGAGCAAGAACTCGCATTGCTCTCGCCGACGCTGAGAGCTGTGGTGGTGCTGGGCGGATTCGGGTGGCAGGCGCTGTTACCGGTGCTGGCGGCCGCGGGCTGGGTCGTGCCGTCACCGCGCCCGAAGTTCGGGCACGGCGCGAGTGTCACTTTGGCCCCGGCGATCGGAGAGAAGAACCCGTTGCATCTGTTCGGGTGCTACCACGTGAGTCAGCAGAACACCTTCACCGGCCGTCTCACCCCGGCGATGACCGCGGCGGTGCTCACAGCTGCGGCGCAGGCGGCCGGGTTGTCTGCATGATCGCTTTGATCCGCGCCGAGAAGAGGTAGCCGCCTGCAGGCGCGAGCGCCGCAACGGGCAGCATCAGGATTCGCCAGTCGGCCATGACGAGCTGATCTCCACCCGGCCCGACGGCCAGGCACACGAGGAATCCGAGCAACCACGCCCCGAGTGGCAACATCGCGGCACGAAGAGATCCGGTCTCGCTGTTCACGGCCATCACCAGCAGCAGATTGATCACCGCGGCGAGCAGGATCGTGATCGGAAACGGGATCGAACCGATGTAGAGACCGAGGAACATCACCGACAGGATTGCGCACAACAATCCGTCGAAGACGAGCAGCGCGACCAGTCCCTTACGGGGCTCCGGTGGCAGCGCGGGTACGTCCGGCAGTGCTGTTGCAGGGTCGACGGTCATCGTTCCATAGTGCGGGACGACGCCTCCGCAGAGCCAGCCGGGGTCGACCCGACCCGCGCCGGTTGGGGTCGACCCGACCGCGCCGGCCGGGTCGCGACGAGTTACGGCACCGGTGGATAGCCGAGCATGGTCAGAAGATGCGATTGCATGTCGACGAATCCGTAGAGCGCATGGAAGTAGTCGGCGCGGATCTCGTCGGCATGCGGCCGCAAGGAATCGACGAATGCGATGATCTGATTCTGGACGGACCAGTTGTACATCGCCGCCCCTCCCCTCGGTTGGTGACGGCGGCCACACTAGCCGATGCCGGAGAAGAGATCACGCTCCCGTCCGGAACTGTCCACTTCGCCCGGTTCACCACGCACCAGGCGGAAGTGCTCTTCGCCGAAGATCGGTTGAGCGACGAAGCTCGACAACGTGAACTGTTCACCGCCCGGCGCGACGGTCACCTGGGTCGCGTGGGCAGCCATCGCGGCACGTTTCGCATCGAGTACCCAGCGGACATCGACGACAGCCGTCACCTGATCGTCGGCCACGGCGGGAAGATCCCCCGGTTCGGGTAGGCGCCATCCGTCGGGGAGGTCGCCGATCGCTGCGACACCCGCTTCGAGGGCCGATCTCTCGGTGACCGTCCAATACACCTTCGCGGGTGTCCACGGCGCGCCTGCACCGGGATGGGAATCGGTTCCGGAGAGCTCGACCGCGGCGGTCACGCGTTCGTGCACCGCGATGTGGTCCGGGTGCCCGTATCCGCCGACCGGATCGTAGGTGATCACCACGTGGGGTCGGGTACGCCGGATGACGGCGACAAGCTCCGCAACGGCTTCATCGGAATCGGCGTTGACCCACGCGCGAGGATTCGCGGCCGACGGCATGCCTGCCATCCCGGAGTCCCGCCAACGGCCTGCCCCACCCAGGAAGCAGGGCGCGGCGACCCCGAGTGCGTTCAGCGCCCGGGTCAGTTCGAGCACGCGGTAGCCGCCGAGTTGGTCTGCCCGATCGGCGGTGAGCTGTGCCCACTCGTCGCCGATGACTTCGCCTTCCTCACCGAGGGTGCAGGTCACTACGGTGACCTCGGCTCCGTCGGCCACGTATCGGGCGATCGTGCCGCCGGTGGTGAGAGCCTCGTCGTCGGGATGGGCATGGACGAGCAGCAGTCTGTGCGGTTCGTGATCGGTCACGGTGTGTCCCTCCACCAGAATCGAGCGTCACCGACGATACCCGCCGGCACCGGACCGGTCAGGGAGGCGCCGTCGATCCCCGGGACGGCAGCGGCAACGTACCGACCCTGGATGATCGGCAGGTTCACGGCGAGCTCCCACAATCGCGGCTCCGCGGAGGCGAGGATCGCCGGGACGTCCCCATTGCCGTGCAGTGCCTCTGTGAGCTCGGCCTGTACCCCGGGATCACAGACGCCGGAGAGGTTGCTCGGCGCTTCGAGTTGCGCGACGGCGGCTTCTTCGGCCTCGTCCGCAGCATCCTCGTCGCCGGTTTCCAGGCCCGTGGTTTCCGAGCCGGGAGCTTCGGAGTCGGGCGAGGTGACCGGCCCGTCCGGTGTCTCCGACGCGACGGGGTCGGGAAGAGCAGGCGGACAGCCGAATCGGGACATCGCCGCGGTCGCAGGGTCGGAACCTGCCCGCATCCAGCCGACGATCGCATGTACGTCTCCGTCGACGAGAGCTTCTCCGTAGAGCTCGTCCGGCGGCAACTCGCTCACCGTGGCGGCGATTCCCGCACCGGTCAGGACATCGGCCACGGTCCGTGCCACGGTGCGCGCGGTCTCGGATCCTTCGGCAACTCCGAGCGTGAGGACGAGCGGGGCGTCGTCGCGGACGAGCGCGCCGTCCTCGATCGGCTCTGCGCGTCCCGTTGCCGTCTGTTCCGACGAATCCTCATCCGAGGACGACGCTTGCGATGTGGTCGTGTCCGGTGTGGTCGTCTCCGGTGTGGTCGTTGCGGTCGGAGTCGACGGATCCGGGGGCGGCTCGTTCACCGCTACCGCCGCGTTGGGTACGTACCCGGCTTCCACAAGCAACGCGAGCGCTTCCTCCCGGCTCGGGCGAGGCGGCATCGTCGGCGCGTACCCGGGGTCGGACGGGGCGAGAATCTGGGCTCTGTCGGGGACGACCTCGGACTCGGACCCCGCCGCGACCAGTGCGAGCATCTCGGGGTCGAGTAGACCGAGCACACCGCGGCGCACACGCGGGTCGGCGAGCGCGAGAGTACGTGTGTTGAGCGTCAATTCGAGCGTTCTGGGCTCGAGCTGCACATGGGTGCGCAGGCCCGGCACCGCACCGAGCTGGGCGAGTAGAGCGGATCCTCCTGCGACCTGTGCGAGCTGGGTGTCGCCGCTACGCATGGATTCGGTGAGCTGGGCGTCGGTGCCACCGCGCCTCATCAGAATCTCGTCCGGAAGGGCAGGTTCGCCCCAGAACCGGTCGTTGCGCTCGAGCAGCACCTCCCCGCGACCTCGGTCGACGGACTCCACCTTGAACGGACCACCCGAGACGGGGATCGTTTCCGACAGGCCGGTGGCGAAACCACCCGGAGTGTCCTTGACGAGGTGTGCCGGAAGCATGTCGGCGAACAACTCCCGCCATGCGGGATAGGCCTCACGCAGAGTCACGGTGACCGTCTTGCCGCCGCCCGAGGATCGGACATCCTCGATCAACCGATAGCCTGCGGCGTCGACGACTCCGGGCTGCGAGATCATCTGCTGCCAGAGGTAATGGAAGTCCTCCGCCGCAACCGGCGCGCTGTCGGACCACTGGGCGTCGGTGCGCACCTTGTATTCGATGGTGAACGGCGCCTCCGAGGTGATCTCGGCGGACGCCAGCACCGAGTCGTCCAGTGCCCATTCGGTGACAGCGGGGTCCTGCGCACCCGCTACGGGGCGGAATGCGCTGGGCAGGACGAGTTGTGCAACCGCATTGCCGACCGGTGACTGATCAGCCAGCAGATGCGGGTTGAAACCGGTGTCCACACCGTCGATCGCCACGACCACGGTGTTGCGCTGGGGGGCGGGCGCGGGCGCTGCCGTCGGCTCGGTCTGTTCGATCGGCGGAGGTGGATCTGCGGTACATGCCGTCGACGCCAGTACGACTGTCGCGACGGCCACCGGACCGATCCACCGCCGATGCCGGATGCGCGAACGCAACACTCGGGGCTTCCTCTCGTCGACCTATGTCCATCGGGTATGTCGCGGCCCCGGGAGCCTAGGCTACCGGGGCCGCTTGCACACTGGTTCTTACTGGTTGCGGGCCTTCTCGCGCGAACGCGCACGGGCACGGTCGGTAGCCGACAGGTGCAGCTTGCGCACCCGCACGATCTCCGGGGTGACCTCCACGCACTCGTCGCCTGCACAGAACTCCATGGCCGCTTCGAGGGTGAGTTCGATCGGCTTGGCGAGGGTCTCCATCACGTCGGCGGAAGACTGACGCATGTTGGTCAGCTTCTTCTCGCGGGTGACGTTGATGTCGAGGTCTTCCTGACGCGGGTTGATGCCCACGACCATGCCCTCGTAGGTGTCCGCTCCGGGCTCGACGAAGAACGTGCCGCGGTCGGCCAACTGGATCATGGCGAACGGTGTCACGGATCCCGCGCGGTCGGACACCAGCGACCCGGTGTGGCGTGCCCGGATCTCGCCTGCCCACGGCGCGTAGCCGTGGAAGACGGCGTTTGCGATGCCGGTGCCACGCGTTTCAGTGAGGAAGTCGGTGCGGAAACCGATCAGGCCGCGGGACGGGACGAGGAATTCCATGCGCACCCACCCCGTACCGTGATTGGTCATCTGCACCATCTTGCCCTTGCGATTGGCAAGCAACTGCGTGATGGAACCGAGGTACTCCTCGGGGGTGTCGACCGTCAGCTCCTCGTACGGCTCGTGGAGCTTGCCGTCGACCTGCCTGGTCACCACCTGCGGCTTGCCGACAGTCAGCTCGAAGCCCTCGCGGCGCATCTGCTCCACCAGGATCGCCAATGCCAGCTCACCTCGACCCTGGACCTCCCAGGCGTCGGGGCGTCCGATATCGAGCACCTTGAGCGAGACGTTGCCGACCAGTTCCGCGTCGAGGCGGGACTTGACCATGCGTGCGGTCAGCTTGTGGCCCTTGACGCGGCCGACCAGCGGCGACGTGTTCGTGCCGATGGTGACCGAGATGGCAGGCTGATCGACGGTGATCTGGGGCAGCGCCACCGGATTCTCGAGATCTGCGAGGGTGTCGCCGATCATGATGTCGGGGAACCCGGCGACAGCCACGATGTCGCCGGCGACAGCGGTTTCGGCGGGATGCCGCTCCACACCGACGGTCGCGAGCAGTTCGGTGATCTTCGCCTTGGTGACGACCGGCTCGCCATCGACGACGCGCATCCAGCTCACGGTCTGACCCTTGCGGAGCTCACCGTTGTGGATACGAACCAGCGCGAGGCGTCCCAGGAACGCGGAGGCGTCGAGGTTGGTGACATGCGCCTGCAGCGGTGCCGCAACCTCGCCCTTGGGAGCGGGGACGTACTCCATCAGCACGTCGAACAGGTCGTCGAGGTTCTCCGCGTCGGGAACCTGCCCGTTCTCGGGCTGCTTTCGACTGGCCTTGCCCTCACGGCCGGACGCATAGAGGACCGGAAGTCCGAGAGCGAGCTCGGCGGCTTCGGCGGCTTCGTCGTCGAGATCGGACGCGAGGTCGAGCAGCAGCGTCTGGCTCTCCTCGACGACCTCGGCGATGCGTGCGTCGGGGCGGTCGGTCTTGTTCACGACGAGGATCACCGGAAGCGATGCGGCGAGCGCCTTGCGCAGGACGAAGCGGGTCTGCGGCAGCGGACCCTCCGACGAGTCGACGAGGAGCACGACACCGTCGACCATCGACAGACCGCGCTCGACCTCGCCGCCGAAATCGGCGTGGCCGGGGGTGTCGATGACGTTGATGACCGTCACGTTGCCGTCTGGGTGGTGGCGGTGCACCGCGGTGTTCTTGGCGAGAATGGTGATGCCCTTCTCGCGTTCGAGGTCGCCAGAGTCCATGACTCGATCAACGAGTTCAGCGCGTTCGGCGAACGCGCCCGACTGGCGCAGCATGGCGTCGACGAGGGTGGTCTTTCCATGGTCGACGTGCGCCACGATGGCGACGTTTCGAAAATCGGCGGTGCTCACGCGATGGCTCTCCTGCTGTAGTCCGGCCACACGGCACTGGACCCGGTTGGCACCTCGCCCGTACGGCGCAATTTCGTTCTGGGCCGCGACGCGAATGCGAGACACCCGACATGGTCTCCGGAGTCGATATTTCGAAGTTCCACGCAGGCACTGCGGCCACGAACACCCTACAGGCCGCACCGGTATGCACGCGGCATCGCGAACCTATCGGCCCAGCTCACCCTACCCCGAAGTGACGTTCGCCACGCACGGGAGCGCAACTCGGGCACCACAAGCACCCACTGAGCGCCCCTTGGTGTTCAAGTGAGGGCACGCTAACCTGACTTCTACGCGTGGACAGGAAGCAGGACGACGATGGGCAAGAAGAAGTTCAAGGCGAGCACTGTCGCAGGACTGAAGCCGAAGAAGAAATGCTGTCGTAAGAAGACGCGCTGCGTGAAGTGTCCTGTCGTGATCATGCGCATGAAGAAGGTCCAGGACGACGGGATGAGCGAGAAGCAGCTGCGCAAGCATCTGGAGAAGGTGCGCGCCGCCTGAGTCGGTACCTACGGTCACCGCGAGTGCTTTCGCCCGTGTGATTGCGAGTACCTACAGTCACGCGACACAATGGGTCATGGCCCAGTTGCTCACGGACGGCGAGATCGACGCCGCACTGTCCGACCTTCCGCATTGGCACCGGGCCGGCGACGCCCTGGTGCGCACCATCGAATCACCGACATTCCCCGACGCGATCACCCTGGTCGGCAGGGTGGCCGACGTCGCCGAGGAAGCGAACCATCATCCCGACATCGACATCCGATGGCGCAAGGTGACCTACTCGCTCAGCACCCACTCCGCAGGTGGAATCACCGCGGCAGATCCGGATCTGGCTCGCAGGATCGATGCGCTGGCAGGGCCGTAGTGAGATCGCGGCTGCCCCACCGCGGCGCAATGATCATCCATAGGTAGACAGCGAGAACACCGACGACGTTCACCGCCCCGAGCCAGGCGAGCGGTGTGGGCCGGTCGATGTCCCATATCGAATTCTGGAAGGTGCTCAGCACCCACGGCACGCCCACCAACGTCACCACTGCCCAGCAGGCCGTCACGATCCGGGTGCCGAGACGACCGGCGAGCGGCCCGTAGACGAGCCACAGCAACATCGGCACGACCCATACCCAGTGGTGCACCCACGAGATCGGCGACACCAGCAGCCCGAACAGCTGCACGATGACGAGCGTGCCGAGACGGTCGTCCGGGCCGAGCGAGCGCCAGGCCGCGAACGCGAGGAGCGCACACACACCGACCGCGGCGATCCACAGCGGACCGGTCTCCACGTCCCGCCCGACAAGCCGGCTGAGCGCGCCCCGCAGGGACTGGTTCCAGACCGACCCCACCGGGCCGATCCGATCGGCGTCACCGAACATCGAGGTGAAGTACGTGCGCGCCTGTTCCCCGAGCAGCACGCTGCTGACCACGACGGTGGCGCAGAACGCGACAGCCGAGAAGAACGCTTCGCGCCAGCGTCGCCTGGCCAGGAAGTACACGCCCGTGATCGCCGGGGTGAGTTTGATACCTGCGACGATTCCGACCAGTCCCCCGGACAGCCACCACCGGCTGCTGCGGACCGCCACCATCACGGCGAGGACGAGGAAGACGTTGATCTGCCCGTAGTCGAGGGTGGTGCGGATCGGTTCTACCCAGACGCCGATCGCCGTCCAGACGAGCGCCACCGATGTCCAGTGTGCTCCGCGCGCTGCGGGGCCGACGAGCAGTTCGAGTGCGATCCGGATGACCCAGAACAGCGCCGCAATCGTCAGCAGTAGCCACAGGATGCCGAGCAGCCCGAACGGCAGATAGTGCAGCGGCAGGAACACGAGGGCGGCGAACGGCGGGTAGGTGAACGGGAGCGGGAAGTCGGGAGTGTCCCGCGAGTAGGTGAAATCGTAGAGCTCACCACTGAGGAGTGCGGCGGAACCGTCGACGTACACGTGCAGGTCGACGAGGTTCATGCCGTTGGGAGTCAGCAGACCCCAGGCGAGCCTGACCACCACTGACACGAGCAGAAGCGAAACGCACCACCGACGGTACGACCGAGCACGTTCTGGCACTGCGGTGCGCCTCCCGTCGTCTTCGTCCGGGTGCTCCGACCCGGCGTCAGAGGTTACCGGTGTGACGACTCAGATCGAAAAGCGACAGCCCCTCGAGTAACAATTTCATCTCCGGTCACACCTTTCACACGCGTGTCGCGTTACGGTCGACCGGGAACCGCCATTCGGAGCACCTTATGACTACACTCCCCGCAGGTGTGGGCCATGGCCTTGAAAACGGGCGCTGTGGCTTGTACCGGACGGGGGGGCTACATAGAGTGTCTCTTCGAGCCGTCAGCGTCTGGTTGTCCGTCCAGGAAAACCGGGAGCTTCAACGACAAGGATGGGGAACAGTGCTTCGTACTCGAGGAATGCGGAGGGCGCTCACCGTGTGCGCACTCGCCGCCACCGCGGGACTTACCGTGCCGATGCACGCAGTCGCGCAACCTGCACCGCCCGCACTACCGGATTTGGCCGAGCTCCTCACGCTCCCCGAGTTCGCAGTGCCGGCCGATCTGTCCATCGAGTCGCTGACCCAGTTCCTCCCTAGGTCCGAGGTCGACCTCGAACAGACCGAGGCCCTCGCTTCGCTTGCCCCCGCGATCGTGGGTGCCGCTGCCGGCCCCTCCGACATCGCGGACGACGGCAAGAACGACATCCTCGCTCAGGCCAAGGAGCTGCTCGCGAACTCCGAGCTGCCGGATTCGGTGAAGGCCACACTCGAACGCGTCATCACCTTCCTCGACGGCAGCGGGGGCGGCGGCCCCGACCTCCCGGCTCCAGGTGAAGTCGTGATCTCCCAGTTCCTGTACCCGACGCTGGGCCAGGACTGCATCGGCGACGGCGCTGATTCCGTGGGCACCGCACTCGCGGTCGCGGGTCCGGCACTGCTGCCGCCTCCCGGACCGGCCGCCGGCCAGGCCGGGTTCGTGTTCACCGCACTCGGTACCGCACCGGCCGCCGCTGAGCAGACCGAGCCGCTCACCCTGACCTGGATCAACGTCTCGAACGGTCGCACCGGCACGCAGCCGTTGACCAACGCGGCCAATGTCAACCCGGACGGCCCGACCACCCTGACCGCGATCGCCGACACCGGCCCCGGTCAGATCGTCGCACTGATCTCGGGTGGCGTCACCACGCAGGAGGCAGGCGAGGCTCCGCGCTCGTGCACCTTCCTGCCGACCTTGGGACTCGTCGCAGTTCCCTGATCGATGCATTCAGCACGAGGCCGCCGGAATTCTTTCCGGCGGCCTCGTTGCACATGCGGCCGAATTTCCGGTTCCCTTCTCACGAGCTGCCACACGTGATAGACCGAGGTATGGCCCGCACGCCGCACTCACGCCCGCAGCAGGCGATCGGCTCGCACTCGTCGCACCGGTCGATCCGGTCGTTGCGCTCACACCGCTCGATCCTGTCGATCGCCTCCGAACGGTCCATACTCTCGATCGGATCCGCCTACTCGATCCTGTCGATCGGCAGCGTCGGATCGATCCTGTCGGTCGGGTCCGCCGGATCTGCACTCTCGGCGTTGTCGTCGTTGTCGTTCGGCAGCCTGGGCTCGTGCATGTCGGCGCTGTCGCGCTGGTCGCTGATGTCCAGGCACGGTATGCATTCGGTGCCGGAGGAGCATCCACGCTTCGTGGTTACCGCCGACGAAGCGGATCCTGCCGGTCACTGTCAGTCCTGACCCACGCGCGGTGGGTCCACTGGGCTTCCCGACTGTCGGCATGTTAGACAAGTTGCGACATCGTTGTTTTCGCACACATCACAATTGAGACCGCGCTCGAACGTGGCTCGGACGAGGACCCTATGGCCGTCGACAGCCCGACTTCTACCCGGGAGCGGCCCGTACCGCGCGCAATCGTTCCGGTTCTCGCGGTGTGCGGCATCGGCGTTGCGCTCATGCAGACACTCATCGTTCCGCTCCTGCCGCAGTTGCCGGTGCTCGTCGGCGCCACCCCTGAGAACACCTCCTGGGCCGTCACCGCGACACTGCTCGCCGGGGCTGTCATCACCCCCATTTCCGGACGCCTCGGCGACATGTTCGGCAAACGCCGGATGCTGATCGCCAGCCTCGGCATGATGGTGATCGGCTCGGCCGTGTGCGCGCTGTCGACCACGCTGGTTCCCCTCGTGGTGGGCCGCACCCTCCAGGGCGCCGCTGTCGGCGCGATTCCCCTGGGCATCGCGATTCTGCGCGACGAACTACCGCCCAAGAAGATCCCGGGCGCAATGGCAACACTGAGCGCCACGCTCGGCGTCGGCGGTGCGATCGGCCTGCCGTTCGCGGCGTTCGTCGCGCAGCTGACCAACTGGCACATGCTGTTCGTGGTTTCCGGGATCATCGGAGTTCTCGGCATCGCCGCGGTGCTGTATTTCGTCCCCGAGTCGTCGCAACGCAACCCCGGACGTTTCGATTTCGTCGGCGCGATTCTGTTGTCCATCGCGCTGGTGCTGCTCCTTCTCCCGGTCAGCAAGGGCAACGCGTGGGGCTGGACGAGCCCGACGACACTCGGGATGTTCGCCGCTGCTGCCGTCGTGTTCCTCGGGTGGGGCGCCTACGAGCTGCGTCGTCCCAGGCCGCTCGTCGACCTCCGGTTGTCCAAGCGACGCCCGATACTCATGACGAACATGGCGTCGATCGCGCTGGGTTTCGCAATGTACTCCAATGCCCTCGCATTTCCGCAGCTGCTCATGGCCCCCACAGAGACCGGGTACGGATTCGGGCTCTCGATGGTGGCCGCGGGCCTTGCGCTCGCCCCGAGCGGGATCGTGATGATGGCTCTGTCACCGGTGTCGGCCCGGATTACCCAGGGGTTCGGTCCGCGCGTCACCCTGGCGTGTGGCGCAGCGATCGTCGGGATCGGGTATCTGGTGGCATACGTGCTGTACACCGAGGTTTGGCACATCGTCGTGGCAGCGATGGTCATCGGCGCCGGGATCGGCCTGGCATTCGCAGCTATGCCGGCCCTGATCATGGCAGCGGTACCGCTGAGCGAATCGGCAGCAGCGAACAGCCTCAACACATTGATGCGGTCGATCGGCACGTCTACGTCGGCGGCCGTCATCGGTGTCGTGCTTGCCGCAATGACCACTCGTATCGGCGATGCCGTGGTCCCGTCACTCGACGCCTTCCGGGTCACCTTCCTGGTCGCGATCGTCGCGGCGCTCATTTCATTGATGTTCACCGCATTGATCCCCCGGGCGCAGCCGACTCCACGTCGCGTCAGGAAGTGATCAAAGCTTCGACAGCGACCACTGCCCGTAGTCGGCAGCCAGCACGTTGTTGACGTCGATCCCGATGCCGTCGATCTCGCCCCCGGACACCTGGTGTAGATGGGCGGATCCGTGGACCAACCCCTTGGGTGTTCCCCAGTTGTGCTGCCAGTAGAAGGCTCCGAGCCCGACGGCAGAGGCCCAGTCGATGGTCGGCGAATTCGCATACACACCGGTGTTCGCCGGCCCGACCACTTCCTGCCATGCGAGCAGGTACGGGACGATCTGGGTAGTGAACTGCACGAAGGTCGGATTGTCGTCGATCGATACGTAGATCGGCCGATCGTCGGGGCCGCCCGCCGCCCGGTGCAGTTCGAGTCCGCGTCGCGCGTGTTTCAACCCGGCCTGGTAACCACCGAGCCAGTCGGAGGTCTCGCCCTTGCCGAACTGGTAGTTCGACACCACTTCCAGGCCGCTGCCGGTGAGCGCATCGGCCTCGCTTTCGGTGAGCGGCTTGCCCAACATCCATTCGGCACCCGGCCTGCGGTCGGAGACGTAGCGGATCGCACCGATGTGCCCAGCGGAACGGATAGACGACGGGGACGGTACACCGGCGGAGTAGTCGACGATGGTGCCGAGCACCTCACGTCCCTGGGCGATCCCCGGCGCGGCGAG
Source organism: Rhodococcus sp. NPDC060090 (assembly GCF_042729855.1). Taxonomy (NCBI): domain Bacteria; kingdom Bacillati; phylum Actinomycetota; class Actinomycetes; order Mycobacteriales; family Nocardiaceae; genus Rhodococcus; species Rhodococcus sp. NPDC060090. The sequence continues at coordinate 95,950 of NZ_JBHWXB010000005.1, read as the reverse complement.
CGCGGAGGCGATCACCGCACCCGACCCGATCGCCGTATACCGCAACAATTCCCGACGGGTGAGTGTCATGCGCGCCTCGCTTCGCAGGTGGGGCAGATGCCAGCCCATATTGCACCACAGCACCACCGGTAACGCCTGTTACATAGACGAAGACGCCCGATTCGCCCGGATTGGAGGGTTCGGTATCAGCGTCCGGCGAGCTCCGCGAAGAACGCAGGCACCAGGGCGACGTCCTCGACGGTCCGCCTCGTGGTGCGCACACCCAATCCGTGTTCCTTGAGCAGATCACACAGGCCTTCGCCGTCGACCAGATCGATCGGCGGCGCTCCGTGCCGGTGCGCCTCCGCCCGGGCATCCTCGGTGAATTCGCCGGTGGACACGAGCAGACCCTTCTCGCCCCTGCCGACCATCGCCGCACGGAACTCTCGGACGACGTCGGCGCCCACCCGCTCACGACCGCGGACGAAGCGGAAGAACACTGAGAAACTGATCAGCGATACCCGCAACACCCCGGTGCCCTCGACGACGTCGGCGTCGGTGCTCTGATCCGGGTCGAGCGTCGTCAGCGTCTTGAATCCGGCCGCGCGAAGCATTGCCGTGACCAACCGCTCGAAGCCGTCGTCGGGCAGGTCGGTGACGGCGCCCAGCACCGGTTCGCGCCACAATTCCGGATCCTCGGGGGCCGCAACGAGCGGCACGACCTGCGCGCCCGACGACGCACGCACCATCCGCTTGCGCCGCTTCTCTGCGGTGTAGGCGATCTGCATGGGCCTGATCTCGGATTCCCGCACCGCACGCCCCCGGTCGGTGGCGCTCCACACGCCTCGACGGGCGTTGGACAGCAACCCCATGCCCTTGAGGTAGGTGCGTGCCCACGCCACCCGGTATTCGATCTCGGTCCCCGGGCCCTCGCCGTGCAGAACGGCCCGCGCCACCGCCGACAGCCCTACTCGCTCCGCGACCGCTGCGTCGATCTCGTCGATCGCTCCGGAACCACCGAGCCCGATCACCGCCTGCAGGGTCGGCCACAACAGATCCGTGTAGGGCGGGAGCTCGCTCTCGGCGCCGGCTGCACTTGCCGTGCTCGCTGTGCCGAGGGGGTTTCCGACAACGTTTCGGCGCTGCACACCTTCCCCAATCGTTGCGGCCCTGCTCAGTACCGCCGGTCGCTCCTACAGGTCGAAAAACACCCTATCGGATCGACGGTGTCCGTTTCGGCACGGGCACCCGCCATCATGGGGCGTGGCTCCCCGCCATCTCCTAACGTGAGCGTGTGGGTTTCACACGCGCCGAACTCGAGTCCTTCCGCGATGCCGTCGTTCCCGACCTGATCGGGGACGACTGCCGCCTACTCTTCGTCGGCATCAATCCGGGATTGTGGACGGCCGCGACGGGGGCACACTTCGCGCGTCCGGGCAACCGCTTCTATCCCGCGCTGCTGCGGGCCGGAATCATCACCCGTCCCGTCGATCCCACGTCCGGTCTGAGCGAGACCGACACCGCGCATCTGCTCGAGCGCGGCGTCGGCATCACCAACCTGGCACCCCGCGCGACCGCACGCGCGGACGAGCTGACCTCCGGCGAATTGCGTGCGGGCCCTGAGCGATTGATCCAGGTGGTCGCACGGTGGCGGCCGCGTGTGATCGCAGTTGCGGGAATCACCGCGTACCGCACCGCATTCGGTCGACGCAAGGCGGTCACCGGGCTACAGGAGGAGACGATCGGCGGCGTTCCCGTGTGGGTGGTCCCCAACCCGAGCGGCCTCAACGCCCACGACACAGTCGACTCGCTCGCCGAGGCCTACGCTGCGCCCGCCCGAGCTGTCGGCATCCTCACCGAGTGACCTGCCCTGGTTCACCCGCGACCCATCACCTTCGCGAGATAGTCGGTCGCGCGGTAGCCGTCCGGCGTCCCACCGACCAGTACGGCCACGCCGTCGGAGTTGTCCGTGCGGAGCGGAAGGATCTGGTATCCGGGCGAGTGGTACCACCCGCGGGCACGCTCGATGTCGGGGAACTCGACGACTATCACGTTCCCGGGGAACGGTCCTTCCATCACTTCGGGGTCGACGCCGTGGACGAGGAATCGGCCGTCGTAGGGTACGAGGGTCTCGTCGACCTTCTCGAGGTATCGGATGATCTCCGCTCCGAAGTCGACGGAACGAAGGTGTGCGATTGCGTATGCGTTCATGCCGTCGACTCTGCAACGTCCAGCGCGACAGATCGATTACCTGCGAGGTAATGGCGACGCTTCCCTCGCGCCCCTAGGGTCGTACGCATGACGACGCTGCAGTCAGAACCGGCAGGCGCAATGCTCCGACACTGGAGGGAACGTCGAGGCCTCAGCCAGCTCACACTCGCGAACCGAGCGGGCGTCTCTGCGCGACACGTGAGTTTCGTCGAGACCGGCCGGTCGCGTCCCTCGCGCGACATGCTGTTGAAGATCAGCGAAGAGCTGGAAATCCCTCTGCGCGAGCAGAACTCCATACTGATGGCCGCAGGCCTGGCACCCGCCTATCCCGAGCATCACCTGGGCGAGGTACCCATGTCCGCGGTGTCCGACGCCATCACGCGAATCCTGCGGTCGCACCAGCCGTTTCCCGCACTGGTCGTCGATCGGCACTGGACGATGATCGACGGCAACGACGCGGTCGCAACGCTTATCGCCGGGTGCTCACCGGAATTGCTCGAACCACCTGTCAATGTGCTGAGGCTGTCGCTGCATCCGAACGGCCTGGCCCCGCGGATCGCGAATCTGGGACAGTGGCGCGCCCACCTGCTCGTCCGGCTCCGTCACCAGATAGGCGCGACCGCCGATCCTGTTCTCCTTCGCCTGTACGACGAGCTGTCCGGCTATCCGTGCGACGACCCCGACGAGCAGCCAGAGTCGCATTCACTTGTGGTTCCGCTGCGGATACGTACCGACGACGGCGAGCTGTCGTTCTTGAGCACCACCACATTGTTCGGGACACCGCTCGACGTCACGGTGTCGGAACTCGCGATCGAGGCGTTCTATCCGGCCGACGCCGCGACCGCCGCTGCGCTGCACAGCTGAGTTCACGTCGCGCAAACTCTGCCCTCACACGACGTCACAGGGCGTACGGTTCGAGAGGAAGCTGTTCGAACTGATTCGGAGGCGACCGATCATGAGCACTGCGAAGTGGTGGGTGATCGACGGGCGGGAAGACGGATACGCCGTCGAAGAACGTCCTACCGGGGACATCGTGGTCACGAACAAGTCCTCGTCCGAAGAGCACGTACTCCACGGGTACGTGTGGAAGCACTCGCCGGTGTTCGGCATCCAGATCCAGAGCGAGGGCCCCCCGCCGTACGGGCACTGGATCGAGAACCCCGACGACTGACCTCGTCAGGGCAGGGTGCGCAGCCGCCGGTGTTCGCCGGTCACGGTGTCGATGAGCGCTGCCCGGACCACGGTGGCGTCGAGTGGCAGTACGTCGTAGACGACGGCGGTGAGCCGCGGGAGTTCGTCGCGCCGCGTCCTCGGGCTCAGCGAGCAATGCGGCGTCCACGACTGTGGTCGATAGTGCTGGTGCAGATCGGCTCCGGTGCTTTCCGCCGCATGCACCACACGCTCCTGGCGGGCGAGCAGATCCGCGGTGGGCGCGGGAATGAGGCATGCGCGACCCCTGCGGAACAGGCCCACGGCGTCGAGGCGCAGTGAGATCGGACCGGCGTCGGGCAGGGCATCGAGCGCGGTGAGGACGCGATCCGTGTCGTAGGTCCGCAGCACCGCATACGACAGGTGCGGCACGTGCCTGCGGTGAGTGTGCGTGAGCAATGTCGGGATGCCGTCATCTTCGAGCCTGCTCCACAATTTCCGCACCGCGCGGTCGGTGCGGGTGTCGAAGAGCAGGCAGACGGCGAGCGCCATCAGCCGAGACGTTCGGCTCGCGCGCGCAGGTATCGCTGCTGGGGAAGGCTCGTGGCACGCCGGGCCGCCTCGTCGTACTCCTTCCGGGCTCCCGCATCGTCACCGGTCATCTCGAGCAGATGCGCCCGCACCGCGTGGAATCGCCGATCATCCGACACACGGTCATCGGCAGCGAGCGTCGCGAGGAGATCCAGGCCCACCGCGGGGCCGCGAGCCATAGCAACCGCGACGGCGTGATTGAGCGCGACGATCGGGTTCTCGGACATGCGCAACAGGATCTCGTAGAGCCGGACGATCTGCGACCACTCGGTTTCTTCTGCACACGTAGCGCGAGCGTGCACCGCCGCGATCGCCGCCTGCACTTGATACGGTCCCGCGTCTCCACGTCGGAGCGCGTCCGTCACCAGTGCAGTTCCCTCAGCGATCGCGTCGCGTCTCCACAGGGAACGGTCCTGTTCGGACATGGGGATCAGCGTCCCGCCCGCACCGACCCGGGCAGCACGCCTCGCGTCGGTCAGGAGCATCAATGCGAGTAGACCCGCGGTTTCCGCGACGGAGGGCAGCGAGCGATGCACGATGCGAGTGAGCCGGATCGCTTCCGACGACAGGTCGAGACGGACGAGGTGCGGACCGGCGGTCGCAGCGTATCCCTCGGTGAAGATCAGATACAGCACGTGGAGAACGGCGGCCGAACGGTCGGCCCACTCTTCGGGCGCGGGCATACGGAATGGCTCGCCGCCGCTCTCGATGCGCTTCTTGGCTCGGGTGATCCGTCTGGTCATGGTGTCTTCGGAGACCAGGAACGCCCGTGCGATCTCACCGGTGGTCAGGCCTCCGACGGCACGCAGCGCAAGCGCGACCTGGGACGCCGGGGTGAGCGACGGATGGCAGCACAGAAAAAGCAGGACCAACGTGTCGTCTACCTGCGGGTGTACGTCGACTCCAGGTGCGTGCCGGTCTTCGAGCGACGCCCACTGGGCGACAGCGTCCTCACGACGTCGCCGCGCTTGTTCACTACGCAACAGATCGGTCAGCCGTCGCGACGCGACGGTGACGAGCCAGGCCCGTGGGTCGTCGGGGGTTCCGGAATCCGGCCATTGGGTTGCGGCGGCCAGCAACGCTTCCTGCACCGCATCCTCGGCGAGATCGAAGTGTCCGTACCGCCGCACGACTGCACCGAGAACCTGCGGCGCCGACGAGCGCAGCAGGTCCTCGAGCGCAGTGTCGCGCATCTCTACAGTTCGGGCCCCGGGGGCGGGCCTTCGTCGATCGGACGGACGTCGGCATACGCGGTTTCCAGGACGTGCGCCGGGGCCGGGCATTCGCCGAGCCGGATCGCGATCTCGGTGGCGCGGTCGAAGCTGTCGCACTCGACGATCCAGTAACCGGCGAGCACTTCCTCGGTCTCGGCGTAGGGGCCGTCGGTCACGAGTGTGCCTGGTCCGACGCGTCGGGTGTGGACGGGTGCTGCCAGACCCCGTGTCTCGACGAGTTCACCGGTTTCTTCGAGTTCCGCGTTGAGTTTCGTCATGAACTCGACCATCGCCGCGAAATCGTCCTGCGACCACGCGGGGGTGTCGGTGTTCTGACCTGCCATGCCGTCGTAGTCGTGCTGGGTGGCGTAGCTCTCGATCATGAATTTCATGGCCGTTCCTCCTCCGTGGCACCCCGAATGGGTGCTTCATCGGATACGTCGGAGCCGGTGAGCAGGTCCGGACATCCCTCGGAGAAAATTATCGGCGCATGGGGAGAACTTCGTGGCCGATCAGGCGACGGTGACGTGCCACACGAGCGCGGCGGCGAGCGCACCTGCGCCGTTGATCGACCAGTGCAGCGCGATCGGGGCGAGGATGCTTCCACTGCGCCGGCGAAGCCAGGTGAACACGAACCCTGCCGCCGCGGTCGCGACCACGGCCCCGGCAATGCCCACGACCTGTGCCCAGATCCCGGCACCGAGGAAGGCGCTCAGGCCCGCGTTGCCCGCGGTCAACCCGAACGACGACGCGATGTGCCACAGGCCGAACAACAGCGACCCGGCCGCGAAGACACCGCGGGCCCCCCACACACGTTCGAGGGTGCCGTGCAGGACACCGCGGAACGCGAGTTCCTCGGGGATGACTGTCTGCAACGGGATGATGATCATCGACGCCACCAGCGCGCCGGACATCGTGGCGTAGCGCTCGGACAGAAAGAATTGCCTGGTGAACGGCAGTGCGATGCCGATCGCGACCACCGCGAGAACCAACCCGACCGCGCCCACCGAGTAGAGGGTGCCGCGTTTCCAGTGCCGAGGCGACAGTCCCAGTTCGTTCCAGTGCATACCCCGTTGCCGCATGATGGCGACGAGCACGCCCGCGGCGACGGGTACCGTGGCGATCGACGCCCACACCGTGGTGAAGTGCGCGATGAGGTTTGTCGCGACGAGTACTGCGACGACGACGGAGACGTCGACCCACGCGTGGAATTGGGGAATCCGCCGGACGAGCGGGGCGATCCGTTCGACTTCGACTGTCACGCGAGGGCCCCCTCGATCTGGTGCGATCCAGCGGAACGGGCGGTGTCGTACAGGTGACTGTGAAGCATCTTCTCCAGTGTACGGGCGAGCCCACCCAACTCCGGTGACACACATCACGATCAGCGCGTTCGAGGGGTGCGTCACACGCCCCGTTGTCAAGGCCTTGCTTCGACGCGACTAATCTGTTCAGCGAACCTCAGCCTCTTTTCAGGAGAAACAATGGCCGACTTCCTCTACGAGGACCTCCTGCCGATCGGGGAAGACCCCACCGAATATCGGCTGCTGACCAGCGAGGGGGTGTCCACCGTCGAAGGACCCGACGGACGCACCTTCCTGAAGGTCGAACCCGAGGCGATGCGGCTGCTCACCGAGACCGCACTTCACGACATCTCGCATTACCTGCGCACGGATCACCTGAAGCAGCTCGCGAGCATCCTCGACGATCCCGAGGCGTCGAACAACGACAAGTTCGTTGCCCTCGATCTCCTGAAGAACGCGAACATCGCGGCGGCCGGTGTGCTGCCGATGTGCCAGGACACCGGCACCGCCATCGTCATGGGCAAGCGCGGACAGCACGTCCTGACGCCCGGTGACGACGAGGAATCGATCGCGCGCGGCGTGTACGACGCGTACACGCGACTGAACCTGCGCTACTCGCAGAACGCTCCGATCACCATGTGGGACGAGAAGAACACGGGCAACAACCTCCCCGCGCAGATCGAGCTGTACGCCGACACCGCGAAAGGCCACGAGAACTCCTACAAGTTCCTGTTCATGGCCAAGGGCGGCGGGTCGGCCAACAAGTCGTACCTGTACCAGGAGACCAAGGCGATCCTGAACCCGGACTCGATGATGCAGTTCCTCGAGGCCAAGATCCGCTCGCTCGGCACCGCGGCCTGCCCGCCGTACCACCTGGCGATCGTCGTGGGCGGCACGTCCGCCGAGTTCGCGATGAAGACGGCCAAGTACGCGTCCGCGCACTACCTCGACGAGCTTCCCACCGAGGGCGCGATCACCGGCCGCGGCTTCCGCGACCACGAGCTCGAGAAGAAGGTCTTCGAGCTCACCCAGAAGATCGGTATCGGCGCGCAGTTCGGCGGCAAGTACTTCTGCCACGACGTACGCGTCGTCCGACTCCCCCGCCACGGCGCTTCGCTGCCCGTCGCGATCGCGGTGTCCTGCTCCGCAGACCGTCAGGCCAAGGCGAAGATCACCCCCGAGGGCGTGTTCCTCGAACAGCTCGAGTTCAACCCCGGGCAGTTCCTGCCCGAGGTCACCGACACTCAGCTCGACCCCGAGACCTCCGGTGTCTCGGGCACCGGTAAGGGCGCGGCGGTCAAGATCGATCTGACCAGGCCGATGCCGGAGATCCTGGCGGAGTTGTCGAAGCACCCGGTCAAGACGCGTCTGTCGCTGACCGGCCCACTGGTCGTGGCGCGCGACATCGCGCACGCCAAGATCAAGGAGCGACTCGACGCCGGCGAGGAGATGCCGCAGTACCTCAAGGATCACCCTGTGTACTACGCCGGTCCGGCCAAGACCCCCGAGGGTCTGGCATCCGGGTCGTTCGGCCCGACCACGGCCGGCCGCATGGACTCGTACGTCGAGCAGTTCCAGGCGGCGGGCGGTTCGATGGTGATGCTCGCGAAGGGCAACCGATCCAAGCAGGTCACCGACGCGTGCAACACGCACGGCGGCTTCTACCTCGGCTCGATCGGCGGCCCCGCGGCGCGCCTGGCGCTCGACTGCATCAAGAACGTCGAGGTCGTCGAGTACGAAGAGCTCGGCATGGAAGCCGTGTGGAAGATCGACGTCGAGGACTTCCCGGCGTTCATCGTCGTCGACGACAAGGGCAACGACTTCTTCGCCCACACCGGCGAAGTCACGCTCACGGTCGGTAAGCGTCCCGGTCTTTGACGTCAGGCGCACTCGACACCGCGACGCGGTCCGGCAGAGTCATTGCCGAACCGCGTCGTCCGGTCTGTCATACCGCGGGCGCCACACCCGCCGGCTGCCGGATCGTCGCGTTGATCCGATTCCACACATTGATCGTTGCGATCTGCATGATCAGCGCGGAGAGTTGCTTCTCGTCGTAGAGGTCGGCGACGTCGTCCCACACCTCGTCGGACACGGCGTCCGGTCGATCTGCGAGCCGGGTCATTGCTTCGGTGAGCGCGAGCGCGGCCCGCTCCGCATCGGTGAAGCGCTGCGACTCGCGCCATGCTGACACCGCGAACAGCCGCTCCACGGATTCTCCGGCCTCCACCGCCTCTTTCGTGTGCATCTCCACACAGAAGCTACAGCCGTTGACCTGACTCGCCCGCAGATGCACAAGATGGACCGTGCCGGTCGGGAGCCCAGTGTTCTCCAGCGTCTTCGACAGCGCTTGCAATGCGTCGAGCGTCCCGGGGAGTACGAACGCGGGGTGGTTCATTCGTGCCTTCATGTCTCTCTCCTGTCACATCGGGTTCGGTGTGTTCGTCACTCCTATGACGGAGCCGGACGAGAGAATGTGACAACGATGAGCGACGAAGTTCTGGCGGGGCAGTTCGAGACCTACCGCGAGCATCTGCGTGCGGTGGGCTTCCGCATGCTCGGGTCCACCTCGGAAGCCGACGACGCGGTGCAAGAGACGTGGCTGAAGTTGAGTCGCTCCGATACCGACGCGGTCGAGAACCTCGGAGGGTGGCTCACCACCGTCATGAGCCGGGTGTGCCTCGACATGCTGCGATCGCGCAAAGCGCGCCACGAGGTCTTTCTCGACGAGCCCGCAGAACCGGCTTCACGGGAAAACGGATCGACTGCACCGGAAGACGAGGTGGTTCTTGCCGATTCGATCGGCATCGCCATGATGGTCGTCCTCGAGGCCTTGGGGCCGGCCGAACGCCTTACTTTTGTGCTGCACGACATGTTCGGAATGCCGTTCGACGAGATCGCCCCGATCGTGGGCCGCTCCCCTGCCGCGGCACGGCAACTCGCGAGTCGCGCCCGTCGACGGGTGCGTGGCGCATCCACCCACCGGCCGGACGCTCGACACCCGCGCCGAGTGGTCGACGCGTTCCTCGTGGCCGCCCGCGAGGGGCGGTTCGAGGACCTGCTCGAAGTGCTGGATCCGGATGTGGTGCTCCGCGCCGACACCCTTGCTGTGGAAGGGGCAAAGGCCGGCGCGGTGCACGGGGGTCCGAAGATCGTGGCGGAACTGGCTGGAGCGGTTGCCGTGGCGGATGCGTTTCACGGTCGCGCACGCGGCGCTGTACCCGTCACGGTCGACGGGGTTCCGGGTGCGGCGTGGGCGCCGGGCGGGATACCGCGCACCGTCTTCCGGTTCACCGTGGTCGACGGGCGGATCGTCGCGCTCGAGGTCGTGGGCGACCCCGAGGCCATCGCAACACTCGACGTCGTGCTGCCCTGATCACCCCGGATCACCGGACTATCCGTTCCCGCGAGTGAATTCGCTTCCCGCTACAGCAATTACCCGTGTGGGAAGCTGAGGAGATCGCGGGAACGAGTGTCCGTCAGGCAGCGCAGGAGTGCGTGCGCGACAGAACAGCGGGCGACTGCGCGACGACATCCTGGAGAAACTCGACAACGACGCCGGGCGCGGGCTCTTCACCCGGCGAAAGGATTTCGCAGAGCTTGCGGTATGTGTCGTCGCTCAGCACAGGCGCGACACGGAAGTGCGTCGTCATCGACAGTGTGAACCCGATTCCGTGCCTGCGGGAGCGCACCAGCAACTCGGGGCCGTGTTCGCCCTCGGTCAAACAGATTTCGAAGACGGCCCCGCCTGAGTCGTGTTCGAACGATGCGGACGAGACGTTGCTGCGGAGCATCTGACGATGGAGCGGTCGCAGTCCGCCGAGCACCAGCGGCGGAAGCGTCACGGTGCGGGAACGGTCGGCGGTGAACATGCGAATCTCCTCGGGCATATCCGGCCATATTGCGGCCGGGCATTTCTGGAAAAGTCCAATAACTGGAACTATTCCAGAAAAAGGCCTTTTCCGCAATCACCAGGCCCGAGTCATGCGTCACGTCGCGTTGTCCGGACACCTCGATCCGAGCGAACGGCTCCTCCGCTCGATCCAAGGAGACGAACGGCCCTTTCGCTCACAAGGTGCAACGGGAGCTCGGCGTTCGTCGACAGCGGAATCGCTCCCCCTTCGCCGTCCGCGGCGTAACAATGGACCGCATGGATCCGGACCCGCGGAACGTCGTCGATCTCGGAGCCGTGCGCGCCGCACGCGAGCCCCGGCTGCTCCGCCAGGTCTACGGCGAGGTACTCCGCGACGAGCGGCGCGACCAGGACCGCAGTCTCGACGACGTCGCCCGCACCGTCGGCATGTCGAAGCAGTATCTGTCCGAGGTCGAACGCGGACGCAAGGACCCGTCGTCGGAGATTCTCGGTTCCGTCTGCGCTGCGCTGGGCATGCCGATGGAACAACTCCTCGAGCGCGGGATCCGCCGGATGTCAGCGCACCGCGCGATCGGGACCACGCAGCAGACCACAGTGGAGCTGCGTGCGGCGTGACGGTCAGATGTCGTCGCGGCTCACGATTATGTGGTCGGCGAGCCCGTAGCCGACCGCCTCTTCGGGCGTGAAGATGCGGTCCCGGTCGGTGTCGCGGCGAAGTTGCTCGACGTCGCGGCCGGTGTGCGCGGCGAGGATCTCCTCGGTCTGCGCCCGCACCCGCATCACCTCCGCGGCCTGCAACGCGAGATCGGAGATGGTGCCCTGGCCCTGCGCAGACGGCTGGTGCAGCAACACCTTCGAATGCGCGAGCACATGTCGCCGGCCGGGTACGCCTGCCGTCAGCAGGACCGCGGCAGCCGACGCGGCCTGGCCCATGCAGTAGGTGGCCACGCCCGGACGTAGGAACTGCATGGTGTCGTAGATCGCGAGCATCGCGGTGGTCGACCCGCCCGGAGAATTGATGTACAGACCGATCTCACGATCGGGTGATTCCGCTTCGAGGTGCAACATCTGGGCCATGACCACATTGGCGACGCCGTCGTCGATCTCGGTGCCGAGGAAGATGATCCGTTCGTTGAGAAGACGACTGAAGACGTCGAACGACCTCTCTCCCGTCGGTGTGCGTTCGATGACGTTGGGGATGGTGTAGGTGCTCATTTGAGTCCGATCTCCCGGCCCGAAGCGAATGGGGCGAGTTCGGCGAACGAACCCACTACCCGGTCGACGATGCCGTAGTCGCGGGCCTCGTCGGCGGTGAACCAGCGGTCGCGGTCGCTGTCGCGTTCGATCTCCTCCATGGAATGACCGGTCGCGTCGGCAAGAATCTGCTGTGATTGCCTCTTCATGTACTCGAGGTGCTCCGCTTGGATTGCGATGTCGACGGCGGTGCCCGCGAAGCCGGCCGACGGCTGGTGCATCATGATGCGGCTGTGCGCGAGACTCACTCGCTTTCCCTTGGTGCCCGAGGCGAGAAGCACCTGCCCCATACTGGCGGCGAATCCCATGGCCACGGTGACCACGTCGTTGGGAACGAGTTGCATCGTGTCGTAGACGGCCAGGCCCGCCAGCACCGAACCGCCAGGTGAGTTGATGTAGAGGACGATGTCACGCCGGTCGTCTATGGAGGCGAGCAGCACCAGTTCCGAGCAGACACGTTCGGCCATCTCGTCGTCCACCTCGCCGGTGAGAAGAAGAGTGCGGTGCCGGAAGAGTCTGTCGACGAGGGTGTCGCGATAGCTGGGTGTTCCGTTCGTTGCCATGAGCACCACACTCGCCGCCGTCGACGCGGATCGACCTGTTTGTCCGCCCAGGGCAGACGAGGCCGGATGCGCGAGCGAGGCCGCCCGAGCGTGTGCCATCCGTCACACACGCGTTGGCAGGCGCGGATCCGGGTAGTCGAGAGTTGTCACGTCGTGTTTCCGATCGATGTGACTTCGTCGGTAGATCACCGGCTCTTCCAGTGCGAAGGAGGCGAACGCACGATGACCGAGAACCGCACCGCCGCGCTACTCACCCAGTTGCGCACACTCCACGATCTCACCCATGCCGAAACTCAGGTCGCCGAGACCCGCATCGCTCAGGCCCGTACCGAAGCGGTACGCAAGGAGCTGACCGAGAACGCCGAGAACTGCAGGATCCGGGCAGTCGCCATCGAGGAAGCCATCCGCGACCTCGGCGGACTCCCCGACGTGGTGGGGCCGTTCCTCGGCCGAGCCGCCACCATGGTGAAAACCGTCGCCGAACAGGCGCAACCCTTCGACGAAGCACTGTTGTCGGACCTCTCACTCGAGCATCAACTTCTCGACCGCGCCCGTTATGTGAAGGCACTCGGCACCGCGGATGGCCACGCGTCGATCGTGTCCCTGGCCGACCGCCTGATCACGGCGCACACGGCCACTGTGGAATGGCTGACCACGGTCCTCGCGGAGGAGGCGCTCGGAGGTCCTGCCGCTCTGCGCCGCACTCCGCTGCAGGCCGCAGCCGGGACCGCAGTGCGAATCGTCAATACGCCGGTCACCTGGTCGGCCCGCGGACTCGACCGTGCGATCGATGTCGCGCGTTCGACGCGGCCCCGCATCGAGTCGCTGCTCTCCCGCGGCGCTCACGCCGGTGACGTCGCCGCCAAGACCGTCGGTGCGTCGCGCGACGCCGCTCTCGAAGCCGCCGAGCGGGTGAGCCGCCGCGAAGGCGCGGATGGCGCCGCAGACGCTCTGCACAACGCACGCAGCGCAACGGGAACTCTCTCCCCGGAGGAGCTGCCGATCCCCGACTACGACGACCTCACCGTCCCGAAGGCCGTGGAGGCGGTCAAGGAACTGACCGAGCCCGCAGCCATCCGCGCCGTCGTGGCCTACGAGGAAGCCCACAAGGCGCGACACGGCGTGATTTCGGCTGCTCAGGCCCGTCTCGCCGCTGTTGCGCAGGATGTGGTCGGCGTCTGACCCACCGGCTCTCCATAGCGGTAGTTCCGTCACGATCGCCGGGTTGCGCAAGCCCGGCGATCGTCGTCGGATTCTCCGTGTCCCCGAGGCCTGCAGCGGGTACCTCATCCGTACGACCCGCAGAAGGGAACATCCCATGACCGATGTCCTGTTCGCCGTCAGTGCAGCCGATCACTGGACTCTCCAAGACGGCACCCGTCACCCCACCGGTTTCTGGGCGGAAGAACTCGTGGAGCCGTACACCGCCTTCGTCGAGGCCGGCTACACCATCACCGTCGCGACTCCGGGCGGGCGTACCCCGGTCGTGGACAAGGCCAGCCTCGAGCCCGAGGCCGCCGGAGGCGACGACCGCGCCACTGCCCTCAATGCCTCCCTCGACGAACTCCGCCCCGTACTCGCGGACGCTGCGACACTGGAAGACCTGCGAGCCGGAGACTTCGACCTGCTTTTCGTGCCCGGCGGTCACGCACCGATGGAGGATCTTGCCGTCGACGAACGTTTCGGTGAACTCGTGCGGCAGTTCGTGGAGTTCGACAAGATAGTCGCGATGGTCTGCCACGCACCTGCCGCGCTTCTCTCCTCGTTCGAGTCCGGAGGGCGCTGGCTGTTCGAGGGATACAAGCTGACGGCCTTCACGAACCTCGAGGAGGTGCAGGCGGGACTGGCCGACAAGGCCCCCTGGTTATTGCAGGACCGTCTTCAGGAAGCGGGGGCGCTCTTCTCGTCCGGTGACGTGTGGGAACCGCATGTGGTGGTCGACCGATGCCTGTACACGGGCCAGAACCCGGCGTCCTCGCGTCTGCTGGCCGATCGCGTCGTCGCCGATATCGCCTCCCGAGACGGCAACCGCTCCCCCTAGTCCTCGAGCGCTACGCGGGCACGTTCCGGCAGCGTGAATGCTGCGACAGCGGCAACGACGAATGCCGCCGCGAAGGTGCCGAAGACCAGAGCGTTGCCGCCGTCGATCAGCAGGGGCACGAGCAGCGGCGCGATGATCGACGCGAGCCGACCGAACGCGGCGGCGGAGCCGGTTCCGGATCCGCGCACCGACGTCGGGTACAGCTCCGGTCCGATCGCGTACAACGCACCCCACGCGCCGAGGTTGAAGAACGACAACGCCATCCCTGCCGCAATGATCGTTGTGGGGGTGTCGGCGAGACCGAACAGAGCTGCCGACACGGCCGATCCCGCGAGGAACACCGCCAGGGTGATGCGTCTGCCCCACACCTCGATCAGCCATGCGGCGACGGCGTAGCCCGGGAGCTGCGCGACGGTGATGATCAGCGTGTAGCCGAACGACGTCACCAGGTCGAAGCCCTGCGCAACCAGCAGGCTGGGCAGCCAGATGAACGCGCCGTAGTACGAGAAGTTGATACCGAACCAGACGATCCACAGCGCGGCGGTGCGAGCACGCAGTCCCTCGTCCCAGATCGATCGTCGCGGGACGTGGGTGGGCGTTGCCGGCGTCGCCTCGGCCGGTTCGTCGCGAACCTCCTCTACCGGGGCCGCGACCCCCGCGGAGCGTTCGTAGTCACGGACGATCGACTCGGCTTCCGCATAGCGACCCTTGCTTTCGAGAAACCGAACTGATTCCGGGAGCCCGAGACGAACGACCAGTGCATAGGCGGCCGGAACCAGGCCGACGGCGAGCGCCCACCGCCACCCGTCGTCGTTCAGTGGCACGACGAAGTAGCCGATCAAGGCTGCGAGTAACCATCCGACAGCCCAGAACGCTTCGAGCGCCACCACCACGCGGCCACGGATCTTGCGGGGAGCGAACTCGCTGACCAGCGTCGACGCGACGGGGAGTTCTGCACCGAGCCCGAGGCCCACGACGAAACGCAACGCGATGAGCATCGCGACCGACGTCGACAATGCTGCCGCACCCGTCGCCAATCCGTAGACGAGAAGGGTCGCGGCGAACACCTGCCGACGGCCGATGCGGTCGGCGAGCAGACCACCGACCGAGGCCCCGATCGCCATACCGAGGAACCCGATGGAGGCGATCCACGACAGCTGAGTGGACGACAGATCCCACTGCACCGCCAGTGCTGCCATCACGAACGAGATGAGACCCACGTCCATCGCGTCGAGCGCCCAGCCGACGCCCGAGCCGCCCAGCAGGCGTCGGTGCTTGGCGGTGAACGGCAGTTCGTCGAGCCGCTGGGTGCGAGTGGGCATAGATCGGAAGTTACACCCGCCTCCTCCGGAGCTGCGCGGTCAGTCTCGCGCGGCCTCCTCGAGCAGGGCGATCTCGATCTTCTGCATCTTCATCAGCACATCGCTGACCCGCTGCGCCACATTCCGGTCAGGGTCCGCAAGCAGTTCGAAGAGCCGTCGCGGCACCACCTGCCACGACACACCGAACCGATCCTTGCACCAACCACACTGCGATTCCTCTCCGCCATCGGCGATGAGTGAATTCCAGTAGTGATCGACCTCGTCCTGGCCGCCGCAATCGATCTGGAACGACACCGCCTCGGTGAACTGGAACTGCGGCCCGCCGTTCAACCCGGTGAAGCGGGAGCCGCCGAGTTCGAATTCGACGGTCAGGACGGTGCCGGCGGGAAGGGGTGTGCCCTCCGGATAGTAGGAGGTACTCAACACTTTCGAGTTGGGAAACACAGTGGTGTAGAACTCGGCTGCTTCCTGGGCGTTCATGTCGAACCACAGGCACGGGGTGAGAGCGGGCATCGTGAGGCTCCTTCGTCGGATCGCATCGGCGGACACAAGAACAGACCACCGCCGACGCGAAATCTCATCGCTCACTCGAGGCGAAATCGCGCAAGTCCACTGATTCAGAAGCTAGCAGGGGAAATGTAAACCTCGCAGCCCCAGTGGTCAGCAAACAGCCCTGCCAGGTTTACATTTGCCCTGCTTACTTCCTCACCGGCGGCCATTCCGGGGTGGAGCACCGTCGGTCAGGTCCCGCACTTCGGCGTACCGCTGCCGGACATGCGGGGTCGGATCGGCCTCGTAGCGTCGGATCTCGCCTTCTCCCCATTTCGGCGGTTCGCCGCCACCGCGGAGCACCCACGCGGCCTGCCGCGCCGCGCCGCGGGCAACGTATTCGCCCGGTTCGGGGACGTCGACAGGTACACCGAAGATCGCCGGCGCAAGCTCGCACACTGCTTGCGACCGCGCCCCGCCCCCGACCATCAGCACTCGCCGCACAGGGGTGCCCTGACCGATGATGTGGTCGATGCCGTCGGCCAGCGAACACAGCAACCCTTCGACGGCAGCGCGGGCCAGATGCGCCGGCGTCGAATTCGACAGTCGCAGACCGTGAATCGCGCCGGTTGCATCAGGTCGGTTCGGGGTGCGCTCACCTTCCAGATACGGCACGAGCACGAGGCCGTCGCTGCCTGCGGGAGCAGACAGTGCCAGGCCGCCCAACCCTGCGTGGTCGACCTCGAGCATGGCGGCAGCTGCGTCGAGCACCCGCGCACCATTGAGCGTGCACACCAGCGGCAGGTGCCGCCCGGTCGCGTCAGCAAACCCGGCGACGTATCCGTCGGGGTCGCGCGGCGCTGTCGTCGACACTGCGCACACGACACCGGACGTTCCGACAGACACGATGACGTCGCCCTCTCGCGCATCCAATGCCAATGCGGCAGAGGCGTTGTCGCCGGCGCCGGGACCGAGCAGTGCGCCCCACGGTGCCTCTCCGACGGGTTCGGTGGGCCCCACGACCGTGGGCAGCAAAGGACTCGGACGTCGAAGTGCGAGTTCGAGCAGGTCGCGGCGATACTCACCGGCGGTGGCGTCGAAGTAGCCGGTGCCGCTCGCATCACTGCGGTCTGTGGCCAACATCCCGAGATCAGAGCTTCCCGATAGGCGCCAGGTCAACCAGTCGTGCGGCAGACATATCGCAGCGGTGCGCGCGGCGTTGTCTGGTTCGTTGTCGGCGAGCCAGCGGGTTTTCGATACGGTGATCGCTGCGAGCGGCACCACGCCAACGGCGTCGGCCCAGGCGTCCGGTCCGCCGAGTTCGCGGACCAGATCGGCCGCCGTCGACGCCGAGCGGGTGTCGTTCCACAGCAAGGCATCCCGAACGGGAGCCCCAGTGTCGTCGAGGCACACCATCCCGTGCTGCTGCGCGCCGACCGACACTGCGGCCACGTCGTCGAGACCCCCTGCCGCGACGATCGCCTCGTCGAGCGCAGTCGACCAGGCACGGGGATCGACCTCGGTTCCGCCGGGATGCGACGCCCGGCCTTCCCTGACCACAGCACCGGTATCGGCGTCACACACCATCACCTTGCAGGACTGCGTGGACGAATCCACACCGGCGACAAGCGTCATGAGCTCACCGCCTCGTCGCGCTGCGCACGAGTCGGCAGGTCGGCTCCGGCGCGAGCAACGGTGAGTGCCGACGTCACGGCAGCTGTGCGCAATACGGATTCGAGGTCGTCGACACCCATCTCGCGCAGCGCATCGCGACGATCCGCTCCGAGCAAGCCGAGCGTCCACAGTGCGTCGAGGAGTCCGACGGTGAAAGCATCACCGGCACCGACGGTATCGACCACCTCGACCTTTCTTGCGGGCACGTCGACGACCCCCGCGCGACACACCGCGACAGCACCGGCCGCGCCGCGGGTGACAGCGACGATCGCCGGCCCCCGCGACAACCAGTCGCGTGCGACGTCGAGCGGGTCGCGTCCCGGTTCGACCCAGGCGAGGTCCTCGTCGCTGACCTTGACGACATCCGAGAGTGCCACCAGACGCGCGATTCGTTCGCGGCCCCGCACTTCGTCGTCGATCAGAGCGGGCCGGATGTTGGGATCGAAACTCACCGTCGAGGTCTCGGCCTGCTTCTCGACGAGATCGGCGACCGCGTCGCATCCCGGTTCGAGTACGGTCGCGATCGACCCTGTGTGGACGAGCACGGTGTCAGCGGACGGCTCCGGAAGTTCGGGCTGCCAGACGATGTCGAATTCGTAGGTGGCCGCGTTGTCGTCGCCGATCGTGGCCGATGCCGTCGCGGTTCTCGTCGCCGACACGCTGCCGGGCGTGAGCGCGACACCGGACGCATCGAGATGCCGCACGATGCGTCCACCACGCTCGTCATCGCCCAGACTCGTGGCGAGCCGGACCTCCCGGTCCAGACGCCCCAACCCGACAGCGACATTCAAGGGACTCCCGCCGACGTGTTCGACGGGATCGTCATCCCCGCGTCGAACGATGTCGACGAGAGCTTCGCCGACGATCAGCGCCCGGCCGTTCATTCGGGCTCCACCGGCAGGGCTTCGAGAGTGCCTTTCGCGCCCTCGTTGTGCAGGGAGTTGAGCGCCCAGGTGTAGGCGTCGACGAACCGTGTGTTGCGGGCGAGATCCCCGAACACCGAGGTGTTCTCGATGAAGACTGCCGGATGGGTGAGTTGCTTCCGCGCGAGCGGCACCAGGTCCTCGGCAAGTCGATCCACCACTTCGATCGGAACGCCGTGTTCGTCGACGCCCTCTGCATAACGGGCCCACGAGGCCACGATCGCGGCGGAACGGACGACATGGCCGCCGTGCGCGAGGTTCTCCCGGGCCACCGGGAGCAGCCACTTCGGGATGCGATCGGACGACTCCGCGCACAGCCTCGCGATGGTGTCACGGATCTCGGGATTGGCGAACCGCTCGATCAGGGTGCGGGTGTACTCCGCCAGGTCGATCCCCGGTACCGGCCTCAGGGTGGGGATCGCTTCCAGATCCATGTAATTCAGGAGGAAGCGCGCGATCAACGGATCCTGCGCCGCATCGTGTACGTACCGGTAGCCCATCAGGTACCCGAAATAGCAGAGTCCCTGGTGGCTTGCGTTGAGCAGGCGCAGCTTCATCAGCTCGTACGGAGCCACCTCATCGACGACGTGCACACCGGCTTCCTCAAGCGGTGGCCGCCCGTCGGCGAAGTCGTCTTCGAGGACCCACGTGGTGAACGGTTCGGCGACCACGGGCCAGCGATCCTGAACGTCGAACCGCGATGACAACTCGTCGATGACGGCCTGCGTGGTCACGGGGGTGATGCGATCGACCATCGAGTTCGGGAACCGGGTGTTCTCGGTGATCCACTCGGCGAGATCGGGATCCACCAGACGCGCGTAGGAGGTGAACGCCCTGCGAGCAACGACACCGTTACCCTCGATGTTGTCGCAGGACATGAGCGTCGGGGACGGGATATCTCGTGCGCGTCGACGAGCAAGAGCCTCGACGACCAGTCCGAACACCGTGGCCGGCGGGCCGCCGGAGGTCAGGTCATGTTGGATCGCCGGGTTGTCCGTGTCGAATTCGCCGGAGTCGTGGCGGATGTTGTATCCGCCTTCGGTGACGGTGAACGAGATTATCTTCGTGGTGGGTGCAGCAAGAAGCTCGATGACGGACTCGGGTTCGTCGGGTGCGTATCGATAGTCGACGATCGACCCGATGACGCGTGGCTCCCACGTGCCGTCGGGATGGGTGAGAACGAGGGTGTAGAGGTGGTCCTGCGCTGCGAGCGCCTCCTGCATGCGCTTGTCACCCGGCATCACGCCGACCCCACAGATTCCCCAGTCCTTCGCGAGGCCCTGCTCGAGCAGTCGGTCGATGTACATCGCCTGGTGCGCACGGTGGAATCCGCCGACACCGAAATGCACGATGCCCACGGTCACGCCCTCCCTGGAGTAGGTGGGTGTGGGTACCACCAGATCGGAGAGGGTCTTCTCACTGGGTTCCATGATGCTCCTCCACGGTGGGTGCTACCTGCACAACGGCTTTCATCGATCCGGGGACGCGGTCGGATTCGAGGGCATCGACGACGTTCTCGAGCGGGAAGCGCGCTGTGATCATCGTATCGAGATCGACCCGACCGGATGTCAGAAGACTCAGAGCGGTAGGCCACGTGTTCGCATAGCGAAAGACCCCGGTGAGGAACAGCTCCCGGTTCTGGATCACCTGTACGGGTAGTCGCATCGACTCGGAACCCGACCCCACCAGCACGACGGTGCCACCGGGGCGAACGGCACGAATACCCGCATCCACCGCGGCGGATGCTCCGGACGCATCGATGTAACTGTCGACCTGCACGGCGGACATGTCGTCCGATCGTGGATCGAGGGTCGCGGTGGCACCGAACGAGCGGGCGATCTCGCGGCGGCGTTCGTCGAGATCGGTGACGACGATGTCGACCGCACCGAACGCCCGCGCGACCTGAATCGTGACGATGCCTACCGGGCCTGCACCTGTGACGAGCACGCTGGATCCCGCCGTCACGCGTGCCTTACGGACCGCGGCGATACCCACCGAGAGTGGCTCGCACAGGGCCGCGGCATCGTCGGATACTCCGTCCGGGACCGGATGAGCGAAGTGTGCGCCGATGGTCACGTAGTCGCACAGCGCCCCGTCGACCGGGGGTGTGGCATAGAACTGCATGTGGGGGCACAGGTTGTAGTCGCCGCGTCTGGTCTCGATGCTGCCCGGATCGGGGCGTTGCGGTTCGATCGACACCCGCTGCCCGAGGCGTTCGGCAGACACCCCGTCGCCCACGGCGACGACTGTTCCGGACGCCTCGTGTCCGAGGACGAGCGGTGCCTCGACCACGAATTCGCCGATGCGGCCTTCGCGGTAGTAGTGCGCGTCGGATCCACAGACCCCGACCGACGCGACGCGAACCAGCACGTCGCCCGGTCCGGGCTGGGGTACAGGTCGCTCCTCCACGACGATCCGTCCCGGTTCCACGAGGACTGCCGCACGCATCTTCACCGGAAGGGGCGATTCTGTTGTGTAGATCACACCTCGATGCTAACCTACTGAGCACATGAACACACCCCGGAACATTTGCTCACCGCAAATGTCCATCCGGGCATAGAGGAGCCCTCCGTGACGAACCCCAGCGCGGTACCGCAGGCACAGGACGGTGACACCACCGCCACACCCGAGGACCTTCGCTTGGCACTGCGCGCGGCCACCCTCTACTACCTCGACGGACTCACTCAGGTCCAAGTCGCCGACAGGCTCGGCGTCTCCCGCGCGACAGCGGGACGTCTCGTGGCGCGCGCCCGATCCCACGGCCTCGTCCGCATCGAGGTCATGCCACCTCCGCACCTGAGAGACGACCTGCACGCCGACATCGAACGCGCACTCGAGGAACGATTCGGGCTCACCGAAGCAGTCGTCGTCGGAGTCCGCGTCGACGACCGTGGGCCGGTGGACAACTCGGCAAGCTTCACTGCACTCGGCCGAGCCGCCGCGTCGCTCCTCACTCGCCGACTCGAGCCCTCCGACACCCTCGGATTCACGTGGGGCCCCGAAACCATCGCTGTCGCCCAAGCGATTCCCTCCGGTATCGCCACATGCGCGACGATCGTGCAACTCGACGGCTCCGTCACCACCAGCACCTACCAGACCGGCACCGAATACGTCCTCGGACGATGCGCCGAACAGCTTCGGGCACAACCGGTCCGGCTTCCCACTCCCCTGTACGCCGACGCCACGACCGTCGCATCCATGCGCACCGACTCGGTGATCTCCCGCACGCTCGAACTGGGCGCCGGAGCCGACGCGATGATGTTCGGTGTCGGCGCAGTGTCCTCGTCCACCACGCTGTTCGAGGGCAGCTTCCTCGACACCGCGATGCTCGGCACCCTCGACGAACTGGGAGCGGTCGGCGAGATCGGGGGCCGATTCTTCCGAGAGGACGGAACACCCGCCCACCTCGAGCTCGAAACCCGCACGATGTCGACGCCGCTGTCCGATGTCGCCGCGTGCCCCGCCACAATTCTCATCGCCGGTGGCGCATCGAAACACAGGGCCGTTCACGGAGCTCTTCGCGGAGGGTACGCCCGCATGCTCGTGTGCGACATCGACTGCGCGGAATGGCTTCTCGATCAGCGTCCCACCCACCCGCACGATTCGGACAGGACCCCACCGAAATGAGGTAGATGGCCGTGCAACCGCCCGGAAGTAATACCCGCGCACTTGGTTTCACCAGAAAGCTGGTCGCCGGAGCCGGAGCTCTGTGCCTGGCGCTCACAGGCTGCGCCGGTGCCGGTTCGATCGGCGCATCCGACCGAACCGTCACCATCGCGATGGTGTCGAATTCCCAGATGACGGATGCGCGCGCACTCTCGTCACAATTCGAGGCCGAGAATCCCGACATCGATCTGCGCTTCGTCACCCTGTCGGAGAACGAGGCCCGCGCGAAGATCACCGCATCCACAGCGATGGGCGGCGGGGAATTCGACGTGGTGATGATCAGCAACTACGAAACACCGCAATGGGCGGAGTACGGGTGGCTGACCAACCTCGGCCCCTTCATCGAGGCCACCGAAGGATACGACCAGGACGACTTCATTCCCTCGCTGCGCGAGTCCCTTTCGTACGAAGGCGACATGTACTCGGTTCCGTTCTACGGGGAATCGTCGTTCTTGATGTACCGCAGGGACCTGTTCGAGGAAGCAGGCATCACCCTGTCCGATCCGCCGACGTGGACCGAGGTCGCCGACGCCGCCGCGCAACTCGACGGCCCCGATATCAACGGAATCTGTCTGCGTGGCAAGCCGGGTTGGGGTGAGCTGCTGGCGCCGCTCGACACCGTGATCAACACGTTCGGCGGGCGCTGGTTCGACGAGGACTGGAACGCCCAACTCGATTCACCCGAGGTGCAGCGCGCCGTAGAGTTCTACGTCGACCTCGTGCGCTCCCACGGTCAGCCCGGAGCAGCCACCAGCGGGTTCACCGAATGCGCCACGCAACTCGCGCAGGGCCGCGTCGCGATGTGGTACGACTCGACCTCCGCGGTTTCGACCCTCGAAGATCCCTCATCGAGCAACGTCGTCGGCAAGATCGGATACGCACCCGCACCCGTCATGGAGAAGGACCCCTCCGGATGGCTCTACACCTGGGCGCTCGGGATCCCCGCGAGCAGCGAGAATGCCGAGGACGCCTGGAAATTCATCTCGTGGATGACCGACCAGAACTACATGCGTCTCGTCGGTGAAGAACTCGGGTGGGAGCGAGTTCCCCCCGGTAGCAGGCTCTCAACCTACGAGATCCCCGAGTACGAGGAGGCAGCCCAGGCGTACGGACCCATCACCCTCGAATCCATCGAGGGAGCCGACCAATCGAACCCCACGGTCGATCCGGTCCCCTACACCGGCATCCAGTTCTTGGCGATACCCGAATTCCAGGACCTCGGCACCCGGGTGAGCCAACAGATCAGCGCCGCCATCGCCGGCCGTCAGACGGTCGCCGAAGCGCTCGATCAAGCCCAGAAGTACGCCGAAGCCGTCGGCGCAACGTATCGGGAGGAATCGCAGTGACTGCCCTCGAGGTGCCTCAACAGACACCGGATATGACCGAACGCATCCGCCGCGTCAAGGCAGCGAAGAACGAGAAGGTCTCCCGCGCCGAAGGCTGGCGGCTGCGCGGTCCACTACTGCCCGCCCTGATCTTCATGATCGTGGTGACGCAGATACCGTTCCTGTTCACCCTCTTCTACTCCACCCAGTCCTGGAACCTCGTCAACCCGGGCTCCCGCCGATTCGTCGGTCTCCAGAACTACGTGGACGTCTTCCAGGACAGTCAGTTCTGGCAGGTCGCGCTCAACACGGTGATCCTCATCGTCGGAACAGTGCTGGTCTCCGTGATACTCGGCCTGCTCCTCGCGCTGTTGCTCGACCGGGCATTCCTCGGTCGCGGCATCGTCCGCACCCTGTTGATCACACCGTTCCTGGTCACACCCGTCGCCGCAGCGTTGGTGTGGAAGACCTCGATGTTCGACCCCATCTTCGGCATCGTGAACTGGGTGCTGTCGCCATTCGGCGTCGGTGAGGTCGACTGGATCAGCCGATACCCGCTGCCCACCGTGATGGTCGCGCTGATCTGGCAGTGGACACCCTTCATGATGCTGCTGATCCTCGCCGGGCTGCAGTCGATGCCCCGCGACATCCTCGAGGCGGGACGAGTCGACGGCGCGAGCGGATTCTCACTCTTCCGTGAGCTGACACTGCCGCACCTGCGCAGGTTCATCGAACTCGGCACGGTGCTCGGCGCCATCTACCTCATCAACACCTTCGACGCGATCTACATGATGACGCAAGGCGGGCCCGGGACAGCGAGCGCGAACCTGCCGTTCTACATCTACCAGCGGGCATTCCTCGGCTTCGATATCGGCCAAGCCGCGGCGATGGGCGTGGTCGTCGTGATCGCCACGATCGTCATCGCGACCTTCGCACTACGCCTGATCTTCAAGTCGTTCACCGGTAAGGAGGAAGCGGCATGAGCACCACAGCTGCGGGTCCGCAGACATCGGACACCACGCTGCCGACCGGAGAGGCCACACGGACGGTCCGCAAACGTAAGCACCGCAAGATGAACCCGTGGGGCGTCATCGCCTGGATCGCCGGCATCGGGTTCTTCTTCCCGGTGTTCTGGATGGTGCTCACCGCCTTCAAGCAGGAGTCGGACGCATATTCCGACCCGCCGAAGTTCTTCTTCACACCCACCCTCGACCAGTTCAGGTCGGTCTTCGAGACCGGTGCGAGCACGGCACTACTCAATTCGGCGTTCGCGACCATCGTCTCGACCGTCTTCGTGCTGCTGCTCGGTGTTCCCGCGGCTTTCGCGTTGTCGCTGCGACCGGTACGCAGGACCCAGGACGCACTGTTCTTCTTCATCAGTACGAAGATGCTGCCGATCGTCGCTGCCATCATCCCCCTGTACGTGATCGTGGCGAATATCGGCATGCTCGACAACATCTGGGCGCTGATCATCCTGTACACCGCGATGAACCTGCCCATCGCCGTGTGGATGATGCGATCGTTCTTCCTCGAGGTTCCGAGTGAACTCCTCGAGGCCGCCAGCATGGACGGCGCGAGTCTGTGGACCTCCGTACGCGAGGTCATCCTCCCGCTCGTCTCCCCCGGCATCGCCGCGACCGCACTCATCTGCGTGATCTTCTCGTGGAACGAGTTCTTCTTCGCCGTCAACCTCACTGCTGTACAAGCGCAGACGATTCCGGTGTTCATGGTCGGCTTCATCACCGGCGAGGGCCTGTACTGGGCACAGCTGTCGGCCGCTGCGACCATGGCGGCGCTGCCCGTCGTCCTCGCCGGGTGGGTCGCACAGAACAAGCTGGTGCGCGGCCTGTCGTTCGGCGCCATCAAGTAATGCGACCTATCAAGTAGTACGACACTGTCTCGAACTATCGCTGATACGAAGGGTTTCCATCATGGCCGAGATCACCTATCGGAACGCCTCGTGCATCTACGAGAGCTCCGACTCGCTTGCCGTCGACTCGCTCAGCCTCGACATCGAGGACGGTGAATTTGTCGTCCTCGTCGGCCCCTCCGGGTCGGGTAAGAGCACGGCGCTGCGCATGCTCGCAGGGCTCGAAGACATCGACGAGGGCTCCATCTCCATCGGCGGGGTCGACATGACGGGGGTGCCGTCGAAAGACCGCGACATCGCAATGGTGTTCCAGAATTACGCGCTGTACCCGAACAAGACCGTCGCCGAGAACATGGGCTTCGCGCTCAAGATGCGCGGGGTCAGCGCCGAGGAACGTCGACGGAAGGTCGAGGAGGCCGCCAAGGTTCTCGACCTCACCGAATACCTCGACCGTAAGCCCGCGAAGCTGTCCGGCGGTCAGCGCCAGCGTGTCGCGATGGGGCGTGCGATCGTCCGTGAACCGCAGGTGTTCTGCATGGACGAACCGCTCTCGAACCTCGATGCGAAGTTGCGTGTGCAGACCCGCACACAGATCGCCGCACTCCAGCGCCGCCTCGGCACCACCACCGTGTACGTCACCCACGACCAGGTCGAGGCAATGACGATGGGCGACCGCGTCGCCGTGCTGAAGCGGGGGCAACTGCAGCAGTTCTCGTCGCCGACAGAACTGTACGACCGACCCGCAAATGCGTTCGTGGCCGGTTTCATCGGCTCCCCCGCGATGAACCTGCTGCCCGCGACCGTCACCGATGACGGAGTCCTCATCGGCAACACCGTGATCCCGGTGGAGCGAGAGCGCATCAGCAGTCTGCACTCGGCGGGCATCACGTCGGTGACGGCCGGTATCCGTCCCGAGCAATTCGAACTCACCGAGGGTGAGGGCGTGGAAGCCGTCGTCGAACTCGTGGAAGAGCTCGGCAGCGAATCGTATGTGCACACGCGGGTGCCCGGCAGCGGAAACCAGATCGTCGCGCGATCGCTGACCCGCACACCGGCGCGGTTGGCCGACACGATCCACCTGCGCAAACGCGAGGGGACCGTGCACCTGTTCCACCCCGAGACCGGGGAGCGGGTAGGCGATTGACCGTATCCGGCGCACTCGAACTCGCGGACGCCGCGTTCACGAGAGCGGGCCGTTCTCGGTGACGTCGCGTAGTCGACGCGACAAACACCCTCTGGTGGACGGGGTTCCGTCAGGACCTGCTTGGCGCTCCAGTCGTCTTTCAGGTCCATGCTGGTCGGGGGCGCTGGCGCAGATGCACAGTTCGTCGCCGAGCATCTGGTGGCACACCGACCGGAGGCGGTCGCTATGCTCCCGGGATGATCAGTCGGGGCACCACCGCATCGTTCATCACACTCGCCGCAGCGCTCGTCACCGTCACAGCCTGCGGCAACACGGTTTCCGGGGAGGCCACCGCCGTCGACCCGACCACATCCGCAGCCCAGACCACGTCGGCCGCACCGACGACCACGACAACGACCACCACCACGAAAGCGCCGGCTGCGGTCGACCCCGCGGAGTACGCGGGCTCGCAGCCCGGCGTGTACTACTTCCTCTCCGAAAGCGGGAAGTTCGAGTGCGCGATCCTCACTCACACCGACCCGGTCGCGGGATGTCAGGGCACCATGCCGTCGAGTGCGCCCCGCGTTCCGGGCAGTGGAGCGGCGGATGTGACGGTGCCGGCGAACGTCGTGATCGTGGAATCGTCCGGAGAGGGTCAGTTCAGCAACATCGGCGATATTGCGTTCATGGACCCGAACCGGACCGCACAGGTCCTCCCGTACGGCGAAGCGTTGAAGGTGAGCGTATTCACCTGCACGATCGATGAAAGTGCCGGCGTCACGTGCGAGTCGGACGCCCACGGATTCACGGTGTCCGCCGATGACTACGAATTGTGGTGAATCGCTGAGTTGCGGTGGGTGGATTCAGAATCCCGCGAGGTCCACCCGCGACACCGGCAGCATGAAGTTGCTTGCGGGGGTACGTACCCACCACGCTCCGGTCGCGCGATGCTCGGCAGGCGAGGTGTACCGGTAGTGGAACACGCGAGCGCGCACCAGAGCAGGTGGTGCATCGGGAAACGGGTTGTGGCGCAATAACCGCAGGGTGTCGGGGTCGTTGTCGAGAAGACGCGCCGCGAACCTCGGGAACCAGCCGACGGCGTAGTCCCTAGAGATCGCGGCGAACCACATCAGCCAATCGAGCCGGCGGTGGTAGGGCGCGCATTGGCGGGGCCGGCGGAACACGTCACCGGGCTTGCCCTTGAATTCGTACTCGAGCCACTCTGTCGCCGGGGTGACCACGGCATCGGTGGTGCCCTCGACGATCACTTCCCTTCGGGCGCGGGTGATGCTGCCGAATGCGCCGTAGGTGTTGACGAAATGCCACGGGTTGTACGAGGCGTTCATCGCCTGTCGCTTCGACACCAGGTTCCGTACGGGCCGATAGCTGAGAACGGCAACCACAGCGGTCAGCGCAAGAACCGCCGCGGTGAACGGTTCGGGGGTGGAAGCGAAATCGGGGTTCGGGGTGATGAGAGCGGCGTAGAAACCGTCGGGTAGCACGGAGAGTGCCAATACGATGGTGACCCAGTTCAACCACGCGAAGTTGCCGCTGAGAACGAGCCACAGCTGGGTCACGATCATGATCCCGGCGGCGATTCCCGCAGCCGGCTGCGGTAAGAACAATGCGAACGGGATCACGAGTTGTGTGAGGTGGTTGCCTGCCACCTCCACTCGGTGCAGCGGGCGCGGCAGATGATGGAACCATCGGCTGAGCGGCCCGGGCATCGGCTGGGTCTCATGGTGGTAGTACAAGCACGTCAGGTCGCGCCAGCAATGGTCGCCGCGCCATTTGATCAACCCCGCGCCGAATTCGACGCGGAACAACAACCAGCGCAGCATGAGCAACACCAGGAACTGCGGCGCGGTGTCCGCGTTGCCGAGGAAGATCGCGAGTACGCCGGCTTCCAGCAGCAGCGATTCCCATCCGAACGAATACCAGACCTGTCCCACATTGACGATCGACAGGTACAGCACCCACAGTGCGAACCACACGAGCATGCAGGCGATCAACGGTAGGCGCTCGGTGACTCCGACGAGGGTGAGCGCCGCCAGGATCGCACCGATCGTTGCCACTGTCGCGAAGATGCGGTCGGTGAACCGCCAGTGGAACAGGCTCGGCGACGAACGAAACGGGTGGTCCCGCACGAACTCGGGCACCGGCAGCATTCCTCGTTCGCCGATCAGTGCACGGAACTGCAGCAGTGCCGCGAGGAACGCCACCAGGTACAGCGCGGCTATCCCCCGGGTGACCAGCAGCCGCCCGATCACATACCCGTCCGCATCCAGCCAGTTCATCGTCGTCACTCCTCGCCGGCAATTCGCCGCGCGAAGTCTCACTCCAGAGTGACACGTCGGTGAGTCTTCCGTGGAATCAGACGCGGATCTCGCGACGCAGCCCGCTGGCCCGCAGCACCTGACGTTCCACGCCCGCGCGCACTGCCGCTTCCGTCCCGACGATCCGCACCTTGGCCCGCGCGCGCGTGATCGCGGTGTACAACAGTTCGCGGGTGAGCAGCGACGATCGTTCGTCGGGGAGAATCACCGACACAGTGCCGTACTGGCTGCCCTGGCTTCGGTGGATCGTCATCGCGTACACGGTCTGCACCGCCGACAGTTGGCTCGGATGGAGCACGAACGGCTGCTCGCCGCGCGCGAAAGCGGCGACGAGGTCGCCGTCGGCGCGGCGCACGACGACACCGGTGTCGCCGTTGTAGATGCGCGCTTCGTGATCGTTGGCCGTGACGAGCAGCGGCTGTCCGGGATACCAACGTTCGGGGTCGAGCCGGCGGCCCGTCGACGCGCCGATCCATTCCGTGGCCTGCCGCGCCCACCGCTGCACCCCGTACGGACCGTCGCGGTGTGCGCACAGCAAACGGTGGGTTTCGAACCGTTCGAGGACTTCGTGGATGTCGCCGGTCAGCGCGGCCGCGGTGACCTCCTGGGCCGAGTTCACCACGTCGCGCCGCAGCGACTCGACGTCGTCGGGACGGTGGAACGCGATCTCCGGTGATCCGCTGTGCAGGATCTCCATGACCTTGTCGCCGTCGCCGTCGCGCACTGCAACGGCCAGGCGCGCGATCTCACCACCGAATCGGCGGCCGCGGCTCAATCGCACGATCCCGCCCCGCACCCGGTCGTGTTCGCGGGCGCTGAAGGCGGCCTCGGCAGGATCGTCGGACGCTTCGAGGTCGCGTGCGGCGGCGCGGGTGAACACCGGGTTCACGTCGCCGGTGACGGGTCGTGCGATGAGGTCGGCGAGCACAGCACCGGCATCGACGGAGGCGAGTTGGTCGGGGTCGCCGACCAGGACGAGGCGTGTATCGGGACGGACCGCTTCGAGGAGCCGGCACATCATCGTCAGCGACACCATCGAGGTCTCGTCGACGACGATGACGTCGTACGGCAGGTGGTTGTCGGCGTGGTACCGGAAGCGAGTGCGTCCGCGTTGCCAACCCAGCATGCGGTGCAGTGTCATGGCGGTGAGCCCCGCAGGCAGCGGCAACACCGACTCCTGTTCGCGCACGGATTCCTGTAGCCGCGCCGCGGCCTTACCGGTGGGCGCGGCGAGTCCGATGCGCAGATCGGGGCCTTCCAGCGTCTCGAGCAGCGCGAGGATCCGCGCGACGGTATGTGTCTTTCCGGTTCCCGGACCGCCCGCGATGACGGTGGTGCGGTGCGTGGCCGCGAGCGCAGCCGCGACACGTTGACGATCGGGCGCAGGCGACGGCTTCGTACGGTCGGCCTGGTCACGGAACAACCCGTCGAGTGCGACGGAAAGCCGGGCATCGTCGACCGTGGGGAAGCCGTCGCCGCGTGCGGCGAGGACGGCACGGATCGTCTGTTCCTGGCGGAAGTAGCGGTCGAGATACAGCAGCGGCCCTTCGACGGTGTCGACGAGACGCAGAGGTCGCAAGGACCCGTGGTCACCTCCGATCACGAGCGGACTGCGCTGCAGGGCGCCCAGGACCTCATCGTCGTGTGGCCACGGCAATAACTCCGGGTCGACCACGGGGTTGCCGTCCTCGTCCTCTTCGACGGTGACGTCGCGCAGTCTCGTCAGGTCGAGGCATACCGAGCCGGAGCGCACGGCACGCACGGCGAGGGCGGTGGCCAAGTGCACGTCGGTGTTCGGTTCGCCGCCGAGGTTCGCGAGCCTGAGCGCGACATGGACGTCGGCGGCAGCGAGCACCCCGGCCTCGTTGAACTCACGCAGTACGCCTTTACCTCGCTGCGCAATTCGGGCTTCGATCACGGTAGGGGCCTTCCGGCGAGCAGATCCGACAGGTCGGTGACGAGTGCGGCGGGCGGCGTCCAGTCGAACACGCCGCTGCCGGGCGGGCTCTCCGGTCCGGCCATGCCGCGCACGAACAGGTACTGCGAGCCGCCGAGATGCTTCTGCGGGTCGTATCCGGGCAGGCGCCACCTCAGGTATCGGTGCAGCGCAACCGAGTACAGCAGTGCCTGCATCGGATAGTGGGCACGGATCATCTCCGCCGCCATCGCGTCGCGGGTGTAGTGCCCCGTCGTCAGCTCCCCGGGAGCGAGCCGGTTGGTCTTGTAGTCGACGACGACGAACTGTGGCCCGTCGATGCGCAGGACGGCGTCGATGCTGCCCGTGAGATATCCGCGCAGCGGCACGGGCTCGAGGGTGCGCACGTGATCCGCGTACTCGAACAGCGGATCGTCGGGAGGGAGGTGGCGGCGCAGCAGGTCGGCGACCTGGCCCAAGGTGACGGTGACGGCAGCGGGATCGTCACCACCCGCGAGCGGCAGCTCGAAGTCGAGTTCGGCGAGCCTGTCGTTCGGTGTGAAATCGGCGAGCGTGCGCCCGAGCGGACCGAGCCGGGTGTAGAGGACGGGGAGCAGGGCTTGCGCGAGCTCGTCGGGATCGATGTCGGACAGTCGCTGCGCCACCACGTCGCGGCAGCATGCGGTGAGCTCAGCGTCGAGGTCGGCAGCGGAGGTGTCGACGATCTCGAACACCGCGTGGACGAGCGTCCCGAAGACCGTGCCGCCGGGCAAGTGGTTCATGGTCGACGGGATCCCCTCCACCGAGGGATCGGGTGTTGCCAACGGGGGTTCTTCCGGCTCGTCGTCCTTCTCCGGCTCCTCGATCTCGCTGCCGACGCCCACGCCGTCGTGCGCGGACGCGGTGAGCGCCGAATACGAGGTGCGCCGCCACGTGCTGTCGAGCTCCCGGGTGAACTGTGCAGCAACCAGCGATGTTTCGTCCTGCTGCGGCTTCGACCAGGCGATCTCCTCCTTCCCGACGACTCCCGTGGCTTCCACCGAGATCAGTCCGCCGGAGGCCTTCGCCCAGGACGCGAATTGCTCGGCCATCGCCGGGTCGGCGGGAATGCCCGCTGCGGACGCCACCTCGGAGCTACCGGGGTTGCGCGCGAACAACACCCGGTGCAGCGGTGAGCGGGCCGTCCCGTAGGACGGTGCCCACCACAGGGTCAGCTGGCAGCAGGCGCGGGTCAGCGCCACGTACAGCAGACGCAGTTCCTCACCGGCCTCCTCCGCCTCGTGGATGCGTCGCCGCTCGCCGTAGCCCGGGCTGCCCTCACCACCGACGTCGAGGATGCGGCGGCCACCGTCGTGCAGCAGCAGGGTGTCGGGGTTCGGGTTCTTCGCGGCGTCCCACGCGTACGGCACATAGACGACCGGGAATTCGAGTCCTTTACTGCCGTGCACCGTGAGGATCTGTACGGCAGCGGCGTCACTGTCGAGGCGACGACTGCGGTCGGAGCTGCCGCGTCTCGGATCGTTCATCCGATCCTCGAACCATCGCGTCAGCACCCCCATTCCGAACGAGTCCGAGGTGGCCGCGTCGTCGAGCAATTCCGCAATATGCCGCAGGTCGGTCAGTTGCCGCTCCCCCGACGACGTTCGCAACAGGCGCGCTTCGAGTTCACTCACGGTGGCGAGACGCTCGAACAAGGCCGCGAATCCGGACTGGGCAAACACCATCGCAAGGTCGCGGAGCAGCCCGCCGACCTGCGCGACCAGTTCGTCGCCGCGCGCCACGAGGTCGTCGGCGGTGTATCCGAGTAGCGGGGTCAGCGCGGCGAGACGCACCCGATCGGCGCGGTGCGGTTGCTCGAGCGCCTGGAGGGCCCACAGCCACTGCTGTGCTGCGGGTGTCGTGAACACGCTCGTCCCGCCGGCGAGGACGCACGGCACACCTGTCCGTTGCAGCTCTTCGTACACGAGCGACACCTGGGCGTGCGTCCGGACGAGGATCGCGATGTGGCCGGGCTCCACCGGCTCGGGGCGTCCACCTCGTTCGATGGTGGCGTCGCTGTCGAGGAGCGCGACCACCTCGGCCGCGACGTCGCGGGCGACGTTGCCGCGCAGTGGCCCGACAGTCGGGTAACCCGACTTGCCGAGTGGTCCTGCACCGGCGCGCGGCAGGTGACGCAGACGCAGTGGAGGCATCCCGGCAAGACGCGTCCCGTCGCGGGCGGCATCGACCCGGTGCACGGCGATCCTCGGATCACCCAGTGCTGCACCGCCGTACACGTGGTCGAGCGCGGTGATCAAGTCGGCATCGCTGCGCCAGTTGGTGGTGAGCTCCCGGTGCGCATCGGAGGTGTTCACCGCGTCGAGATAGCTCAGCACTTCGGCGCCGCGGAAGGCGTAGATCGCCTGCTTCGGATCGCCGACCAGCACCAGGGTGCTATGGCCGTGGAACGCCCGATGGAGGATCTCCCATTGCTTCGGATCGGTGTCCTGGAATTCGTCGACGAGGACGACCCCGAACCGTGCACGGACCCGGCGGCATGCAGCAGCGCCGTGCTCGGGATCACTCAGCACACGGTGCAGCAACGCGAGCTGGTCGTCGAAGTCGCGCAGTCCCGTTGCGCGTTTCCGGCGTTCGACCTCGGTACGCACCTGCTGCGCGAACTCGACGCGCTCCCCCGCCGGTGTTCCCTCGGCGCCTTCGGGAGCGAGCGCTGCCTGCTGGTCGAAGATCGCCGCACGGGCGGCGATCGTGGCCTCCCCGTAGGTGATGGGTGGTTCGCTGCGCCCGTACCGACGCAGGTAGATGTCTGCGATGACCTCGACTGTGAGGTCGTCGACGTCCTCGACCACCGTGACGTGCGGTTCACGCTCGCCGGCGATACCGAGTTCGTCGAGCATCCGCTGGCAGAAGCCATGTGTCGTGGCGATGGTCGCGGCGTCGAAGTCGGACAGGGCCTGCCGCAGGCGGGTGCGCCGGTTTCCGACGTCGTGGGCCGCCAGGTACCGGATCAGCTCATCACCGCAGGCCGCGGCGGCCTCCGGATCGGCGAGGGCATCGACGGCCTCGGCGAACCGAGCGCGGGTACGTTCCCGGAGTTCCTGGGTGGCTGCCCGGCTGAACGTGACGAGCAGTAGTTCGGACAGGTCGGTGATTCCTTCGGCGACGTAGCGGGTCGCGAGGCCCACGATCGCGTAGGTCTTGCCGGTCCCGGCCGACGCTTCGAGCACCGTCGTGCCCTTCGGGAGCGCCCCGAGCAGGTCGAAACCGGTTGCGGTCGAGCCGGTCGCATCTTTACGCACGGCATCGTCGGACATTTTGCTCCTCCCCATCACGGGCGCCCCTGCGTTTCCGCTGCCAGCAACGGTTCCCACAACCGGCGTGACAGCACACCGAACCGGGTGGGGTCGTCGAACCAGGCTCGTTCGCCGGCGAGTGGTTCGCCGGCGATGAGGTCGCCGAAACCGACGCCGCTGCCGTACAGGTACTGCACGTGCCGGTCCTTCCCGTCGCCGAACTTTCCTCCGAACTCGTTTCCTGCGGAGTCGAGTGCCATGTCGATGGAGCCGCCGCGGACGCGCTGTTCTGCATATGCCGCGGACGCCCCCGTCGTCATGGGCAGGACCGCGCCCAGGCCGCGGTCGCGGAGATCGACGAGTTGCAGGAGCAGTTCGTGGGGGTCGTCCGGCGCAATCATCGTCGAACGCCACGCCGGCATCCGGCCGCGACCGCGACCGGTGGTCACCGCCTGCCACCTCCCGTCATGACCGGACGCGGCGGCGGCGAGGAGATGCACCCATGCCGTGATCCGGTGTTTGGCAGACAGCTTCGAAAAGACACTGCGCGCGATCACCTGGCCGTGGACTCCGCCCACAGTGCCGGTGAGCCGACGCCCGTCTCCGAGATCGACCATGGTGTCGATGGTGGTGGACCGGCCGCTGTGCACGGGCGCGCATGCAGAAACGAGACTTTCCACCGCATAGGTGACATCGTCGAGCGCGCTCTCACCGAGCGCATACGGCGGGAGCGTCCCGCGGCGCCACTCCGCGGCCCGGAAGTCGGCTGCGGAAACACCCGCGAGGCGGTATTCGAGCATCCGGTCGCCGAGATTCCATCGGGCCAGCGGGTCGAGATCGATGTCGAGCGCGTCGGTGGTGCCTTCGTCGAGTTCGGGAATCCGGATGCCGAGCCGCTGCCGCAGGAATCCCTGGGCAGGATGCACGAGGTACGCGACAAGGTCGGTGAGGTCGATATCGACCTGCTTCTCGGGTGGAGTGAGGAGGAGATGCGCGAGCACCGCGGACGCGTCCCCTGTGGCAGGATTCTGCGCCGCGCACGCACCTGCGAGCGCCGTCTCGTCGAAACTGAACGGCGCGTCGGGCAGGAAGTTCCGGGCGTCGAACGGCTGCAGTGGATGATGGCGGACCACCGGATTCACGTCGCCGTCTGCGACGCCGATCATCGTGGCCACCACGTCGCGCACTTCACTGAGCGGAATCGCAGGCGGCCGCGCCGCACCGGTAACCGGATCGGCACCGGTGTAGAACAGCAGCACCTTCTCACCGGCCGACATGATCGCGTCGAGCAACAACTGCCGATCTTCGCTTCGAGGGTCGCGTTCGCCGACGAGGGGGTTCTGGGTGAGTACGTCGTCGCCGTCGATGTGGGCGCTGCGGGGGAAGACGTCGTCGTCGAGGCCGAGGAGAACCACCACCCGATGCGGCACGGAGCGCATCGGCACCATGGTGCAGACCGTGAGCTCACCGGTGCGGAAGTTCGCCCGTGTCGGGCGCCCTGCCAATTGTCCGGCGAGCATAGCCCGCACATCGGGCAGTCGTAGCTCGGCGTCTCCGCTATGTTCGACGGCGGCACCGATCTCTCGATGCGCTTGAGCGCGTTGCCATGCGTCGGCGGCGGGAACGTCCACCAGCAGATCGAGTGAATGGGTGAGCGCCGCCGCCCACTGCCCCGCATTCTGGGGCCGGCGTAGAACCCACAGCGCTTTGTCGAGCCGATCGATGTACTCGGCGAATCGCCCGGCGAGGTCGATGTCGTTGCTCTCGACGTCGTCGAGCGGCATTGCCAGGGCAAGCCATTCGCTGTCGGCACCGTCTGCGGTCACTCCGAGCAGCACCCGGTCGAGTGCAGTACCGAAGGTGTTCTGGGGGAAGTCGGCGAGTCCGAACGCACTGCGTTGCCGCTTGCCCAGGCCCCAGCGGGCGCCCGATTCGGCGGTCCATTCCTGCAGCCGCTCGAGATCGTCGTCGTCGAATGAGAACATCCGCCGGACCGGTGCCGACGCCGCGAGGTCGAGTGCGTCGCTCGCGGTGACACGCGCATCGGCGAGGCCGAGCAGCGCCGCCACCACGGACAGCACCGGGTTGGTGCGACGCAGTCCGCGGTCGGCGAGGCGGACCCGCAGGCGGTGCCCCGGGTGCCCGCCGATGTCCTGGCCGAACGACGCCGCGACGAGCGGAGCATAGGTGTCGACGTCAGGGCACATGACGATGACGTCGCGAGGCTCGAGCGTCGGGTCGTCCTCGAACAGGTGAAGGAGGCATTCGCGCAGCACCTCGACCTGACGGGTCGGGCCGTGGCACGCGTGGATCTGCACGGTGCCGTCGGCCTGCGAACCCCCCTTCGTTCGCCCCTCGACGGGCGCCGTCTCCGGCGTGCGGTCGGCACGAACGTCGGCCTGGAGTCTGCCGAGCAGTGTGTCGGGTGGAGCGGGCACGTCGTGCTGTTCCTCGACTGCATCGAGCTCGGACAGCCTGCCCTGCAGTTCACGGACGTCGCGGGCAAGCGCAGCGAGAAGGGGATGCCCGACGAGGTCGACGCTGCGATCGTCTGCTCGCCGCAGTACCGGCTCGCGGCCTGCGAGGTTCGCCCACATCTGCGGGCTCGCGTGAGGCAGCCACAGGTGGACGTCTCGGCGGATGCCCAGCGCGGCCAGCACCTCGAGTTGGACCCGATTGAGGCGTGTCGGGCCGAACAGCGACAGCCGATCGGGCAGGTCGACGAGGTCGGGCTCTGCTCGCAGTCGCTCGCACATCTCGTCGAGCCGCTGTGCGGGGCTGTCGACCCCGATACGGTCGCGCAGGCGGCGCCACAGTTCGGCCTGCCACTGCAGGTGCTCGTCGAGCGGAGCTCCGGTGCCGTCGGTGTCGTGCCCGGCGGCCCAGTCGGTGAGCATGTGTGGCCGTTGCTGCCCGTAGCTGCGCAGCAGGTCGCGGAGATGTTCGGCGGTGGCATAGCGCCGACCCGCCCGGTGATCGTCGGTGCCGTGGCCGAGATGCCGCGTCAGCGTCGCACACCACGGTTGCCCGAGGCTCTCGTCGATGACGTCGAGCAATGCCCACAGCACGCGCGACGGATGCCAGGGATCATCGTCGGCGGTGGTGCCTGCGGCAACGGACAATGCCTCGTCGACGAGGCGGCCCGGCGAGGGGAAGGCAATGTTCGCTGCGACCCCGTCGCCCGCGACAGCACCGAGCACCGTCGACAACCGCTGGGTGAGCCACCGCTCGATACCGCGAGCCGGTACCGCGACGACTTCGCGGGCGAACGGGTCGGCCAGCGGGGTGGACAGAAGCTCGGCAAGTGCATCGGCCAGTGTGTCGGTGCGCTCGGCACGATGCAGTCTCAGCACGCGTAGGTCCCCCTCGTGGTCGTTCGATCCGTCGGCTACGGCTTATCACACCGAGCCGACAACCGCCCACCACCTGCGCGTTTCCGAACGTCAGGGCTGCGTTCTCGTCAAAGTAGGGACGTCGTTCCGAACACCGCGACGACGTGACCATCCGACACCGACACCACATCACCGGCCTGCAGTCGCTTGCGTGGACTCCGCACAGGAATGTGGTTGACGCACACAGCGCCTTCCATGAGGAGCGCCGCTGCCTCACCCCCGGACGTGGCCAGGCCACTTTCCTGGAGAAAACCGAACAGCGAGTCGGGCACGAGTGCCTGCATGCATTCGATGGTGGCGGGGAAATGCATCAACGCAGTCACCGCCCGGTGATGATCAGGTGAACTCGGAACGAACGGAGCTCACCTCGGCAGGAGCGGATCGAGGCGGGTGTTCTGGAACGAGCGGATCAGCCATTGCCCATCCGTCTTCAGCGCGACGCTCGTGTTACGCGACAATGCCTCGTCGGTGCACTCCGTCTCGTCGTTCCAGAGCACGCACCCCGTGCGGATGATGATCGCCATGTCCGGGCGTGGGAACGCCACGTTCTCGGAGATCTGCTTCAGTTCGGTGCCGCCGACATAGGTGTCGAAGAAGTACTGCATGCCGGACGCGATCTCGTCGTGGCCGTGCAACAGGTCGCCGCTGAACGTCATCACATCGGCGTCGTGAGTATGGATCGCGGCATACGCTTCGCCGTCACCGTTCTTCCACGCGTCGTGCTGACGTACGCGCAGTTCTTCGATGGCGTGGAGATCGGATACGAGTTCTTGCGCTGCAGACGGCGGCGCAGCACCCGCAGTCGCGACACCACCGAGCAGCATCACTGCTCCGATCATGCACGCAGACGTTGCATTTCGCTTCTTCGACATCGCGAGCTCCTTCGGCTGCGGGAGATTCTCGATGTCGAGTGTGCGGGCTGCGACCATTCGGGCGCATCCGGGACAATACCCATATCTGCCCCCATATCCGACCGTCTAGGAACCACCTCCGCCGGGTATATCGAACAACGGGAGTTGATCGCGCAGTGCCGACGCCGTGAATTCCGCGTGGTACCGCTCGCCCAGTTCGCGCGCCACGTGCGGGGGGCAGCCGAGCTCGTCGCCGATCTGATCCCAGGTGCGTCCGGCTTCGCGTTGCTCCCATGCGAAGCCGCCATCGTCATCCCACGGTGCCGACATGGCCTGATACTGCTCCGACAGCACTACCCCTGCAACGACCGACCGCGGCGTGTCGCGGATCACACGGCCGCCATCAGCCCCCCGGGCGGATCAGCGACGCGACCGACCCCGCGCGTTTCCCGAGCCCCACTGCAGTAGCGATCGCCGGGCCGAGAGCGTTCGACATCCCCTTCTTCGGCAACCTCGACAGCATCGGAGCCAGTTCAGGCACGTGTCCGAACCCTTTTCCGCTCAACGAGTCCGAGCAGGCATCCGACACTCCGACCGCGACGAGCCGGTGTGTGTCCAGTGCACTGTGCGCCATCCCTGCGACGGGTACGAGGACAGCCCCGGGGACAAGTTCGACGATGCGTTCGGCGACAGGCCGGGGCGTGCGTAGGTCGCGCTCCCCCGACAACACCGCTGTGGGCCACGTAAACTCCGGTATCCGAGTGGGGAGATCGAACGGTTCGGCGTCGAACGGCGGATGCGGCCGTGCCGCAGCGAAAATCGATTGAGGATCGAGTGGTTCGCCGTCGGTGGGGAGACCGAATCCCAGTTCGCGGTACATGATGTCCCGCACGAGATCGGTTTCCGCGTAGTACGGCACCACGGCTCCGTCCACCTCCGACCGGCCGAGTCGGGACACCGTCTGCCACGTTCGACGCAGCCGCCCGCAAGCGCGTTCCCGCAAGATCTCCGTGAGCACCTCGGGTCCGGCGAATTCGTAGGTGATCTGCACTATCGCGCTGATCTCGTCCTGCGGAAGGCCGGCGTCGATCGCGTTCCGCACTGCGATTACGACCGGTGCGAGGGCAGGATCGGAGCCTTGGAGGAAAAGCCCTCGCCGGTGGGCACGCACCATGTCGAGATCCTGCTCGACGGACAGCATCGGCGAATCGAGAATCATCCCCGCGACTCGCTCCGGGTGCCTCACCCCGAAGCCCTGTGCCAGGTAGGTCCCGTAGGACGAGCCGTAGACGAGAGCGCGTGACACGTCGGCCGCATCCAGGACGGCAGCCATATCATCGATGACGCGCTCGATCGTGACCGCGCTGCCCGGCAGGTCGTGTCCGTGTTCGTCTCGACGAGACAGGCCGACTCCGCGATGTTCCATCATGATCACGTCGAGCCCGTCGCGGGCTGCGAGAACCCGAAGTCGATGGTAGGGAACGGCCGATGCCAGCCCGGGTCCGCCGGGGAGGATCAGGATCGGGACTCGCCCGCGTGGGCCTGTTCGGACATAGGTGAGGGGAAAACGGGTGTCCGTATCGTCACCGACGAGTCGGTCGATGCGGCACCCGTCGCGTCGTGCAATACGGTGCGCGGCACGCTCCCGTCCAGCGCCGTGTGTGCCTGAAGACGTCGCGGTGGCGCGTGATCGAAATCCCATGCCACCCGACCCTACGGAAAAGTGGGGCCGCCGGAGCGGCCCCACTTTCGTCACTTGGCAGCGAGCCAGTCGTTCAGTTCCTTCTGGTCGCCGTGGACGATGCTCTCGACCATCTGGACGACGAGACCCTCGACCTGCCCGCCGACGACCGGAATCTTCACCGCGACTTCACCGGTGACCTCAACGACGGAACCACCCGATGCAGACGGGCGCAGCTCGGATCGGCCTTCGATCGAGACGGGCAGGCTCGAGGAGCCTCCGGTCATCGCACCCTGAGCACGGTCGCCGTCGAGCGCGCTCCACTCATCCGCCCGGTTCATCTCGAGCGGGCCACGAAGGATGCCCCGAACTACAGCGGGCAGACCTGCAGGGTCCATCCGGCCGGTGATCTCGACACGAATCGTCCCGGGGCCTGCGGGTGCGGACACGGTGATCGAGCTGCCGTCGGCGTCGGCGTCGGCGCCGCTGCGGCCCTTCCAGTAGTCCTCGCTGGTCAGTGCAGCGTGCACCGCGTCAACGCTGTGCTCGAATTCGGTGGTGAAGGAAAATGCTTTCGACATGGCGGGAACAATAGCTCCCCCACATCACAGCTCCACCAGGGGATCACCTGGTTCGATCTTGTACTCGTGACACTCGCTCACAGCACTCGGTTCGGCCTCACAGCAGCGCGGCGAGCACCGGCGCGCCGACACCGATCGAGAGAGCAGCCGCGACTCCCAGCAGCGGAGAACCGGCGATGAACGCTACAGCGAGACCCCCGAGCACGACCATGATCACCAGGAGTACGACACCTGCCGTTCTGGTTTCGGTCAGGGCCTGCTCCCGACTCGGGTTGTCGATCCGTACGGGTGTTGCAGTCGTCATCGCTTCATCCCTACCTTCGACTCATTCGACCAAGGGGTCGAGAAGCCGTGTTCCCCGTCTCAACGCGGCCCAAACCGACGCTGCCCCGCGCTATCCGGCCGACCGGACCGGATCGCCGACGGGAGACACCAGCGCAAGCTCGGCAAGTTCGTCCAGGGACACCGCAAGGACCTGCGCCAACGCCGCAACTGTCGCAAATGCCGGTGTTGCCATACGGCCGGTTTCGATCTTGCGGAGAGTTTCGGGTGAGATCCCCGCCTCACTCGCGACTTCGGCGAGCGTGCGGGTGCCGCGAGCCTCACGGAGACGTCCACCGAGGCGACGACCTGCCGCGAGCTGTTCCGGGGTGAGCGGGAGACGAACCATACGCACGACCCTACACTCTTGTGGTATTAAAATACCGGTACCGTTGATTTCGACCACTCGCGAAGGACCACCGATGCTCGAGCTCAAAACACCCGGAGAAGTTGCCGCCATGCGCGTCACGGGGGCATTCATCGCCGATCTCCTTGCCGACCTCTCGCACCGGGCCGAACCCGGCGTCAATCTCCTCGACCTCGAACAGCGCGCCCGCGATCTCATTGCGGAACGCGGTGCGGTGTCGTGCTATTGGGACTATTCCCCGTCGTTCGGGCGCGGCCCGTTCCGGAATGTCATCTGCCTGTCCGTCAACGATGCCGTACTTCACGGGCTCCCCCACGACTACATACTGCGCGACGGCGACCTGCTCACCATGGACATCGCGGTGTCGATCGACGGGTGGGTCGCCGATTCGGCGCGCAGCATCGTCGTCGGAAGGCCGCGGGACGAAGACCTCCGGCTGATCGACGCCACGCAAAAGGCGCTCGACGCCGGCATCGCGGCAGCGCGGCCGGGCAACAGGTTGGGCGACATCTCCGCCGCCATCGGCGCGGTGGCAGCCGAGTACGGATACCCGGTCAACACCGAGTTCGGTGGGCACGGCCTCGGACGCACCATGCACGAGGACCCTCACGTGTCGAACGTCGGCCGGGCCGGTCGCGGCCTCGTCCTGCGCCCCGGGCTCACCCTCGCGCTCGAACCGTGGTTCGCCGCGGGAACCGCCAAGATCGTGTACGACCCGGATGGCTGGACCATCCGGTCCGCGGACGGGTCACGCACTGCACACAGTGAACACACCATCGCCGTCACCGACGACGCTGCACACATTCTGACGGTGCCACTTCCCGATCTCGCGACCTCATGATGCGCTGCGGCTCTATGCAGTCACCTTGTGCACGAACGTAATCGTGCGGTCGAGGGCGTCGCGAGCATCCTGAAGCGACAGGTCGAACTGGTACTCGTGCCCGAGTTCGGGCGTGTGATCGTCCGGGTAGAAGACCTCGTCCACCGCAACACCGATCTCGGACAGTTTGCCCGCCAGCGGCTTCGACTGCGTGGCGGTGAGCGGATCGGCGTTCCCGCCGTTGATGAATGCCGCCGGGAAGTTCTCTGTGACGACGAACAGGCTCGACATCTGCCGGGCAGCCTTCGACGACGCGAAGTCACGGTCGCCGGTGTAGGCCCAGAGCGCCTGCTGGACGCCCCATCCGACCAGACCGCCCGCACCGTCCA
This sequence comes from Rhodococcus sp. NPDC060090, assembly GCF_042729855.1. Lineage (NCBI taxonomy): Bacteria > Bacillati > Actinomycetota > Actinomycetes > Mycobacteriales > Nocardiaceae > Rhodococcus > Rhodococcus sp. NPDC060090. The sequence continues at coordinate 53,438 of NZ_JBHWXB010000005.1, read as the reverse complement.
TGGCAGGCACGTTGTAGATACCGCAATTGAGGACCACGCCACGCAGTGCCTCCGCAGACAGCGCCGGTTCCACCCCGAGGCCACGGGCGGCCTCGGGGTCGGTGATTGCCGCGGCGAGCTGTGCCGACAGCTGAGCGCCCGCGGAGTCCCCGGCGAGCACGATCCGCCCGGTGTCGATGTGTAGTTTCTCTGCGTGCGCGAGCAGGTAGGCGTGCGCGTCGTTGAGCTGGTGAACGGCCGTCGGATAGCGGTGTTCCGGCGCGAGCGAGTAGCCGACGGATACCACCGTGAACCCCGCGTCGGCGAGCCGCTGGTAGTACCCGGCGTAGTTCTTTCGATTACCGGATATCCACGCGCCTCCATGCGTCCACACGACGGTGGGGAGCGACTCCGTCGTCCCCGTCGGCGTGTACACGTCGAGGTACGCGTCGGGGTCGTCGCCGCGGTAGGCGAGGTCTGCGACGAGATCGGTTGCCGGCGCGCCCTCCTCGAGATTTGCCGTCAGCCTGGTTGCGTCCCGCTCGAACACCGCCCTGACGACGAGTGCGCCCGGCGTCGGGCTCAGCACGAAGCCCGCGAGCGCAATCACCACGACGAGCGCGAGCACAAGCAGGGTCCACCGCAGAATGTGCCGTCGCGGGCGGTGGGTCGCGGGGGCCGCGGCTGTCATCGTGATCTCCTGTCGTGAACCCACATCCGAGCGAACGGATCCTTCGTCTCTTCAGACCTACCGGGTGTGCCGTTCGCTCAGCCGGATTCGAACCTCACCGACCCTACGACGCGAAGTCCTGCCCCCGCTCGGCGAGAACGTCCGAGAGGATTCGCAGCGCCTTGGGACCCACACCGTGCAGCGCCGCCAACTCCGCCTTCGAACGGGCTGCGACGTCGTCGAGCGTCACCACTCCAGCATCGAGCAGGCCTCGCGTCGCAGGCTTGCCGATGGACGCGGGTAGATCGCTGTCGGGCGGCGGAGCTGTAGCCATAGGGCAAATGATAGAGCTACCGAGTGCAGAGCGCGCCGATCCAAAGGGCGATAGCCTGCCGTACCGGCTCTCGGTGGTCGTCGAACCGGGTGTCGGTACCCAGCGCCCGCGACCCGTAGGTGAGATCGAAGACCATGCCTTCGAGCAGAACGATCAGGTCGCGTGCGGCCCCGTCCGGATCGTGCGCACCCAGCGAATCCATCAGGGTGGTCGCCGCAGGCCGGGAGAACAGGCACGACGCCAACGCCACGCGCAGGATTTCCTCGCTTGCGGCGTCGACTGCCAGTGCGTATCTGGCGAGAACATCTCGTCGCCTGTCGACGACCAGCGTCTCGAGTTGGCCGGTGATCAGCGCGCTCGCTTCCTCGGCCGATCGGGGTGGTTCTGCGGGCAACGCGGCGCGGAAGGATTCGCTCGACCCCTGCGTGAGGCGAGCGATCGCGGCCGAGACCAGCGCCTGCCTGGTGCGGTAGTAGTACGACGTGGAGCCGCGCGCGAGTTCGAGTCGTGCGTCGATGCCCCGGTGGGTGAGCGCATGGTTGCCGCCCTCCGCGGCGAGATCCAGAGCCGCGTCACAGATGACGTCTCGGCGAGAGGCGCGGTGAGGCATGTCTCCATCCTCCCAGACTCTACGATAGTAGAGTTCCGACCATGGGATGGTTTCGCAATACAACCCCGGCCCATCCATCCGGGGTGCAACCTGATGCATTCGACCACGCCGCAAAGACACTCGGATTCACCCTGGACGCAGCTCAGCGACATGCCGCACTCGAACTCGCGACTGCCGAACGGGGCCTGTACCTGTGGGGGCCGGCCGGACGCGGTAAGACCCGGCTCATGTCGATGTACTTCGATGCACTCCCCACTCACCGGAAGCTGCGAGTCCACTTCCATGAATTCTTCCGCGACCTGCACACCGCCCTCGGACGCCACCGACACAACCTCGCTGCCACCCTCGACGAACTACTCGGTGGAGTGGATGTCGTGTGCTTCGACGAGTTCCACATCCACGATCCCGCCGACGGCATATTCATCTCGCGCCTGCTATCCGCACTCCTGCGCCGCAACGTCAGAGTCGTTCTGACCTCGAACTACCCACCACGTTCGCTCATGCCGAATCCGCTATTCCACGATGATTTCGTGCCGACCATCGAATTGATCGAGCAGCAACTGACGGTTGTGGCAGTCGACGGCCCCGTCGACTACCGCACCGCGTCGGGCCACGACACCGGATGGCCGGCCGGAGCATGGATCACACCCGACTCAGCGCACCAACTCGCCCGCCTCGGTCTCGACCCACCCGGGCTCGACGAAGCGGTGACGGTCGCTCCGGCCGGCCACCCGATCCGCCTCCAGCGCGGCACCAGTGGTGCCCTGTGGATCGACTTTTCCGACCTGTGCGTCGACACCACCGCACCGGCGGACTACCTCGCCCTCGCCGAGTCCTTCCAGTTCTGGGTCGTCAGTGCAATCCCCGACCTGCGCACCGCAGGCAGAGAACCGTCGCAACGCTTCGCGAACGTCGTCGACGTTCTGTACGACCGCGACATCACGACCACGTTCATCTCGGCGACGCCACTGGATGCACTCACCGAAGAGGCTCCACTCCCCCACGACGTCGAACGCATCATCAGCCGGCTGGGCCAGCTGGTCCGTCCGGATCCGTGAACCACATCCTGTACTGCTTCGGACGACTCGGGCCGCCGCCGGTGTCAGCGCTGGGCGGTGCGATCCCGGACGGCCGAAGCCACATCCTCCGCCACGAGATCAGCATTGACGGCGGCCCCCGCCATCACACCCGCCCCCGATGCCACCATCACCATCGCCGACAGGTCGCTCGCATTGCCCGCAGCCCACACTCCGGGCACCTCCGTCTTCCCCATCGGATCGGAGTCGATGAAGGCTCCGAGCGGGTGATCGGTCATGGTGCCGCCGAGCTGTCGGTACAGGTCGGCCCGAGCGTGGAACCGTGGGGCGACCACCACCGCGTCCTGTTCGGCGTCGGGTGCGCCGTCGAGTACGACGGTGACCCCCTTGTCTCCCTCGTCGCGGAGGCGTACGACAGCGACATCGACCACGCGGATCTGCCGTGCCGCCAGCTGTTCGACCGAGTCGGCGTCGAGTTCCGGCATGGTGTGGGTGAACAACGTGACGTCGTCGGTGAGCTGCCGGAACAACAGCGCCTGGTGGACACTCATCGGACTCGACCCGATCACACCGATGCGCTGATCCCGCACTTCCCATCCGTGGCAGTAGGGACAGTGCAGCACCTTCTTGCCCCACATCTCCCGTACGCCCGGCAGCTCGGGCAGTTCGTCGACGAGCCCTGACGCCAGCACGAGTCGTCGCGCTCGCACGGTTCCGCTTTCCTCGAGGTCCACCTCGAACGCATCACCGTCCCGGCGCACCGCTGCGGCGGTGTCGACGCGAATCTCCACCCCGTACCCGACCGCTTCCTTGCGGCCTGCGGCGAGGAGCTCGAGCGGTGGAACACCGTCGTGGCCGAGCACGTTGTGCGCGCCTGCGGCCGGCGCATTGCGTGGTTCTCCGGCGTCGACGACGAGCACCGAGCGTCGCGAGCGGGCGAGCGCGATCGCGGCACTCAAACCTGCCGCGCCACCCCCGATCACAGCAACGTCGTAGTGCGCAATGGCAGACTGCTCGGTGTTCGTGTTCATCAGTTCGCTCCTCGATCGAGTTTTCTTGCTGCCCATGCGGTTCGGTTACTCCGGACCCTCAGGTCGGTCCTGGTGGGCAGAGAGTCGGGGCCGTGGTCCGCGCACAGTCGATTCAGGGTGTCGAGATCATCTGCGGACAGGCCGTTTCCGAGCCCCTTACGAAGCTTGCTCAACACCGTCCGCGCGTAGGTACGGGCGGTTGTCGTATTGCCGTCGAGGTCGATCTCGGTGCGGCGCACGGCTTCGACGTCGAATCCTGCGCGTTCGAGGTCATCGCTCCAGTCCGGATGGTTGTTCCATCCGCGTTCGGCGGCGAGCGTGTGAGCGCGCGCTTCGAGCCCCGGCGTACCGATCCCGATGTCGTCGGGAAGGAAGCGCGGCTGGGATTCCATTTCGACGACCACCAGGAGCGCTCCAGGATTCAGCGAAGCATGGAGTTGCTGCAGGAAGACGGCCGGATCCCGGACGTGATGGAGCGACAACGCCGCCCACACGAGATCGGCCGATTCCACAGCAGGCCAGCCGGCGTCCAGATCTGCCTCGACAGTGTCGACCCGATCCTGAAAGCCATACTGACCAGCAATGTCACGAACTCGAGCCAGCATCTGCGGTGACCGATCGACGGCGATCAGTTCGGCCTCGGGGAATCGTTCGGCGAGGGCACGCGTGCCCGTCCCGGTTCCGGCCCCCACATCGACGATGACACGGGGAGTCGACCGGTCGGCGATCCATTCGACCAGGCCCTCCAGGTATCCGAGATGGACCTCGGCGTCGAGATCCAGTAGATCTGCCGGGGATTCGTCGTGCATGTGTGCTTCGTGGTGACTGTGGTGGTGCATTCCTCCACGCTATAGCGATCAATGCCGAATGCGCATACCATCTTGCCTATGGAGCAAGAAGATATTGATCTGGACCAGGTCGTCCGGCAGCGCATCCGGAGCCTGCGCCTGGCGCGCGGGTGGACACTCGATGCACTCGCTACCCGCTGTCACATCAGCCCATCGAATCTGAGTCGCATCGAAACCGGCCGCCGCAGAATCGCATTGGATCAGCTCGTCCCGATCGCGCGAGCACTCGACATCACGATCGATCACCTCGTCGAATCCGACGACGACCAGGATGTGGTGATCAGGCCGCAGCCCCAGAACATGCCCGGATACACCACCTGGCTTCTCTCACGCGAACGCTCCCTCAACGGAGTGACCATCGCGAAGATGCGCATCACGAACGAAGACCCTGCCCCCACGGAGACGCTCTCGGTCCACCCTGGCCACGACTGGTTCACCGTCCTCACCGGCACCGCGCGCCTTCAGCTCGGTGAGCGCACCATCCTCATCCAGGAGGGCAATGCCGCCGAGTTCTCGACGATGACGCCGCACGCGATCAGTGCCCACGGCGGCGTCGTCGAAATCCTCACCATCCTCGATCACAACGGCGAGCGCGCACACCTCCACGGCAACGGTGTGTCAGCGAGCACTCGGTCGTAGAGACCACTGCGCAACCGCCGCGACGCCGTCCGAAAGCGCAGTGGTGATGAGGAGGCCGCGACCCAACCGCGACGGCGCCCGCGACAATCCGACACAGCATGCCGCCACCCAGCCGAGATTGACCGCTGCAGCAATTTCGAGATCGCGGCGCCGCGCCGGACGACGAACCGCCGCACGCACCAGGACGACGCTGGTCGCGCCCAGTGCAACGGCAACAGGCACTCGTACGCGTTGAGACGGGTCGACCGATCCTGCGGCCCGCTCGTCCAGCGACACTGCCACCGCAGCAGCCGCGCATCCGATGCCGTCCAGTCCGAGTACCGCCCGTGCGAGTTCGTCCCGGTTCACATTTCGGCCCCCACAGTGTTCAACCGAATCGCGGTCAGTGGCAGCGTAACGCGATGAGAAGGCGCTCGACACACGTAGTGTGAATTCCATATCGACGAAGAACGGAGCGAACGGTGGCCGGATCCACGGTGGAACCGCCGACAGTGTCCGAGTTGATGGCTGAGCTGGCAGAACTCGAAGACCCGAAGATCCGCGAGGTGAATGCCCGGCACGGCGACGACCACGCCGTCAACCTCACGAAGCTGCGCGCCATCGCCAAGAGACTGAGGACGCAACACGAACTCGCGGGCGAGCTCTGGGAAACCGGAGACAGCGCAGCGAGGCTTCTCGCGATCCTGGTCAGCCGCCCGAAAGCGTATTCACTCGACGAGCTGGACACCATGTTGCGGCAGGCACGTGTGCCGAAGGTGCAGGATTGGCTCGTCAACTACATCGCGAAGAAAAATCCACATGCCGACGAGTTGCGAGCCCTGTGGTTCGACGATCCGGATCCCGTTGTGGCGAGCGCCGGTTGGGACCTGACTTCCGAACGCGTGGTGAAGGGCCCCGAAGACCTCGACCTCGCCGGCCTGCTCGACATCATCGAAACGCAGATGAAGGATGCTCCGGAACGATTGCAGTGGGCCATGAACACCTGTCTCGCCCGGATCGGGATCGAACACGCCGAGTATCGCGCTCGTGCACTCGACATCGGCGAGCGATTGAAAGTGCTCGAGGACTATCCGACCTCCCCGGGATGCACGTCCCCGTTCGCCCCCATCTGGATCACCGAAATGGTGAATCGACAACTCGACAAGTGAGGTCCTCCATGAGACTGATGCGTGCCGTCGGTGTCTGTGCCACCACCATTGCCACATCGGTCCTGTTCGCGGCAGGAGTCGCTTCGGCCTCGACGACCGTCCCGTTCCAGACCGACCCGGCGCCGTACGGCAATCCGAACGGAAGCTTCGACGCTCCGTCGATCCGCTGCGTCGCGGTGATCGGCGAAGAGCCGGGCACCATGACGATCACAGGAGGGAAGAAGGACGGGTGGGGATGCCTTCTCTACGCGGATGTGCAGTGGGTCAACCTGTCGACCGGTGAATCCGGCTCCGCTCGCCTGTCGGACGGGCTGAACGGCATTCCGGCGTTCGCCACGATCGACACCGGCGCCGGACAGATCGCCGTCCTCTTGACCTCGACAGCTGCCGGACCGGTTACCCCCGGCATCGCCACATTCCAGGTGCCGTAACCGGCGTCCGATCGAGAAACACCACGTCGAGAAGAATCTGCTGCATATACTCCGGCAATGCTGATCATCGGGCTCATTCTGTTCGGGATACTTGTCGGCGCAGGTGCACAATTGATTCTGGGCAAGTCCACGTCCGGAATCGATTGGACAGTAGCGTTTGCTGCAGGAATTGGCGGCTCGTTCGTCGGCGGCCTGCTCATCAGCCTGCTCGCCGGGGACGGTCTCCATTTCCGACCCAGCGGCATCATCGGCTCCATCGTCGGCGCCATCATCGTCACCGCGGCGTGGTTCTGGTGGAAGGGACGAACGAACTCCTCCGTGGGCTGACATCGAAGGGCCTGCCGCACCGTCAGCGGTGCGGCAGGCCCTTCGGGTCCGCGTCAGATCCGTGTGACGTCCAGCCCACCGTCGTGATACTGCGACCGCAGGCGCTTCTTGTCGAATTTGCCGACGCTGGTCTTGGGAACCTCGCTGACGACGGTCCAATTCTCGGGAAGCTGCCACTTGGCAACCTTGTCCGACAGGAAGTCGCGCAGCGTATCGACGGTCGCGGTGGCCCCCGCACGAAGTACGACTGCGACCAGCGGACGTTCGTCCCACTTGTCGTCCGGCACACCGATCACCGCTGCTTCGAGAACATCAGGGTGCCCCATGACGGCGTTCTCCAGATCGACCGAAGAAATCCACTCACCTCCGGACTTGATGATGTCCTTGGTGCGATCCGTCAACGTGAGATAGCCGTCCGGAGTGATGCTTCCGACGTCGCCCGTGCGCAACCATCCGTCGTGGAACTTCTCGGGCGCCTCGACACCGTAATAGGAGGCTGCGATCCACGGCCCACGGACCTCGAGTTCACCGATGCTGACGCCGTCGTTCGGAACCACCTCGTCGTCGTCACCGACGAGACGGGCCTGCACCGACGCCGGGAATCGTCCCTGCGTGTATCGGTAATGCCACCGCTCGTCGCCCTCGGCATTCACCGGCGGCCGCGCCACCGAGCCCAGCGGCGACGTCTCCGTCATTCCCCAGGCGTGCAGGACCTGCACGTCGTGGTCGGTCTCGAATGCGTGCATCAACGACGGCGGCACCGCCGATCCACCGATCAGCACCTCCTTCATGAAGGAGATGTCCTGCGGATGCTCTTCGAGATACTGGTGCAGACCGAGCCAGATGGTCGGGACTGCGGCGGCAAAGGTCGGACGTTCGGCGGCGATGAGCGCGGCGAGCGGTTCGGGCTGCAGAAAGCGGTCGGGCATGATGAGCGATGCACCGATCATGAACGCCGCATACGGCAGACCCCACGACATGGCGTGGAACTGCGGAACCACCGCCAAGGCCCGGTCGCCCTGGCGAAGTGCAGGCCCCTCCGTCGTGCATACCTGCATCGAATGCAGATAGATCGAACGGTGAGAGTATGCAACACCTTTCGGATCGCCGGTGGTGCCGGAGGTGTAGCACATCGCGGCTGCGGATCGCTCGTCCACTTCGGGCCAGTCGAAGTCGGTGGGCTGGTCGGCGATCAGCCCCTCGTAGGTGTGCAGCTGCACGCCGTCCGGCGCTTCGAGACCGGCGGTCGAGTCGCCGGTCACGACCACATGCTTGACGGTGGTCAACTGCGGCAGCTGCGGTGCCAGCAACGGCACGAGGGTCGGATCGACGATGATCACGTGATCCTCGGCGTGGTTTGCCACGTGGATCAGCTGTTCCGGGAACAGGCGAATGTTGAGGGTATGCAGGACGGCGCCCATCGCCGGTATGGCGAGGTACGCCTCGAGGTGTTCGGCGTTGTTCCACATGAACGTCGCTACGCGCTCGTCGTCGTTCACACCGAGTCCGCGCAGAGCGTGCGCGAGCTGCGCACACCGTTGGCCGACCTCGGCGTACGTGCGCCGACGCGGACCGGAGTCGGTCCAGGTCACCACCTCCGCCTGACTGTGGACGGAGCTGCCGTGGCGCAGAATCTGCGCGATGGACAGGGGTGCGTCTTGCATGGTGCTCAACATGACTCGCTCCTCTTCGATCGGTTCGCGACCATTGTGTCGCACGACACGGCATTTTCGGACCATCGGGGCAGGGATCGAGCGCCTCGCGCGAGCTTTCCTCCTGTTGTCCGGCTTGCCGTGGGTCGTGAGGCAACGGAAACCCGGACAACGGGGGGAAAGTGTCGCAACGGCCGTCCTCCGCTCAGCGTGTGGCGGGGTCGAACACTTCGTCGGCATTCTCGCGGCTGGCAGTATGGAAGCACATGACCGTACTTGCCGCAGGTAGACGCCATTCGGTTGGCCTCCACAGCGACGGAACCGTCGTCGCTGTGGGAAATAACTTTGCCGGCGAGTGCGACGTGCTCGAGTGGCGGAACGTCCTCGCAGTAGCTGCCGGGAATGTGCACGCCGCACGGAACACCGGCAGGTCGCATACCGTCGGCCTTCGTGAGGACGGAACCGTCGTGGCCGCAGGATGGAACGGCGACGGGCAGTGCGACGTGAGCGCGTGGCACGACCTCGTGGCGATCGGCGCGGGCTGGCGCCGCACCCTCGGCGTGCAGGCAGACGGCACCGTCGTGGCTGCCGGACGCAACTCCGAACAACAGTGCGACGTCGACCCCTGGCGCGAGATCGTCGACGTCGCCGTCGGTGACTGGCATTCCGTCGGGATCCGGGAAAACGGCACTGCAATCGCCACGGGCAACAACCGATTCGGACAGTGCGGGGTCGGCGAGTGGCGCAACCTCATCGCAGTCACGGCGGGATATCTGCACACCGTCGCCCTCAGAACCGATGGAACCGTTGTTGCCGTCGGGCACCGCAAGTCTGGTGCATGCGGCGTCGACGGGTGGGCCGACGTGACATCGGTGGCAGCGGGAAGTCATCACACCGTCGGTGTGCTCGCGAGCGGCAAGGTTCGCGCGGCCGGCGACAACAGCCACGGGCAGTGCGATGTCCACCAGTGGCGCGACATCGTCGCGGTCGCGGCGGGCTCGGCCCACACGCTCGGTGTGCGCGTCGACGGCACCGTCATCGCTGTCGGGAACGGGGTCGACGGTCAATGCGATGTCGACGACTGGTGCGGCATCCGGTCACCCCGCTTCTGACGTCGTCCGGGTCGTTCTACCGGTCATGACGGCCGGCGAACGCGCTCCGGTTCGCGCGACTCACGCCGGAGAACGCGGCGCCCCCATACCCCGGTCGATCCGGACCGGACCCTCCGCCGTCGGCGACAGCGGGAAGTCGAAGATTGCCGTCGGAAGATAGACCGTGGCACAAGAGTTGGGGATGTCCACGACTCCGGAAAGCCGTCCCTCGATCGGCGCGGCGCCGAGGAGAAGGTACGCCTGCTCCGGGCTGTATCCGAACTTCGTCAGGTATTCGATGGCGTGCAGACACGCCCGCTGGTACGCCAATTGCGAATCGAGATAGCGCTGTTCACCGTCGAGCGTCACCGACGTACCCGAGAACGCAAGCCATTCGGAGAACTGAGGATCGGTGTTGCCCGGCATGAAGATCGCGTTCTCACTGACCCCGTAGGTATCCATTCCGCCGCGGATGAGATCGACACGCAGATCGATGAAGCCACCCATTTCGATGGCACCGCAGAAGGTGATCTCGCCATCGCCCTGCGAGAAGTGCAGGTCGCCGACCGACAGGTTCGCGCCGTCGACGAACACCGGGTAAAAGATCCGGCTGCCCTTGGTCAGGTTCTTGATGTCCTGGTTGCCGCCGTTCTCGCGAGGTGGAGCAGTACGTGCGCCCTCCGCCGCGACACGGTCGAAGTCCGCCCCGGTGAGGTTGCCGAGGATCGCACCGTTCGGCTCCGGCGGTAGTGCCAACGGCGGTACCCGGTCGGGGTCGGTCGCGATCAAGGCGGCTTCGCGGGTGTTCCAGGTGGACAACAGATCGTGCGACGGAGCTGTTCCCATCAAACCCGGGTGCACGATGCCGGTGAACGACACGTGTGGAATGTGACGGCTCGTCGCTTTCTGGCCCGAGAAATCCCAGACCGCCTTGTAGGCGTCAGGGAACTGGTCGGTGAGGAAGCCGCCGCCGTTGGGCTTGGCGAAGATGCCGGTATAGCCCCAGCCCTGTCCGGCGAGCGGCCCCGAATCCTCCTGCGGGATCGGGCCGAGGTCGAGAATGTCGACGACCAAAAGGTCACCCGGTTTCGCACCCTCGACCGCGAACGGTCCCGACAGCGCGTGGACCGTGTGCAGCGGCGCGTTGCGGATGTCGTCGGCGGAGTCGTCGTTGTGGATTTCCCCGTCGAACCATTCTCGGCAATGCACCCGGAACGACTCCCCCGGTTTCACTGTGGCCACGGGTGGGATGTCGGGGTGCCAACGGTTGTGACCGATCTTGTCCTGGTCGGTGAAGCGGCGTGTCGAATCGAGAGGAAAGATGACGTCGGGCACTGGACCTCCTGGGTCGGTCGATCGCGTGGGGTCGGTCGATCTCGTTCAAGGGCGAGGAAGCAGCCGATGCCTCGGGTCGGTCGAGACCGGACGCGACGATCGCCGCGGGCCACCGGGGAGCGCACCCGACACGACGTCCGGATCTGACGCCGTACGCGCAGTCGCGTCATGCAGGCGCATCGCGCTCGATGCACCGCGACCGAGACGCGGCGCGGTGATCGCACGACGCGCTTGCTGCGCGCAGGAAGGGCATGCAGTGGACGAGCCGACGTCGCTCATCGGAATCAAGGCATCGAACAGACCGCACTCGGCACACCGGAAGTCGTACAGCGGCATCGGCATCGACCTTTCGAAGGGACCAGCTGTCAAAACCGTAACCGACCAGGATGTTCCGCGCGCTGCGTCGACGAAATTCGTAGCTCCTCGGCAATATCGCCGCACTCGGTCCCGTCTGCCATCCACGCAGCCGCCGGTGGGAGAATCGATCCTATGCCGATGCCCTCACCGCTCCCCGTCAAGAATGGGGTCGGGCCGACGCGTCTGCGTGTGCCGACGTCCGGCCCGTGGTCGACGATCGCCGAGTACGTGGTGGCGAGGTTCGACCATATGGACACCGGCACTCTGTATCAGCGGTTCGACGACGGTGAGATCGTGGGCGCCGACGGCAGTCCTATCCACCGCAACACAACGTTGGGCACGCACCGGTTCATCTGGTACTACCGCGAACTGCCGACGGAAGATCCGATGCCGTTCCACGAGAAGATCCTGCACATCGACGACGACCTCGTCGTCATCGACAAACCGCACTTCCTCCCGACCACACCGGGTGGGCGCTACCTGCGCGAATCGGCACTCGTCCGCTTGAGGATCCGTCTGGACAACCCCGACCTGACGCCGATTCATCGACTCGACCGCGCGACGGCCGGACTGGTGATGTTCTCGACCCGCCCCTCGACACGCGGCGCATACCAGTCACTGTTCGAGAAGCGGCAGGTCGTGAAGGTCTACGAAGCGGTGTCCCCACGACCCGCCGGATGGGACCCCGACGCACCGACACTTGCAAGCCGCGCCGTTCCCGTCACCTATCGCAACCACATCGAGGCGCGTAAAGGCGAGTTGCGAGTGGTCGTCGACGACGCCCGTGAACCCAACTCCGAGACCGCGATCGATGTGCTCGGGTCCGGTGTGAGCGCCTCCGGACGCGCTGTGCTCCATACGATCCTGCGCCCACACACCGGGCGGATGCATCAGCTGCGGGTGCATCTGGCCGCGCTCGGAATCGGGATCCTCGGCGATCATTGGTATCCCGAGCTCATGCCCGAGTCCCCGGATGATCATTCCCTTCCGCTCCAATTGCTCGCGCGGGAACTGGAATTCACCGATCCGCTCTCAGGAATGATGCGGCAATTCGCCAGCCGCCGAACGTTGCAAGAGGCGCCGATTCCGGAGTAGGCCGAGCAACACCGCTGATGATTCCCGGGACGCTCAGACGACCTTCTTCACCACGCTCGACTTGAGCTGCATCTGACCGAATCCCGGCACCTTCGCATCGAGATCGTGGTCACCCACTCCATCAGTGATCAACCGGATTCCGCGTACCTTCGTGCCCATCTTCACGACACCGCCGCCTGCACCCTTGACCTTGAGGTCTTTCACGATGTGGACGGTGTCGCCGTCGGCAAGCACGTTGCCGACAGCATCCTTGACGACGCCCTCGGCAGCATCGGTCTCCTCATCGACGTCCGTGGACCACTCGTGACCACACATCGGGCATGCCAACAACGCGCCGGTCTCATAGCTGAACTCACTCACACATACGGGGCACGGTGGAAGTTGATCTGACATAAGAACGGGACGTTATCACACCAACCAAAACGCACATCCACCTGGGAAACCAATGTTGCGAGGACGACGAGACAGACCCGTTGCCGCACTTCTTCGGCCACGTGATGAAGCACGGAATCCGCTGCGACGGTCATTCCGATCTTCAACGGACACATTCCGGCTCGCGCAGCACCGTCCAGCGGGTTCGATATCAGCCGCCACTCGATACTCGCGCCCAGGCTGGGCCGAACACCCACGAGGCGGCGCGACAGCTGGGTCGCGGTAGCTCGGCTGTAACATCTGCGCTTGTGCTCGATACTCCTCAGGCACCCGAGCAGGGAAGTATTGTCGACTATTCGGCGCTACCCGGGCCGGGTGCGCGAAAGTCCAAAATGCCTGCTCTCGACGCACGAGGGTGGACGCTGAAGGTAGCGCTCTCTCAGCGTCCGTGGAGCTTCGTTGCCTCGGTCGGTATGGCGCTCTCGTTCGTCTGCAACGGTCTCACGCCCGTCGTGGTGGGCAGGGCCGTGGATGAAGCCATCGCCACCTCGTCACCCCACCGACTGGGATTCTGGATCCTGGTTCTGGGAGGCCTCTTCGCGCTCGCCATCGGCGTGAACTGGGTTGCGCGTTTCATGCTGATCCGCAGTCAACAGCTGGTCGGCCATGATCTGCGCACCATGGTCACCGACCGCATACAAGATCCGCGTGGGTTCGCCGGCCGAGAGCGCACCGCAGGCGGATTACTGTCGATCGCGTCGTCCGACACCAGCAGGGTCGGCGACATCGTGATGATGACGGTCATGCCGGTGGCCGAGGCTGCGGCCATCACCTACGGCGCCATCATCATGTTCACCATCGACCCTTGGCTGAGCCTGGCCACCCTCATCGGTGGCCCTCTCCTCGTGGTCGTGGCCCTTCGAGTGGCCCGACCACTGCAGAGCCGTTCGGTGGCACGTCAGCATGCGATCGCTCAGGCTGCGGCGACCGCCACGGATGTGGTGCAGGGACTGCGGATCCTCAAAGGTCTGGGTGCCATCGTCACTGTCCGGAGTCGCTATGACGAGGTCTCGGACATCGCCTATCGCAAGACCGTTCACGCCAATGCGGCCGAAGCGAGCCTCAACGGTGCCACCGAGGCGGCCGGCGCGATCTTCGTCTCCGCCCTCGGCATCGCTGCCGGCGCGCTTGCACTCAACGGACACGTGACCATCGGCGAACTCATCACGGTCGTCGGCCTGACCCAGTTCCTCATCACTCCGATGACGATGTTCGGCAGGAACCTCGCCTCGCGCTGGGCCTCTGCCGAAGCATCCGGACGACGTATCCGAGAGGTTCTCGGGGCGGACTTCGAACGCACCACCGAGGTCGACGCCGCCAGGGCCGACCAGTTCATGGAAACGCTGCCGACCGGCCTCACCGTCGTACACGGCATCGACCACGAGCTGATCTCCCAACTGGAATCGCTACCCCGGCGCAGGGTGATCGTCGTCCCGCATGCAGCGGACCTGTTCGACGGCAGCGTGGCCGACAACGTCTACCCCGACCGGGCCACCGCCGAGGAGGCCCTCCGAGTCGCCTGCTGCGACGACATCCCAGAGGGCCCCGACAAGCGCGTAGGAGAAAACGGACGCATGCTGTCCGGCGGTCAGCGTCAGCGCGTGGCCTTGGCGCGCGCCATCGCCTTCGATCCCGAAGTCCTCGTGTTGCAGGATCCGACCACTGCGGTGGACTCGGTGACGGAGCAGAACATCGCCGAGCAGGTGTCCCACCACCGAGCAGGCAAGATCACGCTCGTGCTCAGCGAGTCACCGGCGTGGACCGCTGTAGCGACCGGCCACCTGGATGTCCAGGATCTGAGGGCTACAGCCGAGGAACTTCTGGCGGGGGCCACGCTATGAGTTCGCCGACGAGCGCGACCCCACCCGCCAAGGCCGACACCGCTCTCCGATTCCCCCTGGCCACACTGGGGCAGGTGCGGCGCGAGGTGGCACGACAGTTGGGGCTGGTTCGCCACGCGAAGCTGTTGTTCCTGTTCGCACTGGTGCTACTCGGCCTCGGTGCCTACGCAGGTGTGCTGGTGCCGCAACTGATGGGCCAGATCGTGGACCTGGTGATAGGCCACACCCAGCGATCGCTGTGGCCCATCGGCGCGGGCCTGATTTCCGCGGCGATCGCCGGCGCGGTCATGAGCGCCTGTGGCTTCTATCTGGTGGCACGGCTGTCCGAACGCGTGATCGCGAACCTCCGCCAGGACATGGTCGGCACCGCCCTGGGACTGCCCACCCACCGAGTCGAGGATGCAGGCACAGGCGATCTGGTCAGCCGTTCCACCGATGACGTCGCCGAGCTGTCTGCCGCCGTCACCGAGACCGTGCCGACGCTGTCCACCGCGTTGTTCACGGTTATCGCCACCGTCATCGCCCTGTTCGCATTGGACTGGCAGTTCCTGATCATCCCGGTGATCGTCGCTCCGGTGTACTACTTTGCCGCGCGCCTCTACCTCGCCAAGGCCCCCAAGCGCTACGCCGACGAGCGCGCCGCCATGGCCGAGCGCGCCCGCCGCGTGTTGGAGGCCATCCGGGGTCGTGCGACAGTGCGTGCCTTCTCGATGGAAGACCGGATGCACATCGATGTCGGGAACGCCTCGTGGGGCGTGGTCCGCAAGGGCATCAGTGCACGCACCACCATGCTCGGCCTCAACGCCTGGATGCTCGGCGCCGAGTTCCTCATGCTGGCGATCGCGCTGTCGGTGGGATACCACCTGGTGTCCACCGACGCTCTCACCGTAGGTGCCGTGACCGGAGCGGTCCTCATGATCATCCGGCTGCGTGGTCCCTTGAACACGTTCATGCGCGTGCTCGACGTCGTACAGTCCGGTTACGCCTCGCTGGCGCGGGTCGTGGGAGTGGTCACCGACCCGCCGATGCCGGTGCCCGACAGCAGTGTCGATGCTCCACGGGGTCGCGTCGAGCTGCGCGACGTCAGCTTCAGCTACGGCGGCGCCTGGGCCGTACGCAATATCGACATCACCATCGACCCGGGTGAGACCGTCGCCATCGTCGGCGCGTCCGGGGCCGGAAAGACCACGGTGGCAGCGCTGGTGGCGGGTTTGCGTGTACCCGATGCGGGTGAGGTGCTCGTCGACGGGCACCCCGTGTCGTCGCTGTCCGACCGTGAGCGCATCGCCCGTCTCGCCATGGTCAGCCAGGAGGTGCACGTCTTCTCCGGAACCCTGCGCCAGGACATGACTCTCGCCAAACCCGATGCCACTGATGCGGAGCTCCATTCGGCACTCGATCGGGTTCATGCGCGGCCGTGGTTCGACCGGCTGGCTCAGGGCCTCGACACCGTGGTCGGCGCGCAGGGTATCCAGCTGGATCCGGTGGCCGCGCAGCAGCTTGCACTGGCTCGCATCCTGCTTCTCGACCCGGCCGTCGTCATCATGGACGAGGCGACTGCCGAGGCGGGCTCGGCGGGGGCCGGGGCGTTGGAAGATGCAGCCGACAAGGTGACTCGTGATCGTTCGGCCCTGGTGGTGGCGCACCGCTTGGACCAGGCCTCGCGCGCCGACAACATTCTCGTCATGGACTCGGGCCGAGTCGTTGAGCAAGGCACCCATGACCAGTTGCTCGCGCGTGGCGGGATCTACCACCGATTGTGGTCCGCGTGGACTGCCGGCCGACAAGGGATCGACAACGTCGGTCACGGTGCCGCGGTCGCGGAGGAAGTCGGCGACAAGAACCTGCCGACGAAGGTCACATCGTAGGACTCCAATTCTTTGCGTCCGATGTCTCGCAGCTTCTCCGGTGGCAGGCCGTCGAGGATGCCACTCAGACGTCTATGACATGGAGACGTTCACCCTGCACGCCATAGAGTGCGATGATCTCGGCGGGCCGATCCTCGCGAGCGTTCGCGATCCAGTGCGGGGTCATCGTGTCGAACTCCGCAGCTTCACCAGCTTCGAGGACGGTGCGCTGATCGGACAATGCAAGGACGACGGCACCTTCGAGAACGTAGAACCACTCACGCCCGGGATGAGTGTTGTACTTCCGAGGGCCTGCCTTCGCGCTCGGCGGATAGATCACCTTGAAACCCTGCAGCCCCCCTGCATGGACGCCGAGTGGGACGAAGGTCAGGCCGTGCTTGCGGATGGGCTTCAGGTGAACTCTCGGGTCGCCGACGCGGGGGGCCGCGACAAGCTCGTCCAAGGGCAGTCCATAGACCCGCGCAAGAGGTAAGAGTTGCTCCAAACCGGGGCGCACGAGGCCCCGTTCCAGTCTGGAGATAGTGCTGGCCGTGATCCCGCTGCGCTCGGCGAGCTCGGCCAGGTTCAGCCCGAGCGCCTGACGGAACCCCCGCAGCCTCGGCCCGACCGCACTGAGCACCTTGTCATCATCCATGCGCCCCTTCTCTTCCTGACAACAAATGAGTTTGCAATTCTGCAAGGGAGATGGCGGACGTGCAATCTCGGGTGGGAGTGTAGATCAGGTGACCAGACGACAGGAGTGTTCATGACCACCGCTACACCCACCGACCCTGTGCCGGGTAAGCGCCCCGCACCGAACACTCGTCTCATCGAGATGATCTCCGACCTCGCCCCGGGGCAGGCCCTGGAGCTGGGTTGCGGCAATGGCGGCGATGCGCTCTGGCTCGCTCAGCGCGGCTGGAAGGTTACAGCGCTCGACATCTCCGCGACATCGGTGGATCGGTTGACACAGCATTCCCAGGAGGCCGGCCTGGATGACCGGATCACCGCAAAACGGACAGACCTCAACCAGGGGTTACCTTCAGGCAGGTTCAACCTCGTCAACGCTCACTATCTGCATGCCGTGTCCGGCTTGGACCGCGCCGGGCTCTTCAGGAACGCGGCCCACGCCCTGCAGCCCGGAGGATATCTCCTGATCGTCGACCACGGCTCAACCGCCCCCTGGTCGTGGAATCGCGACCCCGATGTCCACTACCCGAGCCCGCAAGAGGTCAGTGCCGACATCGATCTCGACCCCTCGACATGGCAGATCCTCGTAGCCGACGCCCAGCAGCGCATGGCGACCGGCCCGAACGGACGCGCCGCCGAGGTCACCGACCACATCCTGATGATTCAACGCACCGAGCGCTGACGCCGAAGCGCGTGACACTCGAGGACAGCCGTCCGGACCCCACGCCGGGCACCATAACCGGATCCACCGACCAGTTCCCCGCCACCACAATCCTCGAAAGGAGGACGGCGTCTGCTCCCCGTGGACGAGGAGTATCCGCGCTGAACACCAGATGACCACACCCCGACGACGCTCACAGCGTCGTGATACATCTCCGCCGAAAACCGGAAACACTGAAGCCGAAGTACTCCGTGGATTCCTCGACTATCTCCGAAATTCGATCGCAACCAAGGTGGAGACCACGCCCGAGCCTGACGTCAGAACCGCCCAGGTGCTGTCGGGAACGAATCTCCTGGGGCTACTCAACCACCTCACCTACGTCGAAGAATCGATATTCCTCGGCCACAGGACCACAAACTGGCCGGCGACGTTTCAGTGCGCCGCAACGGATACGCGCGAAGACGTGGTTGCCCGCTATCGCTCTGTGGCGGAGCAAGCCAACGCGGTGCTGGACTCCTGTGACGACCTCTCCGGGCCCGTTCCCCATGCCGGCAATGAGCGTCCAGGCCCTAATGCACGCTGGGCGCTGACACACATGATCGAAGAGACCGGCCGCCACGCCGGACACGCAGACATCCTCCGCGAACTCATCGACGGAACCACAGGCAGATGAGGAAGCTCGAGCGCAACCACGTCGCCGCACGTAGCAACACGCGCCTACGGTATCCGCCGTGATTCCCCGCTTGCCATGCACGATCTCGTTGATCCGACGCGGCGGAACACCGATCGACACAGCCAGCTTGTTCTGCGTGATCCCGAAGCCCTCGATGAAGTCCTCCATCAGGATCTCTCCCGGGTGGATCGGCTCGATCAGATCGGCCTCAGGAGTAGTCGACGAGTTCGACATTGTCCGCACCTCCATCTTTCCAGACGAAGCAGATGGGCCACTGCGCGTTCACCTGGATGCTGTGCTGTTCCCAGCCGACTGCCCCACCCGGGCCGTCGCTGCCCGGCGACATGCCCTTCGAGCGTCACGAGGCGCTCGACAAGGTCCGGACGCTCCACAGCGGTAAGGAACGCCGTGTGCGCACCCATCGACTGACCGACGAGGATGCTCCGCTCCCTCCTGATGCGTGTCCACTCACGACACGGCCCAGGGATCAACAATCTCGACACCGGTCTGCGCGAAGTCCTTGGTGTTCCGTGTCGCGCACACGGCCTGATGGACTCGGCAGATCGCAGCGATCTGCGCATCAGCCATGCTGATCGGCAGCCCCGCATCCTCACGCACCGCCAGCACCTCGGCATACTCCGCGGCCGCAACCTCGTCGAAGGAAAGCAGGGAACGCGTATCGCGATAGGGCCGGATCGCGCCCTCGATCGCTGCCTGGAGTGCCGCTTTGCGCTGCCCATCCGGAAGCCTGCGAACTCCGGCGAGCAGCTCCGCCAACGTGATCGTCGTGATCGCGACATCATCCGTGAGCGATTCCAGCCATGCGATGACGCGCGGCTCAGGACGAGAGCGGAAGATCTCCGAGATGACGTTCGTGTCCAAGACGATCACCCGAAGTCGACCTTCCGGGCTTCATCGACGCGCTCAGGGATCATCAGCTCCTCAACACCGTCAGCCGCACGAGCCGCCTCCAAGAGCGCGAGCCCGATGTGCGGACGCAATGATGCCCGAGTGAGAATCTCACGCACCTCGGCTTCCATGGAGCGACCGTGCTCCTTGGCCCGCTTCGCCAAGCTCTGCTTCACCGATTCGTCGAGCCCTCTGACGACGATGGATGCCATGATGACCACCTCCGCACGTTGATATCGGACATGATATCAACAGTGGTCGTCGAGGTCGAGATCAGCGCTCATGTGAGGGATTGAACCGGAACCGGTCAGACGTTGAAGCGGAACTCCACGACGTCGCCGTCCTGCATGAGGTATTCCTTGCCCTCCATGCGCACCTTGCCTGCAGCCTTGGCGGCGCTCATGGAGCCGGCCTCGACGAGGTCGTCGAAGGAGACGATCTCGGCCTTGATGAAGCCACGCTCGAAGTCGGTATGGATGACGCCTGCAGCCTGAGGGGCGGTGTCGCCCTTGTGGATCGTCCAGGCGCGCGATTCCTTCGGGCCTGCCGTCAGGTAGGTCTGCAGCCCGAGGGTGTGGAAGCCGGCGCGAGCGAGAGCATGCAGACCGGGCTCGGTCTGACCGATCGAGTCGAGCATTTCCTGGCGGTCTTCTTCGTCCAGTTCGAGGAGTTCCTGCTCGACCTTCGCGTCGAGGAACACCGCGTCGGCCGGGGCGACGGAGGCACGCAGCTCGGCGACCTTCGCCTCGTCGGTGAGCACGGCCTCGTCTGCATTGAAGACGTAGAGAAAAGGCTTGGTGGTGAGCAGGCTCAACTCGCGGAGAAGCGTGAAGTCGAGCTTGTCCTTGACGCTGAACAGGGTCTTGCCCTCGTCGAGGAACGTCTGCGCCTCGAGCGCCGCCTCGTGCAGCGGCTTGAGCTCCTTGTTCTTCTTCGCTTCCTTCTCCAGCCGCGGCAGAGCCTTCTCCAACGTCTGCATATCGGCGATGACGAGCTCGGTCTCGATCACCTCGATGTCCGATGCCGGGTCTACTCGTCCGTCGACGTGCACGACGTCGTCGTCGGCGAACACACGGACCACCTGACAGATGGCGTCGGCCTCGCGGATATTGGCGAGGAACTTGTTGCCGAGACCGGCCCCTTCGGAGGCGCCCTTGACGATGCCTGCGATGTCGACGAAGGACACCGTCGCAGGCAGGATCCGCTCGGATCCGAAGATCTCGGCGAGCTTGCTCAGCCGCGGATCGGGCAGCTCGACCAGGCCGACGTTGGGTTCGATGGTGGCGAACGGATAGTTCGCGGCCAGCACGTCGTTGTTGGTCAGGGCATTGAAGAGGGTCGACTTGCCGACATTGGGAAGTCCGACGATTCCGAGGGTGAGGCTCACAGGTTCAGGAGTCTACGTGGTGACTGCGGCGATATGTCATCCGCACGCCACCCGAACCAACTGGGCGATACGCGCCGACTGATCGTCGGTCGGCTCCGCGGAACCGTTGGCGGCGAGTTCGCCGACCTTCGCGTTCACCTCGGCGTCGTCGGCGCCGTCCTCGATCAGGGGACAGGTTTCGGTGACGATCGTTTCGATCGACTGGGTCTCGCGATCGGCCGACAGGTTCGGGTACGCGGCGCGGAATGCTGCCACGAACGCACCGAGTTTGGCGCTGTCGAACCAGTCTCCGGCCCGTTCGGCCGCACTGGACGCGGCGCTCTGCACCGATGAGGCTGCACCCTGCGCGCCTTCCTGGACGGACGTGACAGCAACGCCGGCCGAGGAACGTACGCCCTCCGAAGTGGGCGAGTCGCCCTCGCCACACGCGCTGAGGACTCCGGCACATGCAGCGACGGTGATCACACACATAACCCTGCGAGAAACGTAATTCTCGATGCGCAAGGACATATATCGAGAATGCCACGCGTTCATGCTGGACACGGGCGTATCCGGCAAAACCGCATCTCCCGGCAGATCCGGCACGCTGGCCGTAGATTGGCGAATATCGATCGAGGTGATCAACACATGCGTACGGAAGGACCATCGTTGAGCGAGTCGAAGAACACCTCCGACCACAAGGCCGGCGACAACGCTGCCGTGAAACCCGATCGCGGGGCCTTGATCGGAGTCAGCGGCATCTGGTTGGCGAAATGGTCGGGCTGCCTCGTTCTCATCGCCGCCGCAGCCGTGGTGCTCGGATGGATCATCCAGCAGATGTGGGTGATCATCCTGCCGATCGCCCTCGCGATCGTCGTGGCGACCATCCTGTGGCCACCGACGCGTGGCATGACCAGACGTGGAGTTCCCCCCGCTGCCGCTGCCGGGCTGACGCTCGTCCTGTTCTTCGCGGTCGTCGGCGGCATCATCGCCGGCATCGTTCCGTCCGTGGTGGCGCAGGTTCCCGACCTCGCGAACAAGGCCACCGAAGGCATCAACACCGTGCAGGACTGGGTGCAGGGCCCCCCGATCAATCTGCAGGACGAACAGCTCGACAACGCGGTGCACGTCGTGATCGAGCGTGTGCAAGGCAGTGCCGCCTCGATTGCGGGTGGCGTGTTCTCCGGCGTGAGCACGGCGGGCTCGCTGTTGGTGACGCTGGGCCTGGTGCTCGTGCTGACATTCTTCTTCATCAAGGACGGGCCGCGGTTCGTGCCGTGGCTGCACTCGGTGAGTGGCCGCCGGGCAGGCCGTCACCTCGAAGAGGTGCTCCTGCGGATGTGGACCACCCTCGGCGGCTTCATCCGTACTCAGGCGTTGGTGAGTTTCATCGACGCGTTGTTCATCGGTATCGGCCTCGTCATCCTGGGTGTGCCGCTCGCTCCGGTGCTCGCGATCCTGACGTTCATCGGTGGGTTCATTCCGATCGTCGGTGCGTTCGTCGCCGGCGCCCTCGCTGTTCTGGTCGCGTTGGTCGCGAACGGGTTCACCACGGCAGTGATCGTGCTGATCCTCATCATCGCGGTGCAGCAGATCGAGGGGAATGTCCTGCAGCCGGTGTTGCAGTCGAAGAGCATGAAACTGCACGCCGTGGTGGTCCTGCTCGCGGTGACGGCCGGGGCATCACTGTTCGGCATCATCGGCGCGTTCCTCGCCGTCCCGGTGGCCGCGGTCACAGCGGTGGTGATCCGCTACGTCGGTGAGCAGATCGACGCACGATCGGTCGAGCGGGCACAGGACGAGGACGACGAGACCTCCGACGACCCGAAGGCCTTGCCGGCGCCCGGAAGCACCTCGGCGCCCGACCCGAACACGTCCGCTACCGACTCATAGGCCCACAGCGGATCTCGGTGGCGTCGTCAGCCGGCGATCTGCACGGTGGAACCGGTTCGGCCGCGCAGCACATGCAGACGGCTCGGGATTCGCTGTCGTAGTTCGTCGACGTGGCTGACCACGCCCACCACACGGCCACCGGCCCGCAGTTCGTCGAGAACACCCATCACTGCATCGAGCGCATCGGCATCGAGGGTGCCGAACCCCTCGTCTATGAACATGGTGTCGATCACCACGCCACCGGCTTCGGCAGCAACGACATCCGCGAGCCCGAGAGCCAGCGCGAGGGACGCCTGGAACGACTCGCCGCCCGAGAGCGTCTTGGTGGAGCGCACCGCACCCGTGTACTCGTCGTGGATGTCGAGACCCAGTCCGCCTCGCTTACCGTGGCTGCCTACCGCGTCGCTGTGCACGAATTCGTAGCGGCCACCGGACATTCTGCGCAGCCGGTCGGATGCCGACTCAGCCACTTCCTCGAGCCGCGCAGCGAGCACGTAGGAACGCAACGACATCTTGCGGTTGTTCGCTCCCCCACCGGCGACGACGTCGGCGAGGGCGGTGAGTTCGGCCTGCTCGTCGCGCAACGGAACCAGTGCCGTATAGGCCTGCTCGAGCCGGCTCGCATAGGTGGTGACATCGGTGTGACGGCGATGTGCCTCGGTCGCGGCAGCGAGCGCGGATTCGAGTGCCGCGGCGCCGGAGTCGACCACCGCGCGCGCAGCGTCGACGTCGACGACCTCGTTGCCGGTGAGTGCAGCGATCTCGGGTTCGGCGAGCACAGCGGTGACGATTGCCCGCCGGTTCTCGGCATCGCGGAGTTCACGCTCGATTTCGGCAACCCGTGAATCAGGACGCAGGGCAGCACGCGCCTGCGCCAAGTCGGTGAATCCGCCGTCGATTGCGGCGACCTCCGCTTCACGCGCTCGCTTCTGCGCGACCGAGCGCACCTGCGCGACCCGGAGGCGTGCATCGAGCCATGCGGTGGCGGCTTCCACCAGAGCCGCGAGTCGGTCACGTCTGGCCGTCAACGATTCGCTGCCGTCGATTGCCGCTGCGATACGGCGACCGATCTCATCGGCTTCCGAAGCGAGTACGGCATCGTCGCGGGCAATGCCGGTGAGGGCGGTCTCGACTTCCCGCTCGCGGGAGTGCAGTGCGAGATCGCGCGCCTGAAGGTCGTCGACCTCGCGTCGGCGTCGATCCAGCTGCGCCGCCGCGGTAGCTGCCGTGTCGTGTGCCCGGACGGCGTCCAGGTGCACTGCGGCCAGATCGTCTTCGGACGTGTCGCCGCTGCGTTGACGCAGGATCGCCACCGTGCTCGCGACATCTCCGACGGCTGCGCGCGCATCGGTGAGTGCCTTCGCTGCCCGCTGTTCGGCGGCATGGGCGCGCTCTTCGTCGTCTTTGGTCGCGGCCTCGGGTTCGGCCTGCGCGGGTGACGGATGTTCCACCGCGCCGCAGACCTCGCAGGGATCGCCCTCGACCAGCCTGGCTGCCAGCTCGGCGGCCATGCCGGCGATTCGACGCGCACGAATGTCGAGCAGTGCCTCGTGCGCCAGATTATGGTCCGCATGGCGCTGCACGGACGCCTTCTCCAGTTGCTCGAGTTCTGTACTGCGCAAGCGCAGTTCACCGGCGGCGGCAAGCGCATCCGCGGCTCGATCGCGGGCCTCACGGAGCCCGGGAAGCGACGCAACAGCCTTCTCCGAGTCCGCGACCGCGGTCGTAGCCTCCGCGGCCAGGCCGGGAAGCGCGGCACGTTCGGCGGCAACGCCCTCGAGTTCTGCGGCGGCCGTCTGACGCTTCTCTTCCAAGGCCGCACGTCGGGAGCCGATGTCGGTGATTTTCAGCTGCTGCTCGATCAAGGTGTCGAGTCGGGTCACTTCACTGGACCACTGCTCGCAGCGGGGGCGGATCAGTGCGCGGTCGCTGTCGTCGGGCTGCCCCGGTACCTCGCCGAGCAGGGCACGTCCCTCGGCCGACTTCGTCAGAACAGCTGCGGCGGAGTCGAGTTCGGCCTGCGCCGACTCGGTGTCGGCGACAGCGCCGGCCGCTTCACGGTCGAGTACCGCGACCAGTCGTGCGCGATGCGCGGCATCGCGTTCGACGACCATCGCCGCGCGCTCCGGTTCGGCAGCGTCGAGCCGAGCCTTGCTCTCGCGCGCTTCGCCGCGGCGTCGGATCCGTTCTTTCAGTGCGACCGCGCTGTCGAGTGCCGCGCGGTTGCTGCGGTCGGTGTCGCGGGCTTCGGCGTGCGCGGCTGCAGTCGAGTCGCGGACGTCGGCGGCATCGGCGAGCAGCCTGTGGGCCCATTCGACCGGCTCGGCGTCGGCCCCGGCCTCGATACCTGCGGCCGCAGCGACCTTCGCGGCGAGGACGTCGACGGCCTGTTGTTGTTCGGCAAGTGCTTTCGCGCCGGATCCGCGGCGCTCGCGGAACCACTGTTCGACGTCGCCGAATCTCGTGGTGTCGAACAGTCGCTCGAGGAGCTTGCCGCGCTCGTCGCTGGCCGCCCGCAGGAATTTCGCGAACTCGCCCTGTGGCAGCAATACGACCTGGAAGAACTGTTCGGCGCTCATCCCGAGCAGCCCCTTGACCACGTCGCCGATCTCTTGGCTGCGTGACAGGTTCTCCCCGATACCGTCGAGCCATTCCAGGGTTGCTTTCGCGTTCTGCTTGGTAGTGCCGACGCCGCGCTTCTTCGGGCGTTCGAATTCGGGGCTGCGCTCGATGCGCAGTCGCCGACCTGCGATCGTCGCTTCGAGGCAGATCTGCGGGATGGCGCCCGCGGGCGCATGGTCGGACAACAGTCTGCGGCCCTCTGCTCGGGCACCGGGCACCGTCCCATAGAGTGCGAAGGCGACGGCGTCGAGTATCGAGGTCTTCCCCGCGCCGGTCTGCCCGTGCAGGAGGAACAGCCCGTCGGCCCCGAGGTCGTCGAAGTCGATGGCGACGGTGTCGGCGAACGGCCCGAAAGCGGTGATCTCGATCGAATGCAATCTCATGCCGGTACGTCCGCCCGCTCGTCACGACCGGAATCGCCGCGGCGCGACTCGTCGCCGATACCGCGCCGACGATCACCGTCGCGGAGGGCCTGTTCGAACCATCCCGTTTCCCGTGTGGACGGCTCCGATCGGACGTCGGTGAGAAACGACGAGGCGATCTCGAAGTCGGTGCGGCCACGCACCTTCTCGCGGTAGCTGCCCTCGGATTCCGACGCGGGGCGTTCCCACTGCACGTGTACCGCATGCGGGAACCGTTCCTGCAGCCGCCGCATCGCGTCGACCGGGCGGGCACGGTCGGTGAGGACCGCGGCCACATAGTGTTCTTCGGCGTTCTCGTGGGCCGGATCTGCGAGCAGGTCGTCGAGGTTACCGGTGAGCTGCGTCAGTTCTCGCACCACCGGAAGGTCGACACGGTCGACGGACGCGAGCCCCGTCTCGTCGAGGTCGACGAGCCACATCGCCTTGCGGTGTGAGCGCTCACCGAACGAGTACGGCAGCAACGAGCCCGAATACCGGACGTGTTCGGACACCGTCTGCGGTGAATGCAAGTGCCCGAGGGCCACATAGTCGGCACCGCCGAAGGTGGTCGCTGCCACGGTCTCGACACCGCCGACCGAGATCGACCGTTCCGATTCCGTCGGCTCTCCACCCACGACGAAAGCGTGCGCCAACACCACGGTGCGGGCGTCGCGACCGGCGGCCTCGGCCTGCACCTTGGCCATCGCGGCGTCGAGGATCTCCTGGTGCGAGCGCGCACCGGGTACGTCGAGTTCGGCTCGGGTGATCTCCGGTTCGAGATACGGGATGCCGTAGAACGCGACCGGCCCGTGCGCGTCGTTCAGCACCACCGGCCGATCGACCTGCGCAACCCGAGTGATCAGGTGGAGGCCCCCGTGGGCCGCGAACGCAGCGCCCGATCCGAGGCGCACAGGCGAATCGTGATTACCGGACGTCGCGATGATCACTGCGCCTGCGGCGCGGATCGCTTCGAGCCCGGCGTTGCACACTGCGACGGCGTCGGCGCTCGGGATGGAGCGGTCGTAGATGTCGCCCGGCACCACCACGACGTCGACACCGCGCTCCGCCACGACCTCGGCGACCGCGGCGAGCGCCGCCGCCTGGTCGGCGAGTAGATCGACACCGTGGAAGGTGCGACCGATGTGCCAGTCGGAGGTGTGCAGGATCCGCATGTCGTCAGACGGTAGAGGAAGACACCGACACGCTCCGGTTCCGGGTAACTGTCGGCACCGTGCGGCATCATGCGGCTCATGTCAGTTCTCACCGCACTGGGACTCGTCGTCGCGCTCTTCCTCGGCGTGATGCTCGGCTGGCTGCTGCACGCGTCCCGCAGCGGCGACCGGACAGCGCGCGCCGAAGAGAAACTCGCCGCTCTCGAGGCCAACGAGTCGCACTTGCGGCAGTCGTGGAGCGCGGTGAACGAGGATGCCGCACGCAGACAGTCCGGGGCAGTCGGCGAGCAGGTGTCGCGGCTGGTCGGGCCGTTGCACGAGGCAGTCGGGGCGTTGTCCCGGCAGGTCGAGAACGTCGAGCGGAGCCGAATCCACGCGTATGCGGGCCTGACCGAGCAGGTGGAAGGTATGCACCGCGCATCCCAGTTGCTGTCGACGCAGACCCAACAGCTCGTCACGGCGCTGCGGGCGCCGCAGGTGCGCGGCAGGTGGGGCGAGATCCAGCTCGAGCGTGTCGTGGAGCTCGCCGGGATGGTGCGGCACTGCGACTTCGACACGCAGGTGTCGAAGGAGGGTGTGCGCCCCGATCTGCTGGTCTACCTCGCGGGCGGTAAGCAGATCGTGGTCGACGCCAAGGTGCCGTTCGCGGCGTATCTCGACGCGGCACAGGAGGAAGATCCTTCGCAGCGCGATCGGCACCTGATCCGGCACGCACGCCAGCTGCGCACTCACGTCGACCAGCTTTCCGCGAAGTCGTATTGGGAGTCGTTCGATCCGACGCCGGAGTTCGTGGTGTTGTTCGTGCCAGGCGACCCGTTCCTCGACGCGGCGCTCGGTGCCGATCCAGATCTACTCGAGTACGCGTTCGCACGGAACGTGATCCTCGCCACCCCCACCACTCTCGTGGCGCTGTTGCGCACGATCGCCTTCACGTGGCGTCAGGAAGCCCTGTCTCGGGAAGCCGCAACCATCCACAGGCTGGGCCGGGAGCTGTACCAACGGCTCGGCACGGTCGGTGATCATCTCGACCGGCTCGGCGGCCAATTGGGCAAAGCGGTCGATTCGTTCAATCTCACGGTGTCGTCGATGGAGACACGGGTCGGAGTGACGGCCCGAAAGCTCAATGAGCTGGAAATTTTCGACGGCGATGTGCCCGAGGTCCGACGCGTCGACTCGTGGCCACGGCGCAGCACGCTCGCAGAAACCGCCGAGCCCGACGGTCCTGTCGACGAAGCAAGCTGATTCTGTCGGGTTACTGTTTACCTTGTGTCTGCATCCCAACGCGCTCGCTCGGCAGTGCCGCTCGACATGCGGTCGTTGGTCCCGTCGCTTCCCGGTGTCCCCTGGTGGGGTGCTCCGCTCATCGCCGTCGGAGTGACCGTCGTCGGGCTGCTGATCGATGCGGCCGGCGGAGACCAGCTGACCACCACATTCACTGTCTTCTATGTCCTCGGATGTATCGCGGCCGTGGCGGCGGTCCGCCATCGTGGATTGTTCACCGCGATGGCTCAACCACCGTTGCTGCTGTTGCTTGCGGTGCCGATCGGGCAGGAGTTCCTCTCGGCCGGAAGCACGAGCGGCCTCAAGGAATTGGCGTTGAACGTCGCATATCCACTGGTCAACCGATTCCCGGCGATGTTGCTGGCCACCGTTGCAGTGCTGGCGATCGGTGGTACCCGGATCTTCCTCGCGAAGCAGAACGCGGGTGTCCGGGCGCGTGCCCCACGGTCCCGTAGGGCCGCACCGCCGCGTGGTGCCACTTCCCGGTCCGCGCGCCGAGGTGCCGCGATGCGTCCTGCGCAGGACGAACCGAATCCGGCCGACGCGCCACGCAAGGCTACGACGCCGCGCGCCTCCGCGACGCGCAGGCCTATGCGCGCAGAGCAGAGCGAGCCCCCGATGACGAAGGCCTCGGTCCGCGACGTCACCACCTCGCGCGGCAGCTCGGCTGCGCCCCGTCGACGCAGCGCAGCGCCGCCCGCGAGCGACCCGGCAGCGCGCGCCGCACCTGCTCCGCGCCGCGGCGATGTCGATCCGAGGCGGGATGCGCCCCAGCGGCGACGCCCGCGACCCGAGGAAGGCGCTCTCCGCACGCCTCAACCCACCCCTCAGCCCGCACCGATGGCCGGTACGACGAGGCAGGCGCCGTCATATCGGCCACCGGCCGTGCGCTACCGGGATCGCGTCGAGGACTGAGGCCGGACGGGAGTCCGTCAGGGGCGCGGGTTCCGAAGCTCCCGCGGCAGCGCGAACACGAGGGTCTCGTTCGCGGTGGTCACCGACTGCACAGTGTGGAACCCGTGCTCGTCGAGCAAGTCGATCACGCCACGGACCAGGATTTCCGGAACGGAGGCACCCGAGGTGATACCGACCGTCTCGACGCCCTCGAGCCACGCGAGGTCGACCTCACGGGCGTAGTCCACCAGGTACGACGCCTTTGCGCCTGCACCGAGCGCGACCTCGACGAGCCGCACGGAGTTCGACGAGTTCCGCGAGCCGACCACGATCACCAGATCGCATTCCGGTGCCATCGCCTTCACCGCGACCTGACGGTTCTGGGTGGCGTAGCAGATGTCGTCGCTCGGCGGATCCTGCAGCTGCGGGAACTTCTCGCGCAGCCGCTCCACGGTGGCCATCGTCTCGTCGACGCTCAAGGTGGTCTGCGACAGCCAGATCACCTTCGACGGGTCGCGCACCGTCACGGCGTCGACCGAGTCGGGGCCGTCGACGAGCTGAACGTGGTCGGGCGCCTCGCCTGCCGTGCCTTCGACCTCCTCGTGGCCTTCGTGGCCGATGAGCAGGATGTCGTAGTCGTCGCGGGCGAACCGCTTCGCTTCCTGGTGCACCTTCGTCACCAGCGGGCAGGTTGCATCGATCGTGTGCAGGCTGCGGGACGCCGCGGCCTCGTGCACCGCCGGGGACACGCCGTGCGCGGAGAATACGAGGACCGATCCTTCGGGGACCTCGTCGGTCTCGTCGACGAATACGACGCCCTGCGCAGCAAGGGTCTCCACGACGTGGCGGTTGTGGACGATTTCTTTACGGACGTAGAGCGGAGCGCCGTGCTTCTCGAGACTCTTCTCGACGGTCTCCACTGCACGGTCGACCCCGGCGCAGTAACCTCTCGGCTCGGCGAGAAGGACGCGCTTCCCCGGCAACGACGTGCCGGGTGACCGTGTAATTCCTAGTTCGAGCGGGACAGGCGCAGACATACCTCCAGACTACGGGCCGAGAGGTCGCACCGACCCGCTCGGCTACCAAAGACAACGATCGTGAGGCAGGCTGAGACAATGATCCGTCCACCGTTCCTGGCACGAGTGGCCGCCGGCGTGGCCGTCACCGCGTACGAAGAGACCCTCCGACTTCCGAGTACTGCCGTTGCGCTCCCGATGACCACGGTGAGCCAGATCCTGCAGACGGCGATGCGAATGCAGCAGGTGATGACCGGCCTGGCGATCAAGGGCGATCAACTGTTCGAAGTGTTCGGATCGGAGATCTCCGAAAATCCCGAGTGGGCAGTGTTCGACGAAGACGAAGAGCCCGCCACCAGCAACGATTCACCGGCGAAGCCGGTCGATGCGCCTGCCCCGAACCCCGCATCGGCGCCCGGTCGTTTCGCGCTGTACTCGACGGCGCCGGGTGAGACGGCAGGCAACCTCGCCGCAGACCGTGCGGTGACGGAGCCGCCCGCCCCCACTGCCACGAACTCCGAGTCGCCCGCCCCTGCGGCGAAGGCCCCTGCTACGACCGGGACGACGAAGCCGCCCGCCAAGAAGACCCCCGCCCGGAAGGCCCCTGCGAGGAAACCAGCTCCCACGCAGACCTCCGCCACGAAGGCCACTGTGACGAAAACCTCACCGGCGAAGAAGCGGGCGGCGAAGAAGCCTGCATCGAAGGCCCCCACCCCTACGCAGCCGTCCGAGATCGCCGAGTACCTCGACTACGACTCCCTGACGCTCGCGCAACTGCGCGCCCGCCTCCGCACGCTGTCGGTCGAGGATCTCACCGCGTTGCTCACCTACGAGAACGCGAACGCCGAGCGGGCTCCCTTCGTCACGATGCTGTCCAACCGGATCTCCAGCGCCGAACGCAAGTGAGCACCGCTCAGGCCGAGGGCCGCACCAACTCGCCGGAGAACCCGTGGCCGGTACGCACCGTGTCACAGAAGATCTCCGGGTGGATCGACAAGCTCGGCACCGTATGGGTGGAAGGGCAGCTCACCCAGATCAACGCCCGGCCCGGCACCCGGACCGCATTCCTGACCTTGCGCGACCCGTCGGTCGACATGTCTTTGCAGCTCACCTGCGACCCGCAGCTACTCCGCGCGTCCGAGGTGCCGCTCAGCGAGGGCACCAGCGTCGTGGTGTTCGGCAGGATCACGTTCTGGCCCGGTCGCGGCAGCCTGGCGTTGCGGATCACCGAGATCCGGCCGGTCGGTATCGGTGAGCTGCTCGCCCGCCTCGAACGTCTGCGCAAACTCCTCGCCGCGGAAGGCCTGTTCGATCCGCGGCTCAAGCGCCCGCTGCCGTTCCTGCCGCAGCGCATCGGTCTGATCACCGGCCGGGCGAGCGCAGCCGAACGCGACGTGGTGTCGGTCGCGGAGCGGCGGTGGCCTGCCGTGCAGTTCGATATTCGCAACACCCCGGTCCAGGGCCCGACCGCGGTGCCACAGATCCTCGACGCGCTCGCCGCTCTCGACAAGGACCCCGACGTGGATGTCATCATCCTCGCGCGCGGCGGCGGCAGCCCCGAGGATCTCCTGCCGTTCTCCGACGAGGCCCTGTGCCGCGCAATCGTCGCGTGCACTACGCCCGTGGTCAGCGCGATCGGGCACGAACCCGACAGCCCACTGTCCGATTACGTCGCCGACCTGCGGGCCGCAACCCCCACCGACGCTGCGAAATGTGTGGTGCCCGACGCCGTCGCCGAGCAGGATCTCGTCGACGAGCTCCGGGCACGGGCAGCCGGCGCTCTGCGGAACTGGGTGCGGCGCGAAGAACACGTGATCTCCCAGCTGCGCGACCGACCGGTGCTGGCCGATCCGATCGCCGCACTCGACCGGAGAGCCGACGAGATCGAACGACTCCGGGTGGCCGCGCGCCGCGACATCTCTCGGTCGGTCTCGGCGGAGGCTACGACCGTCGAGCATCTGCGGGCACGCCTGTCCACACTCGGGCCTGCGGCAACGCTCGCTCGCGGCTACGCCGTGGTGCAGCGGATCATGGGGGACGACGATCCCGAGGTAGTGCGATCGGTCGGCGATGCCCCGCCGGGCACACAACTGCGGGTGCGGGTGGGTGACGGCGCCGTGCGGGCCGTCGTCATGGGACGAGAAAAGTAAAGGAACACGCTGTGAGCGACACGAACTCCGACATTGCCGAACTCGGCTACGAACGCGCGCGCGACGAGCTGGTGAACGTCGTCAAAATGCTCGAGCAAGGCGGTCTGGACCTGGACGATTCACTCGCGCTGTGGGAGCGCGGTGAAGCGCTCGCCACGCGGTGCGAGGAGCACCTCGCCGGTGCACGGCAGCGGGTCGAGAACGCACTCGCGCATGCGGACGACATCGACGACGAAGACGACTGAGCCGTCGCGAGCCCGTCAGGGCGTCAACGGCTCGGCAACTCCGACGGTGGCGGCGAGCTCGGAGAGTTCCTCGTCGGTGCCCGAACCGCCGACCAGGATGCGGACGTCACCGAAGTCCGATACCCACAGCGCTTCGACGCCTTCGCCGCCGTAGACCGTCCAATCCCGGGCGCCGATCTGCTGCGCGCCGGTGACGCGACGTGATTCGCCGGCCACGAACCGGACCAGTTCGTCCTCTCCGGCATCGGACTGGGTGAGGCGCACATAGCGCCCCCCGGCGGTGACGAACCCCACGGTGCTCGAATCGCCACCTTCGTTTCCGGAGATGATGCTGCGGCTCCCTGAATTGGACTGCCAGCCCTCTGGCACCTCGGGGTGCCGGATGGGGAAGCCCAGTTCCTTCGCGTCGTACTTCAGGCCCGCATCGAGGTCGAACGTCGGTACCGGCCCCGCGGTCGGACCGCCTGGGCTGAAGGAGCATTGGCTCGCGACTCCGGCAATGAACAGCATTGCGACAACCAGCGGAATCAGCGACCAGGCCATATCGCGGGTGTCGTTCAGGATGCGAGGTTTCTTGGGAGCCACACATCCAGTCTGACAGCCCGTGACGGTGGGCGGTTCGCCTGCCCTGGGTCCGACACGTCATCGAGGCCCAGGTGATGAGACAATGACCACGCGAAACACCCATCCGATCGTGCGGCCCCGATCCCGGCGGCCACATATGTGCCGACGCCACTCGAGCGTCGACCGACTTTCAGCAGGAGGCAGTAGCCCATGACGGCCAGCACCCCACAGCGCCGCGAAGCTCCCGACCGCAACCTCGCGCTCGAACTGGTGCGCGTCACCGAGGCCGCAGCGATGGCAGCAGGCCGCTGGGTCGGACGCGGCGACAAGGAGGGCGGCGACGGCGCCGCCGTCGACGCCATGCGTCACATGGTGAGCTCGGTGTCGATGCAGGGCGTCGTCGTGATCGGTGAGGGCGAGAAGGACGAAGCGCCCATGCTGTACAACGGCGAGGAAGTCGGCAATGGTGACGGCCCGCTGTGCGATGTCGCGGTGGACCCGATCGACGGCACCACCCTCATGTCGAAGGGCGCTCCCGGCGCAATCGCAGTGCTCGCTGTCGCCGAGCGCGGCGCGATGTTCGATCCGTCGGCCGTGTTCTACATGGAGAAGATCGCGGTGGGCCCCGAAGCCGCCGACGTCATCGACATCACTGCCCCGGTCGCGGAGAACATCCGGCGTGTGGCGAAGGCCAAGAGCATCGCGATCCCCGATCTCACGGTCACGATCCTCGATCGCGAGCGTCACGCAGGAATCATCAGCGAGGTGCGTGCGGCAGGTGCCCGCATCCGGTTGATCTCCGACGGCGACGTCGCCGGAGCCATCGCCGCAGCGCGGCCCGGCTCGGGTGTCGACATGCTGCTCGGGATCGGCGGTACCCCCGAGGGCATCATCGCTGCTGCGGCGATGCGGTGCATGGGTGGCGCTCTGCAGGGTCGGCTGGCCCCGAAGGACGACGCCGAGCGTCAGAAGGCCCTCGACGCCGGTCACGACCTCGACCGCGTGCTCACCACGAACGACCTGGTGACGGGCGAGAACATCTTCTTCTGCGCGACCGGTGTGACCGACGGTGAACTGCTACGTGGTGTCCGGTACACACCGGGTGGAGCGGAAACGCAGTCGATCGTCATGCGCAGCAAGTCCGGCACGGTCCGCATGGTCGAGGCATACCACCGGCTCAAGAAGCTCGGTGAGTTCTCGTCGATCGATTTCCAGGGTGTCGACGGCGCTGCGCCGCCGCTCCCCTGATCCTGCAGTACCGCTGTGGGGTGCCCCGGAACATGTTCTGCTCCGGGGCACCCCACAGTTCTCTGCGGCGGGCCTACCGTGGACGGTATGACCGACACTTCCGAGCAGTCTTCCCCTCAGTACCGCATCGAGCACGACACCATGGGCGAGGTCCGGGTCCCGGTCGATGCCCTCTGGCGCGCACAGACACAACGCGCTGTCGAGAATTTCCCGATCTCCGGCCGCGGCCTCGACCGCGCACAGATCCGCGCCCTCGGACTCCTCAAAGGCGCATGCGCGCAGGTCAACAAGGATCTCGGTCTCCTCGATCCTGAGAAGGCGGCCGCGATCATTGCTGCCGCTCGCGAGATCGCCGACGGCAAACACGACGACCAGTTTCCGATCGATGTGTTCCAAACCGGTTCGGGCACAAGCTCGAACATGAACACCAACGAGGTCATCGCGTCGATCGCCGCGCAGGCGGGCGTCACGGTCCATCCGAACGATCACGTCAACATGTCGCAGTCGTCGAACGACACATTCCCCACTTCGACGCATGTCGCTGCGACCGAAGCGGCGGTGGCCGATCTCGTTCCGGCGCTCCAGCAACTCCACGGTGCGCTGAGCGACAAGGCCTCCGAGTGGCGCACGGTCGTCAAATCGGGTCGCACGCACCTGATGGACGCCGTACCCGTCACTCTCGGTCAGGAATTCGGTGGGTACGCCCG
The DNA here is from genome assembly GCF_042729855.1 of Rhodococcus sp. NPDC060090. Classification (NCBI taxonomy): domain Bacteria; kingdom Bacillati; phylum Actinomycetota; class Actinomycetes; order Mycobacteriales; family Nocardiaceae; genus Rhodococcus; species Rhodococcus sp. NPDC060090. The sequence goes on along the minus strand of NZ_JBHWXB010000005.1, from coordinate 18,242 downwards.
CCAGATCGAGGCCGGAATCGAGCGGGTGCAGGCCACTTTGCCGCGCCTCGGAGAACTTCCCATCGGCGGGACCGCCGTCGGCACCGGGCTTAACGCACCCGACGACTTCGGGCCGCGGGTCGTCGCCGAACTCGTCAAGGCCACCGGTGTCGATGCGCTGAAGCCGGCGAAGGACCGGTTCGAGGCACAGGCGGCCCGGGACGGCCTCGTCGAGGTGTCAGGTGCGTTGCGCACGATCGCAGTGTCGCTGACCAAGATTGCCAACGATGTCCGCTGGATGGGGTCGGGTCCGTTGACCGGTCTCGCCGAGATCCAGCTTCCCGATCTGCAGCCCGGAAGTTCCATCATGCCAGGAAAGGTCAATCCTGTTCTTCCCGAGGCAGTTACACAGGTGGCCGCACAGGTCGTCGGAAATGATGCTGCGGTCGCGTGGGGCGGCGCGGCGGGCGCATTCGAACTCAACGTCTACATACCGATGATGGCGCGGAACGTGCTCGAATCGATCCGGCTGCTCGCCAACGTCTCTCGGCTGTTCGCCGACCGGTGCATCGTAGGGCTCGTCGCGAACGTCGAACATCTGCGCACCCTCGCCGAGTCGTCGCCGTCGATCGTGACGCCCCTGAACTCCGCGATCGGCTACGAAGAGGCAGCCGCGGTGGCCAAAGAGGCGTTGAAGGAGCGCAAGACCATTCGGCAGACGGTCGTCGATCGCGGGCTCATCGGCGAGAATCTCAGCGAGGACGAACTCGACCGTCGCCTCGACGTACTCGCGATGGCGAGGGTCGAACCCGAGCAGTGACGGAGAGTCCGGGGATGGACTGTCCCGGCCCCGCACCCGGGGCCGGGAACTGCGTCAGTTCATCATCACCTCGGTCTGTCCGTCGATGTAGGTGATGTAGCCGTTCTCGAAATTGCTCTGCATACCCCCGTCGGTGGGTTGCTCATCGCTGACGGGGAAACCGAGTTCGCCGCCTGCGCCGCCTTCTGCCTCCCACGCAACTCGGATCTCGCCCCACACGATGTGGGCGTCGGTGTCGGGACTCCACGCGATGATGCCCCCGTCGAACTCGGCGATATTGCCGTCGCCGACGTCCTCCTGGTTTCCGGTGGCCATGCCGAGCGGGCTCGATTCACCGCCGACCTCGTTGTACTTGGCGAGGATCTGACCGCTCAGTTCGACCGATTCACCGTCCGGGCCGGGAACTGCACTGGTCTGATCCTCCGCCGGCTCGGTGCCTTCTTCCCCTTCGGCGCCTGTGGTCTCCTCAGCACCTGTCGTCTCCTCAGCGCCGGTGGTCTCGTCAGAGCCCTGTACCTCGGACACGACGCTTTCGGCTGCGGACTCGACGGCGCTCGTGGCGCTACCGACAACGTCTTCAGCACTGGTGTCGTCGCCGCATGCCGAGGCGACCAGGCCGACGGCGGCGAGCGCAGCAACTGTGGCTGCCATTCGACGGTTGATTCGATTCATGGACCTTCTCCTGTCTGATCCCCCGCGCCGGTGGCCCTGCACGGGATAGGACAAGCGGACGACCCGAACGTAACCACCCTCAACCGGTGTTCGTAGCCGTTCGATCTGGATAAGTCCACTTTCTTCGGTAGGCACCGACTCGTCGACCTCTACGCAACTCGATTCGATTTCGAGAAGATCGTTCTCGTCGATACCTCGACATCGACGCCGTACCATGCCCACAGTCGACAAAAAGGGGAAGCACGTGAATGCCATCGCGGCGACGACCACACCCGATACTGCCATCACAGTGGTCCGGGAGTTCCTCGAAGCTTTGGCCGAAAGCCGGCCCCGCGACACGAAGCCCCTCATGGACGACGACATGTCGTGGCACAACACCTCGCTTCCCACCTTGCGTGGCGCCCGCAGGATCAGCTCGGTGCTGGCGGGCCTCGAGAAGCCGTGGATCGGTTTCGACGTCGTGGTGCACCACATTGCTGCCGAAAGCGCCGACGTCGTCCTCACCGAACGCACTGATGTACTCCGCATCGGGCGCGTCGAGATCTCCTTCCCGGTGTGCGGCACGTTCGAACTGCGCGACGGACGCATCCTGGCGTGGCGCGACCACTTCGATGTCCTCGGATTCCTGGGCGCTGTTGCGGCCGGTCTCGTTCGGGCGGTGTTCCGGCGGCCGTAGACTCTCTGCGGCCACCGAACAGTTCGGTGGCGATCGAACAGGGAGCAGTGAGATGTCCGACGCCGAGCACAGTCCGGGATTCACGGCGGGACTCGAGATCCGGCGCGAAGTCATGGGAGACGACTTCGTCGACCGCGCATTCGCCCGCGCGCGCGACACCGACTCGGAAGAACTGCAGGAGTTCGTTACCGAGCATGCCTGGGGTGCAGTGTGGTCTCGCCCCGGACTCGATCGTCGTAGTCGCAGCCTGCTCAATCTCGGCATGCTCATCGCGCTGCGCGCCGAGAACGAGTTGCGCGGCCACGTGCGAGGTGCCTTGCGGAACGGCCTGACCCGCACCGAGATCGTCGAATCCGTGATCCACTGCAGTGCATACTGCGGCGCCCCCGCAGCACTCGCTGCGATGCGCGTCGTGCAGGAAGTCCTCGAGGCCGAACTCGGCGCCCTCCCCGACTCCGAATAACCCACGGCCACATGGCCGATGTCACCTTCAGCTATCTCCGCGTACTGAAGGTGACATCGGCCGATGACTCAGGAGCCCGGCGCGAACTCCTCGAGCATCTCGGTCACGAGCGCCGCTATCGGCGACCGCTCACTGCGGGTCAAGGTGATGTGCGCGAACAGCGGGTGGCCCTTGAGCTTCTCGATCACCGCCGCCACCCCGTCGTACCGCCCGACACGAAGGTTGTCTCGTTGCGCGACATCGTGCGTGAGCACCACCCGCGACCCGGCACCGAGCCGCGACAGCACCGTCAGCAGCACATTGCGTTCGAGGGATTGCGCCTCGTCGACGATCACGAACGAGTCGTGCAGGGATCGTCCGCGAATGTGGGTGAGCGGCAACACTTCCAGCATCCCGCGGGCCATGACCTCCTCCATCACCTGTGGGCTCGCAAGCCCTTCGAGGGTGTCGAACACGGCCTGCCCCCACGGATTCATCTTCTCGGCTTCGGTCCCCGGGAGATAGCCGAGTTCCTGACCGCCGACGGCGTAGAGGGGCCGGAACACCACAACCTTGCGATGGGAGCGCTTCTCGAGCACCGCCTCCAGGCCGGCCGTGAGGGCCAGCGCCGACTTGCCGGTTCCGGCCTTACCTCCCAGCGACACGATGCCGACGGATTCGTCGAGGAGCAGATCCAGCGCGACCCGCTGCTCGGCGGAGCGGCCGTGCAGACCGAATGCCTCGCGGTCTCCGCGCACCAACTGCACCTGCTTGTCGGCGGTGACGCGACCGAGCGCGCTCGACGATCCCCCCAGCAGCCGGATACCGGTATGACACGGCAGGTCCCGGGCGGCCTCGAGGTCGACGACGCCCCCGGCGAACAACTCGTCGATGAGCGCCTTGTCGACCTCGAGTTCGGTCATGCCGCTCCAGCCCGACGTGACCACATCCTGCGCGTGGTATTCGTCCGCGGTCAGGCCGACGGCACCGGCCTTGACCCGCAGCGGCGTGTCCTTGCTGACGAGGACGACGTCGCGACCCTCCGCTGCGAGATTCATCGCGCACGCGAGGATCCGCGAGTCGTTCGAGTCGGTTCGGAAGCCGGAGGGCAGGACCATCGGATCGGTGTGGTTGAGTTCCACGTGCAGCATCCCACCGGCGTCGCCGACCGGGATCGGGCGGTCGAGCCGACCGTGTCGCTGCCGCAGGTCGTCGAGCAACCGCAGTGACTCCCGCGCGAACCATCCGAGTTCGTGGTGGTGGCGCTTGCCTTCGAGTTCGCCGATCACCACCAGGGGAAGCACGACTTCGTGTTCGGCGAATCTCGTGACCGCCCACGGGTCGGAGAGCAATACGGAAGTGTCCAGCACGTAGGTGCGTACAGCTGGGACGGAGCGTGTTGCGTTCACGTGAGGCTCCTCGACCTGCGCGACACAGCGCAGATTGTTCGGTGGCCGGTCGTTCCCTGGCGGTCCTCACGGACACGAGGGCCGGGTGCCGGCCCCTCGCTCGGACTGTTCTTCCGCACGATCAGGGACCTCCCGTGTAGCCGGCACTGCACCGTCTACACCATCGACGCTAACCCCGACGCGCTCTGTGCGCTTGCTAGCGATGAGGCGTGTCGGTGAAGTTCGGATGAACGCAGCTGTTCCGCCTGCATGACATCACGGCAGCGCCGCCGCCGACAGTCGCCGACACTCACGGCCCCAACGAGATACGACGTGAGCCCGGTCCGCACCGAATTCGGTGCGGACCGGGCTCACGAGAAAGACGGATCGAGACCGGCAACCCGGCCTGCGAAACTCAGATCAGGGGCCAGTCCTCCAGGCCCTCGTACAGCGGGATGTCCTGCGCCAGCTTGCTCACGCGGGAACGCAACGCATCGAGGTCGGCGCCACCGATGAGGGTCTGCGCGATGATGTCAGCGACCTCGGTGAACTGCTCGTCGCCGAAACCGCGGGTTGCGAGCGCCGGGGTGCCGATGCGCAGGCCCGAGGTGGTCATCGGCGGGCGCGGATCGAACGGCACCGCATTGCGGTTGACGGTGATACCGACCTCGTGCAGCGCGTCCTCGCCCTGCTGTCCGTCGAGCTGCGAGTGACGCAGGTCGACGAGAGCCAGGTGGACGTCGGTGCCGCCGGTCAGGACGGAGATGCCCTTGTCGGCCACATCGGCCTGCGACAGCCGCTCGGCGAGAATGCGAGCGCCCGACAGCGTGCGCTGCTGGCGGTCCTTGAACTCCTCGCCCGCGGCGATCTTCAGCGCGACGGCCTTCGCGGCGATCGCATGCATGAGCGGGCCGCCCTGCTGGCCGGGGAACACCGCGGAGTTGAGCTTCTTGGCCCACTCCTTCTTGGCGAGGATCAGGCCGGAGCGGGGCCCACCGAGGGTCTTGTGCACGGTCGTGGACACGACGTCGGCGTACGGAACGGGCGACGGGTGCAGACCCGCAGCGACCAGGCCGGCGAAGTGCGCCATGTCGACCCACAGGTAGGCCCCGACCTCGTCGGCGATCGCCCGGAAGGCCGCAAAATCCTGCTGCCGCGGGTACGCCGACCAGCCGGCGACGATGACCTTCGGCTTCTCACGAAGCGCGATGTCGCGGACCTCGTCCATGTCGATGCGGTGATCGTCCTTGCTGACACCGTAGGACGCGACGTCGTACAACTTGCCGGAGAAGTTGAGCTTCATGCCGTGCGTGAGGTGGCCGCCATGCGCGAGGTCGAGACCGAGGAGCTTCTCCCCCGGCGTCATGAGCGCCATCAGCACCGCCGCGTTGGCCTGCGCGCCCGAGTGCGGCTGCACGTTGGCGAACTCGGCGCCGAACAGTTCCTTCGCGCGGTTGCGGGCGAGGTCCTCGACGACGTCGACGTGCTCGCAGCCGCCGTAGTAGCGGCGACCGGGGTAGCCCTCTGCGTACTTGTTGGTCAGCACACTGCCCTGAGCCTGCAGCACCGCGCGCGGCACGAAGTTCTCCGACGCGATCATCTCGAGGGTGTCGCGCTGACGAGCCAACTCGCCGGCCATCGCCTGCGCGACCTCCGGGTCGAGATCGGCGAGCGAAGCGGTGTTGACGTCAGTGCCGGGCACAGTTGTCACGAGGATTCTCCAAGCTGAGGGCGGCAGGATACGACCTCCAGTCTACGAACCGCACCCCGCTCCGAGGAACCCGGTCCCCGCAGGTGATCGAGGTCACCGCAGTGAGCTCGGCACGAGCGGTTCGTCCAGCAGTCGGCGGAACCGCTCGGCACGCTCCACGCCCACCGGGGCCTGGGCGAGCCAGCCACCGAGCAGCCGGTAGCCCTCGACGTAGGTGCTGATGTACGCGCGCCACAGGGGCGATGACAGGAACCGCAGCGATTGCCGGGCACGCTCCGGGCTCGCCAGCGTCCAGCGCTGCAGGAACGCGGCGACCTCGTCGTGGCTGCGCCCACGGTCGTGCAGGAGCAGCGCTGCATCCTGACGGACGGACAGCAGCCCAGCGGACGCCTCCCCCAGAGCCTCGGCGAGTTCTCCGTCGAATCGCAGACCCAGGTCCGCGTAGATCTCCTGCGCCCAGAGCCCCCACCCGGGCCCGACGATCGCCTCGAGTGCGAGATCGGCGAGCCCCTCGGCCATGAGGCACTGCGGGGTGTTGACGAGGAACAGCGTCTGCTCGCCCTGCCCGTCGGCGACGAGGCCCGCTTCCTTCCGACAGTGTTCGGTGTGGTGCCCGGGGTAGGCCTCATGCGCGATCAGGCGCGGCAGATTCGACATCTGCTGTTCGAGATCGGAGTTGATCGCCACCCGCGACCGGTAGTCGCCGAGGTAGTAGTTGAAACCGGACCACGGCTTGTCGCCGACCACCTCGTATTCGACGCGCTCGGTCTCGGGCAGCGGATAGACGGCGCGGACCTTGTCGCGGAGCGCGCTCGAGAACGCCTCGACGCATTCTTCGAGCCGGTCGGCCGGGATCACCTCGGCCTTGCGATAGGCCTGCAGCCGTTCTGCCAGCGGCTCCCCGCCGGGCAGAAGCGCGTCGAGGCGACGATGCGCGTCGCGGTAGTCGTCCTCGTTGCCTGGCTCGATATGCACGTCGAAGTAGGCCTCGACCTCGTCGACGAAACCGATGCCGTCGCCCGCGAAGGTGCGGGCGGAGCAGTCCAGAGCGCGCAGGTGAGCATCGAGGAATCGGGTTCGCTCGTCCGAGAGTCCCGCGGCCGGAAGCTCGTCGCGGAGCCTCTGCGCAATGTGGGATAAATCACGAGGCACCGGCGCGGGCGCGTTCTCCGTTCGACGGCGTAACTCGGGGTCGCCTGTGTAGGCGTCGACGAATCCTTCTTCGAGACGGTCGAAAGCCAGCCCGAGCAGCAGGTATTCCTGTACGAATGCGTCCGATCCCATACCCGGCAACCCTAGTCGCTCCCCCGGTGAGGCGACGCGCAGTTCCGCTGCGCGCGGGGACCCCGGCGACGCATCATTCTGTGTCAGCGAGCACAATCCCCTGCATGGACACGCAGCGCCACGACCCACCCAAGGGCCGCATCGACGGGATGTGCGTCGTCGGAGGGACGTGCCGATGGCGCGCCTGAGCGAACCCAGCCCGTACGTCGAGTTCGACCGCAAGCAGTGGCGGACACTCCGCAAGTCCACCCCACTCGTACTCACCGAGGACGAACTGGTGGGTCTGCGCGGACTCGGTGAGCAGATCGACCTCGTCGAGGTCGCCGAGGTGTACCTGCCTCTCGCTCGCCTGATCCACCTCCAGGTCGCAGCGCGGCAGCGGCTGTTCGCGGCGACTGCGACCTTCCTCGGAGAGAAACACCCCGACCGCCAGGTGCCGTTCGTGATCGGCGTCGCGGGTTCGGTCGCCGTCGGCAAATCCACCACCGCGCGCGTGCTCCAGGCACTGCTGGCGCGATGGGAGCATCACCCCCGGGTCGATCTGGTGACCACCGACGGATTCCTGTATCCGTCGAAGGAACTGATCCGCCGGAACATCATGCATCGGAAGGGTTTCCCGGAGAGCTACGACCGGCGGAAGCTGCTGCGCTTCGTCACCGAGGTCAAGTCGGGGGCCGAAGAGGTTGCAGCCCCGCTCTATTCACACATCTCGTACGACGTCATGCCTGGTCAGTACCACGTGGTGCGCCAGCCCGACATCCTCATCATCGAGGGGCTCAACGTTCTGCAGACCGGCCCCCGCCTGATGGTGTCGGACCTGTTCGACTTCTCGATCTACGTCGACGCCCGAATCGAGGACATCGAGAAGTGGTACGTCGACAGGTTTCTCGCGCTGAGGAAGACCTCGTTCTCGAACCCTGATGCGCATTTCCACCACTACGCCGGACTGTCGGATCGCGACGCGATGAGCGCGGCGAAGGAGCTGTGGCATTCGATCAACCTGCCGAACCTGGTGGACAACATTCTTCCCACCCGGCCGCGGGCGACCCTCGTGCTGCGCAAAGACGCCAACCACTCCATCAACCGGCTTCGGTTGCGTAAAATCTGACCCGGTCAAACCCCGAAACGGCGGTGCCGCGCCGCGAAGTCACGGAGTGCGCGGAGGAAGTCGACCCGCCGGAACTCGGGCCAGTACGCCTCGGTGAACCAGATCTCCGAGTACGCGCTCTGCCAGAGCAGAAAGCCGGAGAGGCGCTGCTCGCCGGAGGTGCGGATGACGAGATCCGGGTCGGGTTGCCCCGAGGTGTAGAGGTGACTGTCGACGTCGGCGACGGTGACCGCGTCGATCAGTGCGTCACCCGACAGTCCTTCTGCCTGCTTCTTGCGCAGCAGCGCCTGCACCGCGTCGACGATCTCCTGCCGGCCGCCGTATCCGACTGCGACGTTGACGTGTGTGCCGGTCCGACCGGCCGTCCCTGCGGCGGCCTCACGCAACCGTGTCGCGTGATCGTCCGGCAGCAATTCGGGGGTGCCGACGATCTTCACGCTCCAGTTCTGATCCGGCGCCGAGATCTCTTCGACGACGTCGGCGATGATCTCGAGCAGCGCATCGAGCTCCTCGGGGTCGCGACTCAGATTCTCGGTGGAGAGCAGATAGATCGTCGCGGTCTCGATGCCCGCGGCGTCGCACCAGCTCAGCAATTCGGCGATCTTGCGGGCGCCCATGCGATGGCCGTGAGCGACGTCCGTGAACCCGTTCTCCCGGGCCCATCGGCGGTTGCCGTCGCACATCACCGCGACGTGTCGTGGGTGGCGCGCACCCTCGAGCTCCCTGAGCAGCCGCCGTTCGTAGAGCCCGTACAGCACGCCGCTGAGCCTCACCGCGTCATCACCACGTGAGTCACATTACGCCCACGGGTTGTCGCGGTTTGCGTCGGTGGGCAACAACACTCGCGCGCCCCGCCCACGTCCCGGTAGCCTGACGTCACCAAACCTACGTAACCGTAGGTTACCGGCCGGTCGGGAAGGGTCCACGCATATGACGGTCTTCGGAATCGACGAACTGCCCGTCAAACCCCGCATGCGCGGGTGGCTCCATCTCTGGGCATTCGGGGCCGCCGTGGTCGCGGGCATCGTCCTGGTGAGCGTCGCCGCAGCGACGCATCCCGCTGCAACCTGGCCGACCGCGATCTACAGCATCACGGTGTGCGGCGTCTTCGGCGTCAGCGCCCTGTACCACCGCGTCCACTGGACCGATCCCCGACACCGGATGTGGATGAAGCGCGCCGACCATTCGATGATCTTCGTGTTCATCGCGGGCAGTTACACACCGTTCGCGACGCTGGCCCTCCCACCCGAGACCGGACGAACCCTCCTGGCGATCGTGTGGGCGGGAGCGGCGGCCGGTGTCGCGCTGAAGATGCTGTGGCCGACAGCACCGCGATGGGTGGGCGTACCGCTCTACCTGTTACTCGGTTGGGCGATCGTCCCCGTTGCCGGCGATCTCGTGGCCGAGGCGGGTGTCGCGCCGATGATCCTGCTCCTCGTCGGCGGTCTGTTCTACAGCGGCGGAGCGATCCTGTACGCGACGAAGTGGCCCGATCCGTGGCCCTCGACGTTCGGACATCACGAGTTCTTCCACGCGGCGACCGTGATCGCGGCACTGTGTCATGCGGTGGCGGTGTGGCTCGTCGTCTTCGCCTGAGCATCGCCCCTGGCAGCGATGATCACGGATTGATAACATCGAGGGGATGTCTATCTCGCTCCTGTCCTTCGAATTGACCGACACCCACCGCGACTGGCTGATCGACCGTCCGCTGACGATTTTGAGCTACATCGTCGTGGCGGTGCTTCTGCGCTATGTGCTGCACAAGATGATCGATCGCATGACCAAGCCGCGACCTACGGTCGACGAGGACAGCAGTATCAAACGATCGATCCTGCGACCGCTCCAAGAACGTGCGGCCAGGAACGGTGTCGGTATGGGCGACCCGGCCGTGCGCGAACGTCGCGCCCAGCGGGCGCAGACCATCGGTTCGGTGTTCAAATCGGGCGTCTCGATCGTGGTGCTCGCCTGGGTCGTGTTACAGACCCTCGCGACGCTCGGGTTCAACGTCGCACCGTTCATCGCATCGGCCGGCATCGCCGGTGTCGCGCTCGGTTTCGGCGCTCAGAACCTCGTCCGGGATTTCATCTCCGGCATGTTCATGCTGCTCGAGGACCAATATGGTGTGGGTGACGTGGTCGATGTGGGCGACGCGATCGGCACGGTCGAATCCGTCGGGCTCCGCGTGACCACCATTCGCGACATCGACGGCACCCTCTGGTACTGCCGCAACGGGGAGATCCTGCGCGTCGGCAACATGAGTCAGGGCCACGCGGTCGCAGTCGTCGACGTACCCGTCGCCCCCACCGCAAACGTCGACCGTGCCCAGCAGGTCGCCTTCAGGGCGGTGCTGGACACGGTCGAGCGTGACGACCTCATGGCATTCATTCTGGAGAAGCCGGAGTTGCTCGGAGTGAACTCGGTGACGGCAGGCGCGGTCACCCTGCGCCTCACCGTGCGGGTGCGGGCAGGCAAGCAGTGGGCCGTCCGGCGTGCACTTACCGGCGCGGTACTCGAAGCATTCGATTCCAGTGGCATCGAGTCGCCGTCGCTGATGCTCGCGCCGGTCGCCGGTTCCTAGGAGACGTCGACCGCATCTTCTGCGGTCACTGAACCCTCCGGCTTCTTCCGGCCACGCACGATGTCGATCGCGATCACTCCCAGGAGCGAGACGACACCCCAGATCGCGAACGTCACCAGATGGGTGCCCACGGAATCTGCACCGAAGTACACGATCGATCGAATCGACTCGACGGCCGCGGGCATCGGCAGGATGTCGTGCAGCACGCGGAAGATCTCCGGGCTCATGTAGACCGACATCGCACCGTTCGACGCCGGCACACCCAGGAACATCAGGATCGCGACGGCGGGGATGACCGCGAGCATCCCGAACAACCTGGTGAGCAGCGTGGAGAACATCGCCGTGCAGAAGATCGCGACGATTCCGGTACCGAACAGCTGCAGGAAGTGTCCGTCGAGGGCGCCGGTGAGAGGATCGGCGATCACCCATACGACAAGCGACATGAACACCGAGAACCCGGCTGCGATCGGGAGCAGCTTCTTCAACCGCATGGCCGCCGGAGCGGCACTGTTGCCCACGACCGCAAGCATGAACCCGGCCATGATCCAGCCCATCGCGACATACATCGTGACCGTGCCCATGGTGTCGGAGTCAGGGAGCGGCGCAAGATCTTCCGTGGTGAGCGGCACCTGCCTTCCCGCAGAGACCTGCTCGAACGTCATCGCCACCACCTGCTGCTGGCTCATGCCTGCGGCCTGACTGGTGATCAGCGTCGCCGTCGGCGACTCGACCGAAGGCAGCACGTATGCGGCGACAACGCTGCGGTCCGCAACGGCGGCGCTCGCTTCGTCGACGGAGTCGGACGCGGTCAGCTCGAACAGTCCGGTCATGTTCTGCTCGAGTCCGGCCACGGTCTGCTCGGCCTGCTCCATCGTCGCGGCCACCACGGTGACGGGCATCTCGCGCGGCGCCGGCTGGTACATCGCGCCGAGCATGATCGAGAACATCATGACGACCATCGCGAGCGGGAAGAACCCGAGGGTGAGGTAGCGGACCCAAGTGCGCTCGGGGCGCGGGCCTGCGGTGAGTGAGGCCACCGTGATCTCCGGGTCGCCTCCATCGGGGTTGCGCTTGCGTTTGATCGCATCGACACCGAGGATCGCGGCGAGCGCGAGCACTGCACCGAGCACCAGGACGAGGACATTCGAACCGAGTCCGTCACCGTCGAAGTACAGGACGGAGCGAATGGCCTCACCGGTCGCCGCCGTCGGCAGGAAGGCATGCAACGTCGTGTAGAGCGAGGGCAACGTGTAGATCGACATGCCCATGTTGGACGCGGGAACGCCGAGCACCATGATGAAGAGCATGCCGACGAGCACGGCCATCGGACCGAAGATCTTGGTCAGGAACAGCTGCACCGAGCCCACGGCGAATACCGCGAGCCAGGAGATTCCCAGGATCGCAGCGGTATGCCCCTCGATGGCACCGAGCACCGGGCCTGCGATGAACCACACGAGCGCGGAGATGAGCGCGGACCAACCAGCGAGGAGCGGAACCGCACGGCGCGTGCGTAGCAATTCGGGTGAGTTCGACAACGTGATGCTCCACGGCATGTAACCCGCAAGCATCAGCCCCGTGGCCATGAACATTGCAGCAAGACCTGCGGTGTCGTTGCCGGGTAGCGGCGCCAGATCTTCGGCGACCAGATCGAGCCCTTGACCGATCACCTGTGGCGCCAGCAGGCCGGTGACGGTGGACGACTGAGAGGCACCCGCGGCACCCGCGGTGTAGACCGTGGCGGTCCCGGCATCCGACAGCGACACCGCGCCCGCAACCTCACGGCTGAAGACGAGGTCGCGCGCTTCGTCGGCCGTGGATACGACCCGAACGTCCACGGCATCGGGATCGGCGTCCTCGAGCGTGCGAGCGAACTGGACGGCCTGCTCGGTCGACCCGGCCACGGCGATCGGCATGTTGTTCGGCGCCGGGGCGTGCATCGCGGCGAGATACCCGGTGATCATCATTCCGACCATCAGGAAGGGCATGACGAAGATCGCGACGTATCGGCCGATTTCTTCCTTGCGGGCACGAGCAAGGTCGGCTTCGGACGGCTCGCCGTCGCCCGGCGGTCCGCCTGTGGGTTCCTCGAGGGTCGATGTGGACATGGCGAATACTCCTCGAATAATTACGTTGTGTGACTTAAAAATGTTACGCTAAGTGTCTTAAATCCTCCAAGATGCAAGACTGGTGACCTTCGTCCCACCCCGGCGGAGATGTTCGACCGACTCGAGAAAGCGACGGAAGCGGGCATGGGCAGCTACGGCGATCGGGTTCGGCAGGCTCTGCTCGACTCCGCGGAACAACTCTTCGCCGAGCACGGCATCGACGCGGTATCGAACCGTCGCATCGCGGAGCACGCCGGCAACTCCAACCACTCCGCGGTGAACTACCATTTCGGCAGCCGCGACGAACTCATCCGCGCCCTGTTGCACCGATTCTCCGACGACACCTATGCCCGGCGGCGGGAACTCCTCGCGATGCTCGGCCCGGACTCGGGCCTACGAGATCTGTTGACCTGCCTCATCGTTCCGTTCACCGACCAACTGGCGTCGATGCCGATCCCTGGTTGGCGTGCGCGATTCCTCCGCCAGATGCGAAGCGTCCCGTCGATTGCCGAGACCGTGGCCGGCACCATCACGGCCGATCCGGTCGTGGACGAACTCATCCAACGCATACGCGCGCTGCTCACCGAGATCCCGTCGTCGGTACTCACCGGCCGGTCGTGGATCCTCGGTCGCATCGTCACCGACCTCTGCGCCGACTACGAGGAGCGACTCGGCACCGAGCAGGCCGAGCCCAACTGGACCGGCTTCGCGAACTTCCTCATCGACGCCTGTGCGGGACTGCTCGAAGCACCGGTGACCAGCGAGGGGGACTTCCTCGGAGCGCGCAGCTCCCTGGTCTGGCCGTGACCGCGGGGGCAGCAGTCAGCGGGCAGCCAGCGCCTCGCGCAATTTGGGCACCGACGTGACCGGTCGATCACAGACGAATCCCCGACAGACGTACGCGGCCGGCGCCCCGTCGACCAGAGGCCGGTCGGCGAAGAGCGCAGACGACTCCGGGTCGCCGCCGACGACGAGCGACCCGCCCGGCGCGCGGCGTCGGGCGACCTCGAGCAACTCTCCCCCGCCCACGACGGCCACCTGGATCGGACCGCGCACCGCAGCCTCTGCGACGGTGAGCCAGTGACCCGCCGAACGTGGAGCCCGTTCGAGCAGGAGCGACGCATCGCTCAACGACGCGCGCGCGGCCTCCGCGTAGCGGGCACCGTCGTCGACCACCGCGGCCAGCGAGAGCATCGCCTCGGTGATCAGCGAGGCGCCGGACGGTGTCGCGCCGTCGACCGGGTCGCGCGGCCGCGCCACGAGCTGTTGAGCGTCGTGGGCGGTATCGAACCAGCTACCCGGCCGATCGGGATCGGCGAAGTGGGTGAGCGCGAGATCCGCCAGTGTCCGGGCCGGTTCGAGCCAATGCGCATCCCCCGTCGCCTGATACAGCGCGAGAAGTGCGGTGATCAGGGCGCCGTGGTCGTCGAGAACACCAGCGGGCGTTCCCACCGATCCCCCGAGCGATGTACGTCGCAGGCGGCCCTCGACCAGGTGCAGATTCAGCAGTGCGCGAGCGCACGTCGCGGCGGCGTCGATCCAGTCCGGCCGGCCCAGGGCAAGACCTGCCTCGACGAGACCCGTGACCGCCATCCCGTTCCATGCGGTGACGACCTTGTCGTCGCGACCCGGCTGCGGTCGGTCCTGCCTGGCAGCGAACAACCGGGCACACACGGTGTCGAAGCGCTCGGGCTCGGCCGGATCGGCCGGTAACTGCAGGACCGAGGTACCCGACTCGAAGGTTCCGGCCTCGGTGACGGCGAACAGCTCCGCTGCCCACGCGCCGTCCTCGTCGCCGAGGACAGCGACGAGTTGCTGCGGCGTCCACGCGTAGGTGAGCCCTTCGACACCGTCGGTGTCGGCATCGAGCGCCGACGCGAAGCACCCTTCGTCGGTGCGCAGGTCGCGGAACAGGAATTCGACGATGCCTTCCGTCACGCGACGCGGCACCGGCGAATCGGTGATCCGGGCGAGATGCGCGTACACGCGCAGGAGCAGCGCGTTGTCGTAGAGCATCTTCTCGAAATGGGGCACTACCCAACCCGAATCGACGCTGTAACGCGCGAATCCGCCGCCGAGCTGGTCGTGGATGCCGCCGCGCGCCATGGCCTCTGCGGTGCGTTCCACGAGCCCCAGAGTCTCCGATGCCCCGGTGCGTTCGTACCCGCGCAGCAGACCTTCGAGCAGGTTCGACGGCGGGAATTTCGGTGCGCCCCCGAAACCGCCGTGAACCCTGTCCTCGTCGACCGCGACCGCCGCTGCCGCCGCGTCGAGAAGTTGCGGATCTACCGTGCGAGCGCCCGGGGGAAGTCCGCCGCTGCTGCGCTGGAGTTCGGCGACGATCGCGGCCGCGGCCTTCGCGACGTCGTCGCGGCGGTGGCGCCATGTGTCGGTGATCGCGCCGAGCAGCTGGGTGAACGACGGCATGCCACCGCGCGGCGCGCTCGGGTAGTACGTCCCGCAGTAGAACGGCTCCCCGTCGGGAGTGAGGAAGCACGTCATGGGCCATCCGCCCTGCCCTGTCATCGCAATCGTGGCGTTCATGTACACCGCGTCGAGGTCGGGGCGTTCTTCCCGGTCGACCTTGATGCACACGAAATTTGTGTTCATCACCGCCGCGGTGGCGTCGTCCTCGAACGATTCGTGCGCCATGACATGGCACCAATGGCATGCCGCGTAACCGATGGACAGGAGAATCGGCACGTCGCGGTCGCGGGCCTCGGCAAGCGCGTCGCTACCCCACTCCTGCCAATGCACGGGGTTGTCGGCGTGCTGACGCAGGTACGGACTGAGGGAGCCGGCAAGCCTGTTCGCCATTCCCCCACGCTACGTGCGATCAGTTCGTGCCGGGGGTGGTGTGCCGCCCGTTCTCCTCGGTTCCGTTCGCCTGTGCAGTGCTCTCGTCTGCCGGAGCGGCGTCGGCTACGGCGGCGCCACGGTCGGTGCCCTCGTCGGCGGCCTGATCGGCCTCGGGGCTTTCCGGCTCGAAGGTCTCGGGAAGATTGCTGAGTCGCTTGTTCATGTTCCAGATGAGCAGAACGATGGCGACCAGCAGCAAGAGGACCAGCGCGAGGCCGAGGGGCGACGCCTTACCGAACTCCGGGCCGGCGGGTGCCTGCGCGAGAACCTCGATTGCCAGCGTGCCTAACGTCATCTCACCTGTCCGTCCTCGATACCCGCGAACAGATCCGATTCGGGGATCTTCGTGGTGACGCGGGTCTTTGCCAACTCGAACTCCTCGGTCGGCCACACCTTCTGCTGGATATCCAGCGGCACCGCGAAGAACGACCCGTTCGGATCGATCTGAGTGGCGTGAGCCCGAAGCGCATCGTCGCGATTCGGGAAGTAGTCACCACAGGTTATCTGGGTGGTGACCCGTGCCATGAGATCGCCCTGCTCGGTGCGCCAGCGGCTGAGCCACTCCTCCATCGGGAACGGCTCGCCGCGACGTTCGTACTCGTCGCGGAACAGTTCGATGCGCTTACGGATGAAGCCGTGCGAGAAGTAGACCTTCTGCACTTCCCACGGCTCGCCGAGCTCGGGGTGGTAGTTCGGGTCGGCTGCCGCGTCGTACGCCGCCATCGACACCTCGTGGCAACGGATGTGATCGGGGTGCGGGTAGCCACCGTTCTCGTCGTAGGTGGTCATGACATGGGGGCGGAACTCCCGGATGGCCTCGACGAGCTTGCGGGTGGGCTCGTCGAGCGGCACCACCGCGAAGCACCCCTCGGGCAGCGGCGGCTTGGGGTCGCCTTCCGGAAGCCCTGAGTCGACGAAGCCGAGCCAGCGATGCTGCACCCCGAGGTGACGGGCCGCGGTCGCCATCTCCTCGCGACGCACCTCGGGCATGCGGTCCCGGATACCGGGCACGTCCATCGCAGGATTGAGGATGTCTCCTCGTTCGCCGCCTGTCAGGGTCACGACGAGCACGTCGTGCCCCTCCGCCGCGTAGCGGGCCGTAGTGGCGGCACCCTTGCTCGACTCGTCATCGGGATGGGCATGCACGGCCATGAGCCGTAGTCCGCTCACGTGTTTCCTCCACCTCACCGTCGTGTACGTCTCGGGACCGGACAGCTACCGCCGGTGCGGGCCGTTCGGATCCCTCCCCTATAGTTCCACCTGACAACTCCTCCGTCAGCCGTGGCCCCACGGGAGCACCCGAACTTCGGCCCTGGCACGAAAGAATATGATGACCGACACTCCAGAAGAACCTCGCCGCAGCGCGAGATATCCGTCGAAGACACGGACGACCCGCGGCAGGAAGTGGGGGTTCACGGCTATGGGCGTCATCGCGGGGATCGGGCTGGGATTCGTGATGTTCCAGCAGTTCGGGCCCGCCGAGATCGAGTACGAAGTGGTCGCGTTCGAGGTCATCGACGACGACACCCTCGATATCAAGTTGTCGGTCACGCGCCAGGACCCGTCGCAGGAAGCGGTGTGCATCGTTCGTGCGCGATCGCGGGACGGCAGCGAAACAGGTCGGCGTGAAATCTTCGTCCCCGCGTCGGAGACATCGACGGTGGTACTGGATTCGACGGTCAAGACATCACAGCGCCCGGGCATGGGCGACGGGTACGGCTGCAGCTTCAACGTTCCGGAATACCTGCACACACCCTGACCACAGTGCGGTCCACACCGGGGTTGTACTGCAACTTCCGTGCACGACCCCGCACTGGTGCTAGAATATGCGGATACACGGTTCCACCCATTGGGGCCGTGTATTGCTGCATCAGAGACAGTGCGACCCCGTTCACCGCATTACAGGGGGAACGACGAGGGTCGTGCTGTTGCGGTCGTTGCGTATGCACGACTTGTCCACGGAGCCGGGGGCTCCAACCCGAAGGAAGTGATCGATGATGACCGAGACCCAGGCTACCTGGCTGACGCAGGAGTCCCACGACCGTCTCAAGGCGGAACTGGACCAACTCATTGCCAATCGTCCCGTCATCGCGGCCGAAATCAACGAGCGGCGTGAAGAGGGTGACCTCAAGGAAAATGGCGGTTACCACGCCGCCCGCGAAGAGCAGGGTCAGCAGGAAGCACGCATCCGTCAGCTGCAGGAGTTGCTGAGTGCCGCGAAGGTCGGCGTCGCACCCACGCAGTCCGGTGTCGCGCTGCCCGGTTCGGTCGTCACGGTGTACTACGACGGCGACGAGTCCGACAAGGAAACGTTCCTCATCGCGACCCGCGAAGAGGGCGCGCGCAACAGTGAGCTCGAGACGTACTCGCCCAGCTCCCCGCTCGGCAAGGCCCTCATCGAGGCCAAGGTCGGCGAGACTCGCGAATACGCGCTGCCCAACGGCAAGAAGATGAAGGTGACGCTGACTTCCGCGGAGCCGTACCGAGGCTGATTCCGACGTACACGAGCGGCGGTCAAGCACGAGTTCGAGAAGGTGGGCGACCACTGGGAGCCCAAGGGCCGCAAGGGGCCCAGCGACAAGCAGGCCGAGGGCGGCGGCCCGGCCCGGCGCGCGAAGAC